>CP000781.1:4857500-5157500 GCA_000017645.1 Xanthobacter autotrophicus Py2
GAGCCGGTCTGGGCCATCGGCACCGGCCGCACGCCCACCCCTGAGGACGTGGCCAACATCCATGGCACCATCCGCTCCGTGCTCCGCTCACAGTTCGGCGCCGAGGCTGACGGTATTCGCATCCTCTACGGCGGCTCGGTGAAGCCAGACAATGCGGCGACCCTGATGGCCGTTGCCGATGTGGACGGCGCACTGGTGGGAGGCGCCAGCCTGAAGGCAGCGGATTTCCTCGCCATCGCCCGGGCCACCCCGGCGCGGTGAGAAGGCGGCGCGGCGGAGCACGAAGTCTCCCCCGCGCCGCATCAAAGGCCACGGTCGATTGGAAGGCCGCTCGCGACGGCGTTCGCGGAACCCGGATATCCGGGTTCCGGCTCTAGCATTCGTTCAAACCGTCAGAAGGTGATGAGGCCGATCATCTGCTTGATGAGGCTCAGCTCCTCGCCGCTGGTGGGCGTGGTTTGCGACACGAAATCAAACACCTTGCCATCCTTCAGCCCGTACTGGGCGACGCGGCTGACGCGCTTGTTCTTGTCGAAATAGATGGCCAGCACCTTCTGCTCGGTGATCTCCGGCTTCAGGAAGGCCACCTTCTGCGCGGTCTGCGAGATATAGAAGAAGGCCTCGCCGTTCACCGTCGCCACGGTGGAGGGGGTGCCGAGCACCAGCAGCACCTGCTCCTGGCTCGATCCCACCGGAACCTGGTCCAGCGCGCCCTCGGCCAGCACGTAGCCGCGCTGGTAGGTGCGGGTGATGCCGGAAATGCTGGTGCCGCTGCCGCTCACCATGTCACCGCAGCCGGCGAGCCCGAGCGCCGCGAGAAGCAGCCCCGTGGTGGCGATTCTGGACCGGACCATCAGGCGCTCGGACCTCGCGTTTTCGGAATTCATGCCGCCCCGCATGTCCTTCATCTCATGTGACGCCACACGCTTCCCCATATGTTCGCTCGCCCGGCCCTGACAGGCCGGCGCCTGCCGCCGCCGTATCACCGCCCCTTGCCACAGGGCCGGCGGCGCGTTACGCCGCTTGGCCGAATGCCAGTCCCACCGCCTGGACCGTCTCGCCCCGGATTTGCGATGTTCAACCTGTTCCGCTCGTCCAAGACCCGCGCGATGTCGCGCGCGACCATTGAGCGCCTGTATGGCGCGATCGTGGCACAGTCGCGGCGGCCGGACTTCTACACCGACTTCGGCGTGCCCGATACGCTGGAAGGCCGGTTCGAGATGGTGGTTCTCCACACCGTACTCGTCTGCCATCGCCTGAAGGGCGGCGACACGCCGGAACGCTCCATGTCGCAGGACATCTTCGATGCCTTCGCCGCCGACATGGACGCCGCCATGCGCGAGATCGGCATCGGCGACCTGACCGTGCCCAAGAAGATGAAGAAGATCGGCGAGGCCTTCTATGGCCGCGCCGCCGCCTATGACGCGGCACTGGCCGAGCCGGACGACGCCGCCCTCATTCAGGCGGTGTCCCGCAATATCCTTTCCGCCGGCGAGGCTGAACCCTCGCCTGAAGCCGCTGCGCTCGCCGCCTATGTACGCGCCGCCGCAGCAAAGCTCCATGCGACGCCGTACGAGGTCCTGGCCCGCGGCGTGCTGGAACTGCCCGACCCCGCCGTGCGGGAGAACGAGACATGACCGATCTGCCCTATTCCCATCCCTTCTCCGTATTGGACCTGCCTCCCGGCGGCTTCGACCTGACGCTCACCCCGGACGCCGCGACCTGCGCCGCCATCGCCCGCCTTGCCGGGGTGATCGCGGTGGAAGACGTGAAGGCGACCCTTCATCTGGCGCCTGAGGGCGGGGCAGGGGCGCATGTGACCGGCCGGGTCACGGCCACCATCCGCCAGACCTGCGGGGTCACGCTGGAGCCGTTCGATGCGCCGCTCTCGGAAGAGATCGACGTGCATTTTGTGCCGCCCGGCACCTACAAGCCCCCGGTGGCCGAGGAAGAGAACGAGATCGACCCGCCCGACGAGACCGTGGACGGGCACATCGACGCCGGTGCGCTGGTGTATGAGTTCCTTATCCTCGGCATCGATCCCTATCCCCGCAAGCCGGGCGCGGTGTTCGAGCCCCCGGCCGAGGATGCCGCCGCCTCGCCCTTCGCCGCCTTGTCCCGGCTGAAGGGCAGCGAGTGACGCGAATTTCGCTGCGGCATCCATTGAACGCCGCCCGACAGTTGCGATGCGGGCGCGAGACGCTATTGTCCGCCCGCCGAAGCGCCGGCCGTCATGCGGGGAGGATCTTCACCCCCCAGGCGGCGCCGCCTTTGAACCCGCAAGAAAGCCCAAGGGACACCTGCCTGAAATGACCGCACCCGTCCGCATCGCCCTCGACGCCATGGGCGGCGACCATGGACCCGAGACGGTCCTTGCCGGGGCGGAAATCTCCCTCTGGCGCCATCCGGACACCTCTTTCGTCCTGTATGGCGACGAGGCGCGGGTGACCGAGGTGCTGAAAAGCCACCCCAAGCTCGCCGCCGTCTCCCGCATCGTCCATACTGACGTGGTGGTGGGCATGGACGACAAGCCGAGCCAGGCCCTGCGACGCGGCCGCTACAAATCCTCCATGTGGCGCGCCATCGACGCGGTGAAGCTGAAGGAAGCCGACGTGGCCGTCTCCGCCGGCAATACCGGCGCGCTGATGGCCATGGCCAATTTCAACCTGCGCACCATGCCGGGAATCAGCCGCCCGGCCATTGCCGCCATCTGGCCGACCCTGCGGGGGGAAAGCGTGGTGCTGGACGTGGGCGCCTCCATCGGCGCCACCGCCAAGAGCCTGGTGGAGATGGCCATCATGGGCTCGGCCATGGCCCGCGTCCTGTTCGACCTCGAGGCCCCGACCGTGGGGCTGCTCAATGTGGGCGTCGAGGAGATCAAGGGCGTCGAGGAGGTGAAGGAGGCCGCCCGCATTCTCCGCGAGGAGAATCTGGACGTGAATTATCGCGGGTTCGTCGAGGGCAACGACATCGGCGCCGGCACCGTGGACGTGGTGGTCACCGAGGGATTTTCCGGCAACATCGCGCTGAAGACGGCGGAAGGCACGGCCAAGCAGCTCGGCTCCTACCTGCGCGCGGCCATGGGGCGGACGTGGCGGGCGCGAATCGGCTACCTGCTTGCCCGCGACGCCTTCCGTGTGCTGCGGGAGAAGATGGATCCGCGCCGGGCCAACGGCGGCGTGTTCCTGGGCCTCAACGGCATCGTCATCAAGAGCCACGGCGGGACCGACGCGGAGGGATTCGCCGCCGCCGTGGATCTCGCCTACGACATGGTGCGCAACGAGCTTCTCGCGCGTATTGAAAAGAGCCTCGTCGGCCGCCAGCCGCCGGACGTAGCAGCATGCCGGCCGCAGGCCGCAGGGGTGGAAGGCCAATCGTGAGCGGAATCAGGTCCGTCGCCCGGGGATCCGGGTCCTATCTCCCCGAGAGGGTGCTCTCGAACGACGATCTCGCGCGGCGCATCGACACGACCGACGACTGGATCGTGCAGCGCACCGGCATCCGCCAGCGCCATATCGCCGCCGAGGGCGAGTTCACCTCGCATCTCGCGCTGAAGGCGGCCGAGCGGGCGCTCGCCGACGCAGGCTTTGCCGCGCGCGACATTGACCTCATCATCCTCGCCACCGCCACGCCGGACCAGACTTTCCCCGCCACCTCGGTGACGGTGCAGGCGGAGCTGGGCATCACCCGCGGCGCCGCCTTCGACGTGCAGGCGGTGTGCTCCGGCTTCGTGTTCGCCCTTGCCACCGCCGATGCCTATCTGAAGACCGGCGCCTTCGACCGGGCGCTGGTGATCGGGGCGGAGACCTTTTCCCGCATCCTCGACTGGGAGGATCGCGGCACCTGCGTGCTGTTCGGCGACGGGGCAGGGGCCATGGTGCTGGAAGCGGTGCGGGAGGACGACGCCCACGGCGCCGGCCTTCTCACCTCGCACCTGCGCTCGGACGGGCGGCACCGCACCAAGCTGTTCGTGGACGGCGGCCCCTCCACCACGGGAACCGTGGGCCACCTGCGCATGGAGGGCCGCGAGGTGTTCAAGCATGCGGTGGGCATGATCACCGACGTGATCGAGGACGCCTTCGCCGCCACCGGCGAAAGCGCCGCGAGCATCGACTGGTTCGTGCCCCATCAGGCCAATCGCCGCATTATCGACGCCAGCGCGCTGAAGCTGGGCATCGCCCCCGAAAAGGTGGTGACCACGGTGGACCAGCACGGAAATACCTCAGCCGCCTCCATTCCGCTGGCCTTCGACCTTGCGGTCAGGGACGGGCGCATCAAGCGGGGCGATCTGGTGCTGCTGGAGGCCATGGGCGGAGGTTTCACCTGGGGATCGGCCCTCCTGCGCTGGTAATTGATTTAAGTCGTTGACCGACCTTGGCAAGCGCGGCTAGTTTGCGTCGCACATCCTTCGCCAGTACTGGGTCGCTTTACGGCGTGCGGCGATCTTTCCGTCACATTCCTGAAGTGTGCTCTGTTAAAATTGCCGAAGTTCTGCGATCCGCATCCTTCGAACGGGGCTTCGAGCGGTTCGCCATCTTTCTGGGGCCGGGGTGACAAATGGCTGGTCGGACCGTAACGCGGGCGGATCTGTGTGAGGCCGTCTATCAGCAGGTGGGGCTGTCTCGCACCGAATCCGCCCAGCTGGTGGAAATGGTTCTGAAGGAGATTGCCGACTGCCTGGCCCGCGGCGAGACGGTGAAACTGTCTTCCTTCGGCTCCTTCGTGGTGCGCGAGAAGGGCGAGCGGGTCGGCCGCAATCCCAAGACCGGCGAGGAAGTGCCGATCGAGCCGCGCCGCGTCATGGTTTTCAAGCCGTCCAGCATCCTCAAGCACCGCATCAACGGGACCGTCGGCGACGGCCTCGACGAGGACTGATCCCACCCAAGGGGCAGGGGACGAGGACGACCCGTCCAAAGGGCGGGGGACAAGGCGCGACGCGCCGCCGCGCAGGGCGCCACCACAACTTCCCGCACGCCGCGTTCACCCGTATGATTCCGCCAGGACTTCGGGGCGATTCGGTCGATTGAGGCGGGAGACACGGTGGACGCGCGCGACACGGAGAAAGCTCCGGACGCCTTCCGGACCATCAGCGAGGTCGCCGACGACCTGGCCCTTCCGCAGCACGTCCTGCGCTTCTGGGAGACCCGTTTCCCCCAGATCAAGCCCATCAAGCGGGCCGGCGGCCGGCGCTTCTACCGGCCGGAGGACGTGGACCTCCTGCGCGGCATCCGCCACCTGCTTTATACCGACGGCTTCACCATCAAGGGCGCGCAACGCATCCTGAAGGATCAGGGCGTGCGCTACGTGCAGGATCTCGGCATCGAGCGCGAGGTAGCGGTCATGCGCTCGGCCAAGCCCGCGCGCGGCGAGGCCGGTGACGGCGTCACCTTCGGCGGCCTGCTCGGACTTCTGCCCCGCCGCCGGCCCAAGGCACAGGGTGGCAGGGCAGGGGAGGACGACGACCTCCTCCCCGAGTTGCCCGAAGCAGCCGAACTGCCCCTGCCTTTCCCTGATGCGGAGGCCGACCGCGATCTCGCGGACGAACCGCCCGAGCCCCCCATCGCCTTCCGGCCCGCTGGCCGGCACCGCGAGCGCGAGCCCCAACTTCGGGATGAGCGACGCGCCGCCGCGTTCGAGGCGCCGGGCCAGCGACGCGAGCCGACCCTGGGCGAGGACCTACCGCTTCCGCCCTCCGGCGGTCCACATGGGGCACGAGAGGGCGCGCCACCGCGAACGCGGGAGCGCGTGGAGCCCGTCCTCGCCCCTCAGCGGCCGAGCCGGGGCCCCGCCGCGCGCGTATCCCAGCGGGATGCCGAGGGCATGGCGGCACCGTCCCATCCGCCTGCTTTCGACGACCCGCTGCTGCCATTCCTCGACGACACGCCGGTGACGGTCTCCGCCGTGTCCGAGCCCATCGAGGCGCGCATCCAGCGCCTGCGCGCGCAGGAACGCCGTCCCATGCGCCCGCACGAGACACTGGAGGAGGTTGAGGGCCCCGGAGAGGACATCCAGCCGCACGAGCGCCGCGCGCCATCGCCGCTGGACCTCCCGCATGAGGAGGCGGCGACGATGCGTGCCGCCCCGCGCCGTTCTTCCGCACCCGCCGAGGCCCGGCGCCCGGCATGGGAGGACGAGGAGCGATTGGACGACGAGCGATTGGACGACGAGCCGTTCGACGACCCGTTTTCCCCCCATCCCCGCCGCAGCCCTCAATCCAAATCCTATGAGCATGATGGCAACCCGCCTGCGCTGGCGCCGCAACGGCGGGCCGCGGCGGCCGCACGCTCGGAGCCGCGGTTCCATGAGCCCGGGTTCCAGGAGCCGGCCCAAGAGCCGCGCCGGGATGCGCGCCAGGATCCACGCCAGAGCCGGATCGTGCAGGATGGCGAATGGCGGCAGACCGATTGGGTGGAGGCCACATGGCACGGCGCAGCCGAGAACCCCGCCGGCCTGCCGGGGACCGAAGCCCGATCCGAAGAGGATGAGCCGCTTTATCGCCCCATCGAACGGCCGTCGCGCGCCCAGCAGCGCCATTCCGCCATGGCCGCCGATCCGGAGACCGAGATGATGAACGAGGAGCGGCGCCGCACCCCACTTTCGCCGCCCCGTGGTGAGTGGCGCGAGCCTTCCATGAGTGCAGCGCCGCCCATGAGCGCGCCGCCCATTGGCCCCTCGGCAGGTCGTGCGCCGATGGCCCATGCGCCTGCCGCAGGAGCATCGGCGGTGCCAGCGCACGCCCGGCCTCCGGCTGGTTGGGCTGACGAGGAGGTGCGGCGGGTGTGGGACGAAGGCTGGGGCGAGGGCGCACCGCAGTCCCTGCCGCGGGCAAGCCGGGTCGGGCCGCTCATCGGTCCGATCCAAGACGAGGATGACCCGAACTCGGGCGTGCTGCCCGAGTCGGAGCAGCGCCGCATCGCCGAGCGCATGTCCGGCCGGGCCGTCGCCCCCGATCCCTATGTGGCGCAGCGGCGTGGCCCGCCGCCCTGGAGCCGGGCCGAGGCGCCCGTAGACCTGCCCAATCCGTCCTTCCGCGACGGATCGGCGAGGGCGGAGGCGCCCGCCTATGCCCCTGAACCGGAGCCACCGGCTCAGAGGGTGCCGCGCGAGCCGCTGCGTTCAGGTCCGCCCGAGCAATATCTGCCGCCGCATCTGCGGTCGGAGCCACGGATGGCGGGCCAGCCGCCGATGGCCGCGCCTGTGCTCTCGCGCGATGACGTGCACCGCATGCAATCGGCGCTCTATGAGCTCGGCGAATGCCGGCGGCTGATGGAAGAGGTTCTGGCGCCCCGGGACACCGAGCGTCCGGGCGAGTGACAAGCATCCGCCGCGGCGGTGCTGTTTCCGCCGCGCGGTGCCTCGCCCGTTTGGCAAGGCGCAATCCGCGCGGCGGTCATGCCATCAATACACAAAGGCGACGAGGTCGCGCCGGAGAGTGCCTCCATCCAGACGCGCGGCCCCGTCAGGCCTGATTGGTCCTAAAATCCCTGCCGCGGGTCAGTCCATCACGGCGAGGGCAACGCGGGTGATGCCCGAGTTGGTGAAGCCGAGCTCCGAGGCGGCGGCGCGGGACACGTCGATCACCCGGCCGCGGACAAAGGGGCCGCGATCATTGATGCGCACGACGACAGTGCGTCCGTTGCGCAGATTTGTGACACGCACCTTGGTGCCGAAAGGCAGGGAGCGGTGCGCCGCCGTCATGGCGGAGGGGTTGAAGCGCTCGCCGCTCGCGGTGCTGCGGCCTTGCCAATAGTAAGAGGCGACGCCGGTGGAGGTGTCCGCTTTTGCGGTGTTCGAGACGGCCATTCCGGCCGAGAGGGACAGGGCGAAGCAGGACAGGACCACGCGTATCTTCATGCAATCAATCTTCCGTGTAGTTTCAGATGATTGCCGAATGGCGTCGCAATGGGGCGATAGCGTCCCAATTTGCCGGCGAAAAAGTGATGATTCGGGTATCGCGGACACAATCCCGCCGGAATTCGACGCGGGAAAGACAACCTCAAGCTGCAGCTTGGCCGGGAATTTGAGGCCGGCGGTCACGTCCCTGGGGAGAGCATGGGATACCTGCGCAAGGGGGCTTGCCCGCGCCGGATCGATGGTCTAAGCCTCCCATCCTCAGTCGGAGCGTAGCGCAGCCCGGTTAGCGCACTAGTCTGGGGGACTAGGGGTCGGAGGTTCAAATCCTCTCGCTCCGACCATTCAAACCCCGATCTTCCCCACCCAATCCCATCCTTGCCACGACGCCGGCCCCCCGGCGGCCGGGGTGTGCGCATTTGTTCGGTCGCGGATGGTGTCCTGCGCGGCAACGGGCGCCCACCTCACCCCCACCACGCTCCACGCTCTTCTCCTTTTGCGCCGCGTCAGGGCTCCGGCCGGGCCGGTGAGCACCACTGGATTCAAAACGGAAGGCGGCACCCCATTGCCACTTATGACCGGCGGCTCACCTGAGAATGCAAGCGAATCGATACCGATAAGTGGCGCCAGAACCAGATACATTTGCCTTGGTGGTCGGATGAACTATCGCTATCGCAACCCCGTGAGTGCAGAGTTATCCGCCAAGTACCCCTTCTGGCTGGAAATGTTGATTTTCAGTGCCGCTGAATGATCTTTGGGCCCTCGGGTGTGACTCCGGGACGAATTTGGATCAGGCTGCGGGCCGATTCCGCCCTGATCCCTGACCCGAGCAGCAGACGCAGCGAGGTCGCCAGTCATGCCTTTGCCCAGCGAAACCGGCGCAAGCCTCACCTTCACCATCCTGGGATGCGGGTCGTCCGGCGGCGTGCCACGGGTGGGGCAGGGGTGGGGCGCCTGCGATCCCCTCAACCCCCGCAATCGCCGCCGCCGCTGCTCCATGCTCGTGGAGCGCGTCGGGCCGAACGGGAAAACCACTGTGCTTGTGGACACTTCGCCAGACTTGCGGGAGCAGCTCATCGGCGAGGGCGTGACCCATATCGACGCCGTGCTCTACACCCACGAGCACGCCGACCACACCCACGGCATAGACGACCTGCGCCCGCTGGCCATCCACAATCGCGCACGGGTGGACATATATGCGGACGAAGATACCTCCCGCATGCTGCATCAGCGCTTCGGCTACTGCTTTTCGACGCCGCCCGGCAGCGCCTATCCGCCCATCCTTACCGAACATCGTTTCCGGGAGGGGCGGGAGATCGTGGTGGACGGGGCAGTCGGCTTCCGCTTCGGCGACGTGGCCTATTCCAGCGACGTCAACGGGATCTCGGAGAACAGCCTGGCCCATCTTCACAATCTGGATGTGTGGGTCATCGACGCCCTGCGCGAGACGCCCCATCCGTCGCACTTCACCCTTCAGGAGGCGCTGGACCATGTGGCGCTCATGAAGCCGAAGCGCACGATCCTCACGAACCTCCACACCGATCTCGACTATGCCGCGCTGGAAGCACGCCTGCCCGACGGCATCGTGCCGGCCTATGACGGCCTGAAATTCGAATCCCACAGCTGCTCGCACGCCGCATCCGCCGATACCGTTGCGAGCGGCTGACACGGCGGATAACCCGCGCCCCATGACCCTGATGTGGCGCCTCAAGCGATTCGCTCGATAGATTCAGATGCTGATGCAAAGCATTGTTTAAAAACGATATTTTTGTAAATATTCAGGAGCGCTGAAGGGTGTTCAGCTATGATGGCAGCGACCATCCGCCTTCGCCCTTCCCCGCCCGGGGCAACGGCGGAGTTCCATAATATCTCTTCTGCGATTCTTAGATTGAGGGTGAGAGCGACGGCCGAACCCTCTCTCATTCCCCGCCAGTCTCGTCCGGCTATCGGATCAGTCGTGCTGCACCTTGAGGTCGATGAGGGGCGTGCCGTCGAGGCAGTCGAGCCCGCGCACCTGCACCCGCAGGCCGTCCACGCCCACCAGCCGCACCACCGACGAAGCGACGGGATTGGGCCGCACCGGCGAGCGCAGGGCGAAGGTGCCGCGGGTGTCGCCGTCATGGCGCGGGCTCTGGAGTACGAGGTCGCGCCGCGCCCGGTTCATCCAGTAAAGCACCTGCAGGCGCTGGCAATCAGCTATGCCGGTCAGCGCCTCGGCCCAGCGCGGGTCGATCTCCAGCGTGCAGACGGGGCCCTCCTCCGGGTCGCCACGGCGGGGGCAGCTGCCGCGCTCGGTCCAAGGCGTACGGATGCGGCCGATGAAATAGAGCCCGGCGTCGAATCGCTCCGGCAGCGCCACGGCCTTTTCACCCGGCCGCATGTCATCATCGATAGGGCCTGCGGGCGCGATCTCGACCATGGTCTCTTCCTCTTCCTCGCTGGGCGGAGCATAGGACGGTCCAGCCTGCGGTAAAGATCGCACTCGAGCCTGGAGAACCTCATGGACCCCTCCCGCGACATCGCGCGCCTCATCGAGATCATGGCCGCCTTGCGCACGCCCGGAACCGGTTGCCCGTGGGACCTGGAACAGAGCTTCGCCACCATCGCCCCCTACACGCTGGAGGAAGCCTACGAGGTGGCCGACGCCATCGCCCGCGCCGACATGGGCGACCTGAGGGAAGAACTGGGCGACCTGCTGTTGCAGGTGGTCTTCCACGCCCGGATGGCGGAGGAGGACGGCGCCTTCGATTTCGGCGGCGTGGTCGAGGCCATCACCGCCAAGCTCATCCGCCGGCACCCCCATGTGTTCGGCACCGCGCGGGATCTGTCGCCGGAGGCGGTGAAGGGCCTGTGGGCCGAGATCAAGGCGCAGGAAAAGCGGGAGCGGGCGCAGGCGCGGGGGGCGGCGGGCCTGCCGGTGGAGGAGGCGCAGCAGGGCGCCCTGGCCGGCGTGCCTCTGCCCCTGCCCGCCCTCACCCGTGCGCTGAAGCTTCAGGAAAAGGCGAGCCGCGTGGGGTTCGACTGGAACGATGCGCGCCAGGTGCTGGCCAAGATCCGCGAGGAGACGCAGGAAGTCGCCGAGGCGCTGGAGGAAGGCGGCACCGCGGCCATCAAGGATGAGATGGGGGACTTGCTGTTCGCCGTGGTGAACCTTGCCCGCCACGCCGGCGTGGACCCGGAGGACGCCTTGCGCGGCACCAACGACAAGTTCACCCGCCGCTTCGGCCATGTGGAGCACCGGCTCGCGGCCGCCGGCCGCCGTCCGGAGCAGGCGAGCCTGGATGAGATGGAAGCCCTCTGGCAGGAGGCGAAGCAGAAGGAGCGGGAAGGCGCGTGAGCGCGACGGCGTTCCAGCCCCTGCCCTGCCTCACTGAAACCGGCCGGCCAAAGGCGCGGCAGGCTGAGTTGCTCAGGTCGGATGCACGCGCCGTGCGCCGAAGCGGCGGGTGATCAGCCCAGCGCGATCGGGCGGAATGCGCAGGGCCACGTGGATGGCGCCATCCTCGTCCGTGGTGCGCTCCAGCACCTCGCCGTGGCGATAGAGCCAGCCGAGCCCCTCCCCGTCCTCCGCCGCCAGCGTCACCGAGACAGTCACCCGTCCAGCGGTGATGCGGCGCTCGATGAGGCCGAGCAGGTCGTCGGTCCCCTCCCCGGTCAGCGCGGAAACCGGCACCGGCGCTTCGGCGCCGCCACGAGCGGCCCGGTTTTCCACCTGCTCGCGTTCGTCCGGCGCCAGCCGGTCGATCTTGTTCCAGACCTCGATCACGCGCCCACCCGGCTGGGGATCGACGCCCAGATCCTCCAGCACGTCGGACACGTCGGCGGCCTGGGCGTCGGTGTCCGGATGGGAGATGTCGCGCACGTGCAGGATGAGGTCAGCCTCCAGCACCTCCTCCAGCGTGGCGCGGAAGGCGGCCACCAGCTGGGTCGGCAGCTCGGAGATGAAGCCCACCGTGTCGGAGAGGATGATGCGGGTGCCGTGGGGCAGGTCCACCGCCCGAAGCGTCGGATCGAGGGTGGCGAAGAGCAGGTCTTTCGCCATCACCTCCGCTCGGGTCAGGCGGTTGAACAAGGTGGACTTGCCGGCATTGGTGTAGCCCACCAGCGCGACGATGGGATAGGGCACGCGCTTGCGGCTGGCCCGGTGCAGGCCGCGGGTGCGCTTGACCTGCTCCAGCTCCTTCTCGATGCGCACAATGCGCTCGCCGATGAGCCGGCGGTCGGCCTCGATCTGGGTCTCACCGGGACCGCCAAGGAAGCCGAAACCGCCGCGCTGGCGCTCCAGATGGGTCCAGGAGCGCACCAGGCGCGAACGCTGGTAATTGAGGTGGGCCAGTTCCACCTGCAGCGCGCCTTCCTTGGTGCGGGCGCGCATGCCGAAGATTTCGAGAATCAGCGCCGTGCGGTCCACCACCTTGGCGGACCAAGCCTTTTCCAGGTTGCGCTGCTGCACCGGCGAGAGCGCCGCGTCGAAGAACACGAGGTCCACCGCCTCGGCACGCACCACGCCTTCCAGTTCCTCCACCTTCCCCGAGCCGAGGAAGGTGGCGGGGCGGATCTCCGACAGGGGAATGGTGGCGGAGTAGACCACGTCGAGGTCGATGGCGGCGGCAAGACCCACCGCCTCCTCCAGCCGCGACTGTGGGCTGCGCCGTTCCGGCGCGCCGCGGGTGGCACGTTTCGTCAGCGCCGGCGTGATGACGGCGCACCGCGTCGGCGGCGCACGGCGGTCAATGCCGCCGCGGCCCTCTTCCCGCGCAGGTGCAGATACGGAAACGTCCACCGGCAAGTCGCCGGAACCGCCGGAGGTCGCGGCATCGGCCACGCCCCCGCGGGTTTCGGCAGCACTCTGAGCTGAAACGCCCCGAGTGGTGGCGCCCCCTTTGGACCCCAGCTTGGACCCTGTCTTCAACGTCGTTCTGGACCCCTTGCCGGTGGCACGCTCCACGCTGCTTTAAGCCTTCTCGCCCACGTCGTCGGTGGGATCGAACAATTGCACCGGATGACCGGGCATAATGGTGGAAATCGCGTGCTTGTAAACAAGCTGGGAATGTCCGTCGCGACGCAAGAGTACGCAAAAATTATCGAACCAAGTGACGACGCCCTGCAACTTCACCCCGTTCACCAGGAAGATGGTGAGGGGCGTCTTGTTCTTGCGGACGTGATTGAGGAAGGTGTCTTGGAGATTTTGTGTCCGTTCCGCCGCCATTTTCGTATCCGTTTTTTTGGGCGTTAAGTCCGTCGCAGACGCACAAAAATAATGTGCTGCCGCCACGGGAGTTGGCCTCCTAGAATGGCACAGCTCCATGGCGGCGCAATATTATTTTGCCCCGCAACATGAGCGCGGCCGTGGATACCTCAGAAAATTTCGGAAAAATCGTGGAATTTCAAGCGTAAAGTGGTCGCCACGGGGCCGGGCTTGCCGTCCCCCACCGCATGGCCGTCGATGCGCACCACAGGCATCACCACCGTGGTGGCGGCGGTGATGAAGGCTTCGTCCGCGGCCAAAGCTTCCGCAACGGTAAAGGGACGCTCCTCCACCGTGTAGCCGAGGGCGGCCGCCACCTCAAACACCACCGTGCGGGTGATTCCGCGCAGGATACCACTCTCCGCCGGGCGGGTGACGATGGTCTTGCCGCCCGTCACGATCCAGGCGTTGGTGGAGGCACCCTCGGTGACGAAGCCCGCGCCGTCCACGAACCAGGCTTCCCGTGCGCCAGCCTCTTTCGCCTGCTGCTTGGCCAGCACATTGGGCAACAGCGAGGTGGACTTGATGTCCACGCGCGGCCAGCGGTTCTCCGGCACGGTGATGACGGCGACGCCCTTGGCGGCCAGCGCCTCCTGCCCCTTGCGGTCGGACCGGCGCGCCGTCACCACCACCGCAGGCTTGGTGCCGGCCGGCGGGAAGGCGTGGTCGCGCCGGGCCACACCGCGGGTGATCTGGAGATAGACCAGCCCGTCGCGCACCCCGTTCCGCCGCACCACCTCCGCCAGCACGTTGGCGAGGGCGATCCGGCTCATGGGCGTGGGGATGAACAGCTCCCGCAGCGAACGCTCCAGCCGGTCGAGGTGGCGCCGCTCGTCCACCAGATGGCCGTTGAGCACTTCGCAGACTTCATAGACGCCATCGGCGAACTGATAGCCGCGATCCTCCACATGCACGCTGGCATGGCGGTGCGGCAGGTAGCGGCCATTGACATAGGCGATGCGGGACATGGCAAAAACGCTTCTTCAGGTGCGCCAGAGAGCAAGGTGGATGACGACGAGGAGGCCGATCATCTCCAGCCGCCCCGCCACCATGCCGAGCCCGGCCACCACGACGGAGCCGGCGGGCAATGAGGACAGCGGCGGCCAGCCGGCGCCCCCGGCGTCATAGACCGGCCCGGTATTAGTCACCACCGCAGCCGCGGCGGCCAGAGCCGCATCGAGGCCCGGCAGGCCGGGGCTCAGCGCGATGACGCAGATGCCGAACACCAAAGCAAGGCTCGCCGCGCCGGCCCAGATGCCCAGCATCACCGAGCCTACGCCGCCCTCATAGGCCGCCGGCTGCACAAGGTGCGGGTAAACGAGGCGCATCAGGCCGCCCCGGGTATTGAGGAGAATGGCGCGCAGCCGCAGCATCTTCAGCCCGCCCGCCACCGACAGCGCCCCACCGCCCAGCAGCACCACCAGGATGACGAGGCCCAGCGGCAGGCTCATATAGGTGCCCTCGCGCGGGCCGATGCCGCTGGTGGAGATGAGCGAGGCGGCCGAGAACAGGCCGTCGCGGATCGCCTCCAGCGTGGGCGCATCGGCCGAACGGTAGAGTATGGCGCCCAGCACGATGCCGAGCACCGCCCACCAGCCGAGAATGACGAGGCTTTCCGTCTGTTCCGGGGCGGCATTGATGCGCCGCGTCAGCAGCGCGCGATGCCAGCGCACGCTGGTGGCGCTCCACAGCAGGAACGGCAGCAGCAGCCATTTCGGACTTTCGTCCAAGGTCAGCGCCAGCTGGGCTTCCGGCGGCAGGTGTGCGCCGGCGGAGACCACGGCGGTGGCCAGCGTGAAGGCCACATAGGGGCTTTCACGGCTCACCAGCAGCACGATCACGGCGAGCAGGGTGGCGCCCACATAGGCGGGGGCGATCTCGCGCAGCACCGCGGTGAGATCCACCACATCGAGGGTGGTGCCGCCGCGCGGGGTCCGGTCGGGCAGGCCGCCGAGCCCGGCAGGTGCGAGCACCGCCACCGCCGCGACGATGGTCAGCAGCCCGCCGGTCCATTGCAGCAGGGCGAGCCACACATAGAGGCTCGCCGGCCCCTGCCGCAGCGCCGTGGCCCCGGTGGTGGTGAAGGCGGACACCGCCTCGAGCCAGGCGGCCAGTGGCGGCAGGCCGGAGACGACGGCGACCGCCGGGGTCGCCGCCAACGGCAGCAGCAGCCACAGCGCCGCCACCAGCCCCACGCCGCCGGCCCGGGTCAGGCGCATGGGAGTGTCCTGGGTGGTGAAGCGCAGCAGCCCGGCGAGGAACAGGCAGAAGCCGCAGGTGGCAAGGAAGACCGGCACATGCCCCTCCCCGCCCCGCGCCGCGACCACGGCCGGCGGAAGCGCAAGGAGGCCGACGGCGAGGAGACCGGCGGCAAGTGGGCGAGCGGCGTTGACCATATGCGCCTTGCAAGCAGGAGAACTTGGCGACCAGGAGAAGTGGGAAACGGAAAGGCCTTAGAGGATCAGAAGAATTCGAGCGCCACGCGGAACAGCTGTTCCACGCGCTTGATGCGATCGGCGAGGGCGAACAGCACCACCCGGTCGTGGGCCCGCACCACGAAATCGCCGCGCGGCAGCAGCACCTGTCCGTTCCGCACGATGGCGCCGATGCGCAGCCCCTCCAGAAGGTCGAGGTCCTTCAGCGGCTTGCCCACCAGCGGCGAGGTTTCCAGCGCTTCCGCCTCGATCATCTCGCCGGAGCCGTCGAGCAGCGCATGGACGCCGCGAATGCGCCCGCGCCGCACATGCTGGAGCACCTTGGAAACGGTGATCTGGCGCGGATTCACATGGGCGTCGATGCCCAGGCCCCGGGCGAAGGTGGCGTAGCCCTGCTCGTTCAGCAGCGCCAGGATGCGCTTCGCGCCGATCTGCTTGGCCAGCAGGCAGGACAGGATGTTGATCCGGTCGTCATTGGTGAGCGAAATCATGGTGTCCGCCTCGCGCACCCCGGCCTCGTCGAGGATGGCGCGCTCCAGCGCGTCGCCGTTCAGCACCACCGTGCGCGAGAGCACTTCGGCGATGGTCTGGGCGCGCTCGCGCGAGAATTCGATGAGCTTGACCCGCGCGGCCGCATTGCGCCGCTCCAGCTCGCTTGCCACGTAATAGCCGATATTGCCGCCCCCGGCGATGACGATGCGCTGGCCCGGCACCTCGTCGTGCCCGAGCAGGGACAGGGCGCGCTGCACCTGGTCTGCCTGGGCGACGAAATAGACGATGTCGCCCACCGCCAGCTGGTCGTTGGAGCGCGGCACCAGCGTCTTGCCCTTCCGGCTCACGGCCACGATGGTGGCCGGCATGTCCGGGAAAAGCTGGGTGAGCTGGCTGAGGGGGGTATCCACCACCGGGCAGTCCTCGCCGCACAGCACGCCCACCACCTGCACCGCCCCGTCGGAGAAGCTCACCGTATCGGTGGCCCCGGGCAGCGACAGGCGGCGCAGCACCATCTCGCCGACCTCGATCTCGGGGGAGATGATGACGTCGATGGGCAGCTGGTCGCGGGAGAATAGGTCGCGCCATTCCGGCGCCAGATAGGTCTGGGCGCGGATGCGGGCGACCTTGGTGGGCACGTTGAACAAGGCGTGGCCCACCTGGCAGGCCACCATGTTCACCTCGTCGTGGAGGGTCACCGCGATGAGCATGTCGGCGGCCTCGACCCCGGCGCGCGCCAGCACGTCCGGATGGGAGCCCTGCCCCACCACGCCGCGCACGTCCAGCTGCTCGGTCACCATCTGGATGCGCCGCGGGCTCGTGTCGATGATGGACACGTCGTTCTGCTCACCGGCGAGGCGCTCGGCAATGCCGAACCCCACCTGGCCCGCGCCGCAGATCACGACCTTCATGAACCCTCCCCCGGCGCCCAGGCGAATCGCGACCTGAAAGATCGCGGCAAAACCGATCGCACCTTGAGCCTCAGCTCAGATGCAGCCCCTTTTTCGGGTATCCCGTCAACTGGTCCGTCAGCCTACCCCGAGAGCCTTAAGCTTTCGATGAAGGGCCGAGCGCTCCATGCCGACGAATTCCGCCGTCCGCGAGATGTTGCCGCCGAAGCGGTTGATCTGGGCGGCAAGGTATTCCCGCTCGAACACCTCGCGTGCCTCACGCAACGGCAGGCCCATGAGATGCTCGCCGCCATTGCCGTTGGGCAGGTTGGGCACCAGCGCGCCCACGTCCGGCGGCAGCATGGCGGCGGTGATGGTGGCTTCCAGGTCGCCACCGGCGAGAATCAGCAGCCGTTCCACGTTGTTGCGTAGCTGGCGCACGTTGCCCGGCCAGTCGTGGGACTGGAGCACCGCCATGGCATCCTCGCCGATGGGCCGGCGCGGCAGGCCGGTGGTCTGCGAGATGGTGTCGACGAAGAATTCCACCAGGTCCGGAATGTCGTCGCGCCGCTCGGACAGCGGCGGCACCCGGATCGGCACCACTGAGAGGCGGTGGTAGAGATCCTCGCGGAATCGGCCCTTGGCGATCTCCTCCTCCAGGTTGCGCCCGGTGGAGGAGATGATGCGCACGTCCACGCTGACCTTGTCGTTGGAGCCGATACGCGAGAAGGTCTGCTCCACCAGAACGCGCAGCACCCGGTTCTGGGTCTCGCGCGGCATGTCGGAGATTTCGTCCAGGAACAGCGTGCCACCGTGGGCCTCGTCCAGCGCCCCGCGCTTGGGCTCTCGCCCCTCCCCTTCCGCCACGCCGAACAGCTCGAATTCCAGCCGCTCCGGGGTGATGGCCGCAGAGTTCAGCACCACGAACGGCCCCTGGGCGCGGGTCGAGGTGGTGTGGATCAGCCGGGCCGTCAGCTCCTTGCCGGAGCCGGAAGGGCCGACGATGAGGATGCGGCTGTTGGTGGGCCCGACCCGGTCGATGGTGGCCTTCAGCTGCTGGACGGCGCTGGAGCGGCCCACCAGCACATGGCCGTGGGGCGCCAGCTGCTTCAGCTCCTTCAGCTCGCGCCTCAGGCGCAGCGTCTCCAGCGCGCGCTCGGCCACCATCACCAGGCGGTCGGCATTGAACGGCTTCTCGATGAAGTCGTAGGCGCCGCGCTTGATGGCCGCCACAGCGGTCTCGATGTTGCCGTGGCCGGAGATCATCACCACCGGCACCTCTGGGTGCTGGGCCTTGATCTCGTTCAGCAGTTCCAGCCCGTCGAGCCGCGAGCCCTGCAGCCAGATGTCCAGGAAGACCAGGTTAGGCCGCCGCGCCGAGATGGCCGCGAGGGCGCTGTCGGCGTCCCGGGCGGTGCGGGCGGCATAGCCCTCGTCCTCCAGGATGCCGGCCACCAGTTCGCAGATGTCGGCCTCATCGTCCACGATGAGAATGTCCATGGCCATGTGTCAGGCCCTCCCTGTTTCAGGGACCGGTTGCGCCCCGCCCGCGCCGGCCGGTGGTTGACCGTCTGCCCGCATCCGAAGCCGGATCCAGGCCCCCCGGCCCTCGGGGGAATCGTTGAGTTCGATGAAGCCGCCGTGCTCTTCCATGATTTTCCCCACGATGGCGAGGCCGAGCCCGGTGCCCTTCTCGCGGGTGGTCACATACGGCTCCAGCAGCCGGCTGCGCTTTTCCTTCGGCAGTCCGGCGCCGTTGTCGATGACGTCGATGACGCGGTCCTCGCCCTCCGCAACCACGCGCACGCGGATGAGGCCCTTGCCGCGCTCGGCCTCAGGCACCCCCTCGATGGCCTCGGCGGCGTTCTTGAGGATGTTGGTGAGCGCCTGGGAGATCAGGCGCCGGTCGAACCGCGCCGGCATGGAGGGCGGCAGCTCGGTCTCGAAGGTCACGTCAGGATGGCCGACGCGCATGAGGAACACGCCCTGGCGCACGGTCTCGGCAAGGTCCTGCGCATCTACCACGGGCTTGGGCATGCGGGCGAAGGAGGAGAACTCGTCCACCATCCGGCCGATGTCGCCGACCTGACGGATGATGGTGTCGGTGCACTGGTCGAACACGTCGCGATCCTGGGTGATGTGGCGCCCGTACTTGCGCTTCAGCCGCTCGGCGGAGAGCTGGATGGGGGTCAGCGGGTTCTTGATCTCGTGGGCGATGCGCCGGGCCACGTCAGCCCAGGCGGAGGTGCGCTGGGCCGAGACCAGGGCGGTGATGTCGTCCAGCGTCACCACCCAGCCGTGATCCTCGGCCGTGGACTGCTCGGTGGTGACCCGGACGGCGAAAATCCGTTCCCGGCCGTCCCGCTGGATGGTGATGTTGCCCTGTACCGCGCGCTGGCCCGCGCCCATGGCCTCGGCCACCAGGGCGTCGGTTTCCGGCACCACATCCGCGAGCTTGCGGCCGAGCGCCTCGTCCTCGCTCAGGCCCAGGAGCTTCTCGGCGGAGCGGTTGAGGATGGTGACCTGCGCCTCGGCATCGATGCCGATGACGCCCGCGCCGACGCCGGAGAGCACCGCCTCGGTGAAGCGGCGACGGCTGTCCATCTGGTCGCGCGCCGTCACCAACGCGTTGCGCTGGGTCTTCAGCTCGACCGTCATCTTGTTGAAGGTTTCGCCCAGGGTCGCGAGGTCGCCCTCGGCCCGGTTGACCGGCACCTGCACTTCCAGATTGCCCGCCGCCACCCGTCCCGCCGCCCACATGAGCCGCCGGATGGGCGATACCAGCCATTTGGAGAAGTTGATCCCGAGCCAGACCGCCGACAGCAGCACGATGAGCGTGACAATGGAATACATCAGCGCAAAGGCGAGCTGCACGTTGAAGCGCCGCTCCTCCAGCGCCCGGTAATCGGCAAGGGTGTCCTGCGTCACCTTGAGAAAGCCGATGACCCGCGGGTCGACGGGCCGCGCCACGTAAAGGAACAGGTCGTCGAATCCCGCGATCGGCGCCACCGCGCCCACGAAGTCCGCGTCCGACGGCAGATAGATGATGGGCTGCTCGGTGGAAGCCTCGGCGATGGCGATGTTGGAGGGGACGATATATTCGCGGTCCGTCCGCAGGTTCGCCCGCTCCACCACCGAGAGGTCGCGCCGGACGATCTGTGCGCCCGGCACGTTGCGCAGCGCCGCCTGGGCGGTGAGGATCTGCCGGAACTTCTCGATATCCGTGTCGTAGAGCTGCTTCATCCGCGACAGGTCATTGCTCATGGCGAGCACGTCGCCGCGGATGGAGAGCGCGTGCTCGCGCACATAGGTCTGCGCCACCGAAGCGGCGGTGCCGACGATCTCCCGGGTCCGGCCGGAGAAGTAGCGATCAAGGCTGCGGTCGAGGGTGAGGCTGGCCACCAGCGCCACCACGATGGCCGGCACCACCGCCACGCCCGCGAACAGGCCGACGATGCGCACATGCAGCCGCGAGGCGGCCCGCCCGCGCGCCCGTGCCCGCAGGATGCGCCACACCTCCCGGCCGATGATGGCCAGCAGGATGAGCACCGCGATGCCCGATGCGGTGAGCACGCCCACCACCACCTGCGGCGTCGGCACGATGGAGGTGAGGCCCATCAGGATCAGGAAGGTGGCGACCGCCAGCACCAGCGACAGGACCACAATGATGGGCGCGAACAGGCGGGCGGCAATGCCGCGACGGGGCACAACGCCTTCCACTGCGTCCTTGACCGGCGCGTCCGTCATCCTTGCCACAGTCCCCCAGGCTTCCGCCCCCTGTCGCGAGCCGAGTCACGCGACAGGGGTGATGCAGTGGAACGACACTGGTGCAAAAATGTGACAGAGGACCTAACGCGGCCCGAATTCGTGCACCCGATGCTGGGAGTGGGTAGCGGGGTCCATTTTACCGGGCGTTGTGCACAGGGCGCCGGGCCCTCGTGGGGCTCGGGCCTAAGGCGAGGCGCGGCGAAGCGACGCCAAGCGCGATTCGAAAAACACCGGAAGGCGGCCGAAGCCGCCCTCCCCGCTCCTAGCGGATATCCGAATCATCTGGAGGTCCGAATCATCTGGACGTGCGGATGACCTGGATATCGAGATCCCGGATCTTCTTGCGCAGGGTGTTGCGGTTCAGGCCCAGAAGCTCCGCGGCCTTGATCTGGTTGCCGCGCGTAGCCGCCAGCGCCGCCGAAAGCAGTGGGTATTCCACGTCCTTCAGGATGCGGTGATAGAGGCCGGGGGGCGGCAGGTCCTCGCCGAAGCCCGAGAAATAGGTGTTGAGGTGACGCTCCACCGAGGCTGCCAGCGTGGCATCCACCGGGCCCTCCTCCGAGAGGGCGCTCGGCATGGGCTCTGACAGCTCCGCCTCGATGATGGCGGGGGTGATCACCTCCTGCGGATAGAGCGCCGCGAGGCGCCGCACCAGGTTCTCCAGCTCGCGCACGTTGCCGGGCCAGCGGTAGCGCTTCAGCCGGTCGAGGGCGGCGGTGTCGATCTGCTTGGCCGGCAGGCCCTCCCGCTCCGCCTGGAGGAAGAAGTGGCGCACCAGGTCCGGCACATCTTCCGAGCGCTCGCGCAACGGCGGCAGGCGCAGAGGCACCACGTTCAGGCGGAAGAACAGGTCCTCGCGGAACAGGCCCTGCTGGATCAGGGTGCGCAAATCCTTGTTGGTGGCGGCGATGATGCGCACGTCGGTCTTGATGGGCGTACGCCCGCCGACGGTGGTGTATTCGCCCTGCTGCAGCACGCGCAGCAGGCGGGTCTGCGCCTCCATAGGCATGTCGCCGATCTCGTCGAGGAAGAGCGTGCCGCCCTCCGCCTGCTCGAAACGGCCGGGATTGCGCGTGGTGGCGCCGGTGAACGAGCCCTTCTCGTGGCCGAACAGCTCCGATTCGATGAGGTCGCGCGGGATCGCCGCCATGTTGATGGCGACGAACGGCCCGGTGCGGCGCTTGCCGTAATCATGGAGCGCACGGGCCACCAGCTCCTTGCCGGTGCCGCTCTCGCCCGCGATCATCACGGTGAGGTCGGTCTGCATCAGCCGGGCGAGGAGGCGATAGATCTCCTGCATGGCGGGCGAGCGGCCCACCAGCGGGATATTGTCCTGCTCCTCGTGGGAATGGTGGTGGCCATCGCCCTTCTTCGGCTCTGCCAGGGCGCGGCCGACGATGGAGATCAGCTCCTTCAGGTCGAACGGCTTGGGCAGATATTCATAGGCCCCGCGCTCGGAAGCGCGGATGGCGGTCATGAAGGTGTTCTGCGCGCTCATGACGATGACCGGCAGGTCCGGCCGCGCCTTCTTGATGCGCGGCAGGAGATCGAAGGCGTTCTCGTCCGGCATCACCACATCGGTGATGACGAGGTCGCCATCGCCCTGGCTCACCCAGCGCCAGAGTGTGGCGGCGTTGCCGCAGGACCGCACCTCGTAGCCGGCGCGCGACAGCGCCTGGTTGAGCACGGTGCGGATCGCGGCGTCGTCGTCGGCGACCAGGATGCTTCCGGTAGGCATCGACACCTCAGTTATCCTCTTGAGCCGTGCTCTTGCCGCGATACATGGGCAGGAGCACGCGGAAGGTTGTACGGCGGGGCTGACTGTCGCATTCGACGATGCCGCCGTGGTCGCCGATGATCTTCGCTACCAAAGCAAGACCGAGGCCACTGCCCGTCGGCTTGGTGGTGACGAACGGGTCGAACAGGTGGGGAATGAGGTCGTCCGGCACGCCCTTGCCGTTGTCGCGGACGCAGAATTCCAGAGGCAGGCTCACCCGCGTGGAGGCGCCGGGAACCGTCAGCCGCACGCCCGGCCGGAACGCCGTGGTGAGCTGGATCTCGCCGTCCTGGTCGCTGTCGATGGCCTCGGCCGCGTTCTTCACCAGGTTCAGGAAAACCTGGATCAGCTGGTCGCGATTGGCGAGCACCGGCGGCAACGAGGGGTCGTATTCCTCCACGATGCGGATATGCCGCGCGAACCCCGACGCGGCGAGGGTACGCACATGCTCCAGCACCGCGTGGATGTTCACCGGCTCGCGCTCCACCGGGCGCTCGTCGGAGAACACCTCCATGCGGTCCACCAGCTTCACGATGCGATCGGCTTCCTCGCAGATGAGGCGGGTCAGAGCGCGGTCGTCGTCGTCCGCCGACTGCTCCAGCAGTTGCGCCGCGCCACGGATGCCGGAGAGCGGGTTCTTGATCTCGTGGGCCAGCATGGAGGCCAGCGCGCTCACCGAGCGGGCGGCGCCGCGATGGGTCAGCTGGCGGTCCATCTTGTCGGCGATGGTGCGCTCCTGGAGCATCACCACCACCTGGTCGGGATGCTCCGACACCGGCGCCACGTGAATGTCCACGATGCGCTCGCCGCCGTTGCGGGGGGTGCCGAGATCGACGCGATATTCGTTCACCGGCGCGCCGCGCTGGCGCACCTGCTCGATGAGGCCGAGCAGCGGGGTCCCGAACGGCACGAGGTCGGCCAGGGGCCGGCGGCGCAGCAGCGGCGCGCTGACCTCGAAGAAGGCCTCGGCCGCCACGTTCGCCTCCGCCACATGCCCGTTGCTGGCAATGGTGAAGACAGGGTGCGGAACGGCGTCCAGGATGGCGCGGGGCATCCCCTGATCCTTGCCGATCTCCTGCTCAGCCTTGCGCTTTTGATCCATCTTCCGTGTGTCTTGCTTTCTGGCTTCGGCCGTCATGCCGCGGCCCTCCACATGATGTCGTCGAAGGCGGCACCGATGCCGGCCTTCACCTGGGCGGGGTCCTCCAATACGAGGAGACGCTTGCGCCAGCCCGCCACGATGCCGGCCCGCGCCGCGCCGGTGCCGCCGGCGGCCGCGTCCAGCGCCCAGCCCACGTGCTTGCGCGCCTGCCTCACCCCCAACGCCCGGCCATAAAGCTCGAGCCAGCCCTCATAAAGCTCCAGCAAGACCGCGTGCTGCTCGTCCAGGTCCGGATCGGCGGTGTCATGCTGACCGGCGATGGCGCGGGCGACGCGGCCGGGAAACCACGGCCGGCCCTGCGCCCCGCGCCCGATCATCACCCCATCCGCCCCGGAGGCGTCGAGGATGGCGGGGCCGTCCGACGGCGCCGTCACGTCGCCATTGGCGATCACCGGGATGGAGACGGCGTCCTTCACTGCGCGGATGGCGGTCCAGTCGGCGCGGCCGGTATAGAACTGGCAGCGGGTACGGCCATGGATGGTGACCATGGCAAGGCCGCTCTCCTGCGCCATGCGCGCCAGATCCACGGCCGTGGAGGCCGTATCATCCCAGCCCAGCCGGGTCTTCACCGTGACCGGGATCGAGACCGCGCCGCGCACGGCTTCGAGAATCGCTTGAGCCAGCGGCAGGTCGCGCAGCAGGGCGGCGCCGGCCGCTCCGGTGGTGACGCGCTTGGCCGGGCAGCCCATGTTGATATCGATGATGCCAGCCCCGGCCGCCTCGGCCACGCGGGCAGCCTCGCCCATCAGGTACGGGTCATTGCCGGCGATCTGCACGGCGTGGAGCGGCACGCCCTCCCCCTCCGCGCGAAGTACCATCTCGGGATGGCCTTCCAGCAGCGCTTCGCTCGCCACCATTTCTGATATGACGAGGCCGGCTCCGT
Organism: Xanthobacter autotrophicus Py2; assembly: GCA_000017645.1. Classification (NCBI taxonomy): domain Bacteria; kingdom Pseudomonadati; phylum Pseudomonadota; class Alphaproteobacteria; order Hyphomicrobiales; family Xanthobacteraceae; genus Xanthobacter; species Xanthobacter versatilis. The sequence goes on from CP000781.1 coordinate 4,882,007, forward strand.
AACGAACAGCCATCCGCCGCACCGGTGCATCCGTGATTCCCGCCATGGGGGCGAGGATCACCGCATTGGGCAGCGCGTGGGAGCCGATCCGCAACGCCGGAATGGAAAATGCGACAGTCTCTTGCACAGAAATTAGGCCACCTCGCTTCTGCCTACATCTTAGACAAGTGCGCGGCACAAGCAAGGGCAGTCTGCGTGGAAGTGCAGCGCAGCAGAATTTACCCCATCGCCGGTTACCTGCACCGGTGCTCCGACCCATTCCGGGACGGGATTCACCCCCGCTCGCACCAGGGGGGCCGGGCATGAGCGAAGTGGCGAATCCCTCATGCGTGGCCATTATCGTCGCCGCCGGACGCGGCACCCGCGCCGGTGGACCGCTGCCGAAGCAATATCAGGCCATCGGCGGCGAGCCGGTGCTGCGCCGCACGCTGCGCCTTTTCGCGACCCATCCGCAGATCACGGCCGTGCTCGCCGTCATCCATAGCGATGATTCTGTCCGCTTTGCGGACACGGCCCGCGATCTGCCCAAGATCTTGGCACCGGCCTTCGGCGGGGCGACCCGCCAGGCGTCTGTCCGCGCGGGGCTGGAAGCCCTTGCCGCCGCATCGTGCACCAGCCCGGACCTGGTGCTGGTGCACGATGCGGCGCGCCCCTACACCTCGCCGGACCTCATCGCCCGCGCTGTGGCGGCGGCGCAGGCCGCGGATGCCGCCATTCCCGTGCTCCCCGTAACCGACACGGTGAAGCGGGTGGATGCCGCCGGCATCGTGGCCGAGACCTTGGACCGCGCGGCGCTGCGCACGGTGCAGACCCCGCAGGCGTTCCGCTTCGACGCCCTGCGCGCCGCCCATGCCGCTGCCGCCGCGGCCGGGGTGGAGACGTTGACCGACGATGCGGCGGTGATGGAATGGGCCGGCCAGCCCGTGGCCACCTTCGAAGGCGAGAGCACCAACGTGAAGCTGACCACCCCTGAAGACATGACCCGCGCCGCCGGCGCCTCCTTCGCAGATCTTGGCGACGTGCGCACCGGCACCGGCTTCGACGTGCACGCCTTCGGCCCCGGCGACCATGTGATGCTCGGCGGGGTCGCGGTGCCCCACAGCGCCGGCCTCGTCGGCCATTCCGATGCGGACGTGGGCCTGCACGCCCTCACCGACGCGCTGCTCGGTGCGCTGTGCGATGGCGACATCGGAGCCCATTTCCCGCCCTCCGACCCGCAGTGGAAGGGCGCGTCCTCCGACCGTTTCCTTGCCCATGCGGTGGAGAAGGTGACGGCGCGGGGCGGGCGCATTGCCCATCTCGACCTCACCCTCATCTGCGAGGCGCCGAAGGTGGGGCCGCACCGCGACGCCATCCGCGCCGCCATTTCGCTTATCACCGGCGTGCCCCTCGCCCGCGTTTCGGTGAAGGCGACCACCACCGAGAAGCTGGGCTTCACCGGCCGGCGGGAGGGCATCGCCGCCATGGCCAGCGCCACCATCCGCCTGCCCTTCGCGGACGAGGCGGAGGGCTGAACGCCCGCGCCCCTACTTCGCGTCGAACAGCAGGGCGAGCCGCGTCATCTGCGGCTCGTCGGTCATGTCAAGGCGCAGGGGGGTGACCGAGATGCGGCCCTCGTCCAGCGCCCGCAGGTCCGAGCCGGGGGAGGTCTCGAAGATACGGCGCTCGAAGGCGATCCAGTAATAGGGATTGCCCCGCCCGTCGCGGCGCTCGTCGATGCGCATGAGGCGCTGGTCGCGCTTGCCCTGGAAGGTGGCGGCGATGCCGGTGATCTCGTCCGGCGCGCGATCCGGGAAGTTCACATTCATCACGATGCCGGGGGGAATGCCCTCGCCCAGCAGGGTACGGATGATCTTGGGCGCATGGGTCTCGGCAGTGATGTAGTTGGGATTCTCGCGGGTCTTGATGCCGAAGGCCTGCGACAAGGCGATGGAGGGAATGCCCAGGATGGTGCCCTCGATGGCCCCCGCCACGGTGCCCGAATAGCTCACGTCCTCGGCGATGTTCTGGCCCCGGTTGACGCCGGAGAGCACGAGGTCCGGCGGGTTGTCGGCCAGGATGTGCCGCACCGCCATGATCACGCAGTCCGTGGGCGTGCCCTTCACCGCATAGCGGCGCTCCTCCACCTGCCGCAGGCGCAGGGGATCGCTGAGCGACAGGGAGTGGGCGACGCCGGACTGGTCGAACTCGGGCGCCACCACCCACACGTCGTCGGTGAAGCTCTGGGCGATGCGGACGCAGGCCTCGAGGCCCGCCGCGTGGATGCCGTCGTCATTGGTGACCAGGATGCGCATGGGACCTTTTCCGTAGCTTGATGTCGCAGCCACCGAACTTCCGTGACCGGCGCCCTTGCCCCGAACCGTCGTCATCCCCCGGCTTGACCGGGTGATCCGTGGGGCTGGCGCGCCGGCTCTTCGGCGTCTGTCACTTGTGTCGCGGAGGGGTTAGCCCCCCGGTCGAGCCGGGGGACGACTTTGGTGTCGCGGGCGTCCTCAAGCGAGGGCCGCCTCTACTTCAGCTTCTCGATGGTCTTCAGCCCGCCCATATAGGGCAGGAGTGCATCCGGCACTGTGACGGCACCGTTCTCCTGCTGGTAGGTTTCCAGCACCGCCACCAGCGCGCGGCCCACCGCCACGCCCGAGCCGTTCAGCGTATGGACGAAGCGCGGGCCTTTCCCCTCGGCGGGGCGGTAGCGGGCATTCATGCGCCGGGCCTGGAAATCGCCGCACACCGAGCAGGAGGAGATTTCGCGGAACGCCCCCTGCCCCGGCAGCCACACCTCGATGTCGTAGGTCTTCTGCGAGGCGAAGCCCATGTCACCAGTGCAGAGCGTGACCACGCGATAATGCAGGTCGAGCTTCTTCAGCACCGCTTCGGCGCAGGCGAGCATGCGCTCGTGCTCCTCGGCCGACTTCTCCGGCGTGGTGATGGAGACCAGTTCCACCTTGGTGAACTGGTGCTGGCGGATCATGCCCCGCGTATCGCGCCCCGCCGCACCCGCCTCGGCCCGGAAGCAGGGCGTGCAGGCGGTGAGGCGCAGGGGCAGTTCTTCCTCGGAGAGGATGGACTCGCGGACAAGGTTGGTGAGGGGGACTTCGGCGGTGGGGATGAGCCAGCGCCCCTGATACGACATCGCCTCAGTCAATTTCGACTTGAACTCGTCTGAAAACGTCTCAAACCCTTTAGTCTCTGCCGATATAGCCTCAATCCCATCAACTGTATTTACAAAGAACTGATCCTCCCGGAACTTTGGCAGTTGCGCGGTCCCAAACATCGCATCATCCCGCACCAGCAATGGCGGGTTCACTTCCATGTAGCCATGCTCGCCGGTGTGCACGTCCAAGAAGAACTGCCCCAACGCGCGCTCCAGCCGGGCCAGGGGCCCCTTGTTCACCACGAAGCGGGCGCCGGAGAGCTTGGCGGCGGTCTCGAAATCCATCTGGCCGAGAGCTTCACCCACCTCGAAATGCTGCTTCGGGGTGAAGGCGTAGGAGCGCGCCACGCCGAAGCGGCTCTTCTCCACATTGTCGTGCTCGTCGGCGCCCGGCGGCACCTCGGCGAGCGGGGCGTTGGGGATGGCGGCGAGAGCGTTATCGAGAGATTTTTCCCAGTCCTTCGCCAGCGCTTCAAGCGTTGGAATATCAGCCTTCAAATTCGCGACCTCAGCCATCAGGCGCGACGCCCGCTCCTCATCCTTCTGGGCTTTCGCCTGGCCAATCTCCTTCGAGGCCGCGTTACGACGGGCCAGCTTGCCTTCGAGGTCAGTCAGCGTCCTGCGCCGTTGTTCATCAAGGCCGATCAGATACGCGACCAGCTTTTCGGCCGCCGACTTCGCCTCATCGGACCCGCCGCCGCGCCGCACCAGCGCGGTGATGAGCCCTACCGGCTCGTCCCGGATCCATTTGATATCGTGCATGGCAAGGCTCCGCATGGGGACAGCGCCGGCCCCCCGCACCACCGTCATGCCCGGCCTTGTGCCGGGCATCCACGTCCGGCCGATTGCACCAGATTGACAGTGCGCGTCCCGGCCCATCCACGTGGATGGCCGGGTCAAGCCCGGCCATGACGCATGGGGGGAGAACCACCGCGCGCCCAGAAAATTCCAACGATCCGGAAGCCCCGCCGTCAGTCGGCCGTCGCGGCGTCGGCCGCGTTGCGCGCCGCCTCTGCCACCAGCCGCCGCTTCTCGACGATGCCCACCAGATAGACCGACACCTCGTAGAGAAGCAGCGTCGGCAGGGCAAGGGAGAGCTGGCTGATGACATCCGGCGGGGTGAGCACCGCCGCCGCGATGAACACGCCGACGATGGCGTAACGGCGCACCTTGCGCAGCATGTCCTGCGTCACCACCCCGATCTGCCCGAGCAGCGTCAGGATGACCGGAAGCTGGAAGCAGATGCCGAAGGCGAGGATGAGCGTGGTGATGAGGGAGAGATATTCCGACACCCGCGGCAGGAGCGAGATTTCCGCCTTCCCGTCGCCGCCGGTCTGCTGCATGGCAAGGAAGTATTTCATCGCCAGCGGCATGGCGACGAAATAGACGAACGCCGCGCCGATCAGGAAGCAGATGGGGGTCGCCACCAGATAGGGCCTGAAAGCGTTCTTCTCGTGCTTGTAGAGGCCCGGCGCCACGAACATGTAGACCTGCGTCGCCACCACCGGGAACGAGATGAAGGCCGCCCCGAACATGCCAAGCTTGATCTGGGTGAACAGGAATTCCTGCGGCGCCGTGTAGATGAGCTTGATGCCCGGCGCGAAACCGGATGCAAACTCATAGGGCCACAACAGAATATTGTAGATCTGCTTGGCGAACATGAAGCAGATGAAGAAGGCGATCAGGAACGCGATCAGCGACTTGATGAGCCGCGACCGCAGTTCGATGAGGTGCTCGATGAGCGGGGCCTTGGAGGCGTCGATATCGTCCTCGTCGCTCATGACGCGCTCTTGGTCTCACCGGCGGCGGGGGCGGAAACGGGTGTGGTGGGAGAAGCGGCGGGCGACCCCGCCTCCACCATGCGGCGGATTTCATCGCGGATCGCGGCCATGGGGTCCGGAACCGCCTCGGGAGCCGCGGCAGGCAGCTCCAGCGGCGCCGAAGACGCCTCCACGGCCGGCGCCTCGGGCGCCTTGGGCGGCGGATTGCCGCCTTCCACCGTGGTGCGGATTTCCTCGCGGATGGAGCGCAGCGGGTCGAACATCTCCGAGGTGGCCAGCGTGGAGCGGGCGCTTTCGGTGACGTCGGAGATTTCCTTGCGCATGTCCGCGAGGTCGGCCTCGCGCAGGGCCTCCTGGAACTGGCCCTGGAACTCGCCGGCCATGCGCCGCACCTTGGTGACGGTGCGGCCGACGGTGCGCAGCACCGAAGGCAACTCTTTAGGGCCGATGACGATCAGCGCGACAATGCCGATCAGCATCAGTTCGGACCAGCCGATATCGAACATGAGCGCCTGAACCCGGCGGACCCGCCGCCGCCCTCCTCAAGGGTTAAGGGGAGCCCGTCGTCAGACGGGCTTCTTCTCGGCCTCGGCGGCGCTCGATGTCTGGTGCGGAAGGGGGCGCGGCGCCTCGGGCGGGGCGGCCGGGGTCTTCGCCGGTTCGTCGTCCTCCGCCAGGCCCTTCTTGAAGGACTTGATGCCCTTCGCCACGTCGCCCATGAGATCGGAGATCTTGCCACGACCGAACAGGAGGAGCACCACGGCCAGCACCACGATCCAGTGCCAGATGCTCAGCGAACCCATTTAACGTCCTCCAAGGAAGCTTTTTCGCCCTCGCGCGATTTTCGCGCACGGATTTTCTCGGAGGGGGACACTAGGCCCCGCCCGCGGCGAAAACAAGGACATCGGCGGGGTCGACCACAAGCCCCACCTCGTCGCCCTTGCGCACGGCGCCTGCATCCCGAAGGCGGATCAGAAGCGGACGCTCGAGACCGTCCACGATCACTTCCACGAGATCGAGCTCGCCCAGGAAGCGCCGCTCCACCACCCGGCCGGCGATGCCGAGGCCAGCGGGCGCGAGCGCGATGCCCTGCGGGCGCACCGCCACCACCACCTCGCCCTCCCTTTGCCCGGCGGGAGCGGGAAAGCGGCCGAGCGGGGTGTCCACTTGTCCCTCCAGCGCCACCGCCTCCATCTCGTTCAATTCACAGAAGAAGCGGGCGACGCCGAGGTCCGCCGGGCGGCGATACAGCTCCGCCGGCGGGCCAAGCTGCACCAACTCGCCCTTGCGCAACAGAGCGATGCGGTCGGCCAGCCGCATGGCCTCTTCCGGATCGTGGGTGACGATGATGGCGGTGGCCTTCGCGTCCCGCAGCACCGCCAGCGTGTCGGCGCGGACCTGGTCGCGCAGCCGCTTGTCGAGCCCGGAGAACGGCTCATCGAGCAACAGGATGCCCGGGCGCGGCGCCATGGCGCGGGCCAACGCGACGCGCTGCTGCTGGCCGCCGGAGAGCTCGTGGGGATAGGCGTCGGCAAGATCGGCGAGGTCCACGCGGGCCAGCGCCAGGCGGGCCTCGCGCTCGGCCTCCGCCCGTTTCAGGCCGCCGAGGCCGAACAGCACGTTCTCCAGATTGGTGAGGTGGGGAAACAGCGCATAGTCCTGAAACACCAGCCCCACGCCCCGGCGCTCCGGCGGCACGAAGGTGCCCTGCCCCGCCACCGCCTCTCCGTCGATGAGGATGCGGCCCCGGTCCGGCCGCTCGATGCCGGCGGCAAGGCGCAGCAGCGAGGTCTTGCCGCAGCCCGACTGGCCGAGCAGGCACAAGACCTCCCCCGGCTTAACGGCAAGGCTCACGCCCTTCACGGCAGGCACGCCGCCATAGGCGAGTTCCACGGCATCGAAGGCGAGGCCCTTGGCGATGGCGGCTGGCGTGCGGCTGCGCACGGAATTGGTCTCCACGATGTCGTCGATCAGCACCGCAACTCTTCCTCTCATACCGATGCCCGTGAGCTTGACTCACGGGCATTGGTCAAGCCCGCGCGGCGCTTGAGCGTATCCACTTGGCATCGGCCGAAGACCGAGGCCGATGGTATCAAGCCTCGTCGGGCGTGTCCGTTCCGTCCTCGTCCGGGGGTGGGGAAAGGGTGAAATCGAGGGCCTCGGGCTCCAGAGCCTCCTCGTCCTCCCGCAGCGAAGGATCGTCGGAGGGGAGCGGCATGGCGAAGCCCGCCGGCAGGCGCCCGTCGATGAGGCCGGCGCCCTTCATCTCGTCGAGGCCCGGCAGGTCCTGCACCGCGTCCAGGCCGAACTGGACCAGGAAGGCGGGCGTGGTGCCATAGGTGACAGGGCGACCCGGTGCCTTGCGGCGACCGCGCAGGCGCACCCATCCGGTCTCCAGCAGCACATCCAGCGTGCCCTTGGAGGTGGACACACCCCGGATCTCCTCAATCTCGGCCCGTGTCACCGGCTGGTGATAGGCGACGATGGCCAGCACCTCGATGGCGGCGCGCGACAGCTTGCGCGCCTCCGGCACCGGGCCGGCCACCACGCGGGCAAGGTCCGGGGCGGTGCGCAGCATCCAGCCGCCGGCGGCCTTCATGATGTTGACGCCGCGCCGGGCATAATCGGCGGTCAGCGCTTCCATCAATGCGGCGAGATCTGCCTCATTGGAGAGATGCGGCTTCAACGCGCGCGCGTCCACCGGCCCGGAGGAGGTGAAGAGCAGCGCCTCGATCACGCGCAGGTCGCGCGCGAAAGCATAGGCGCGCTCGTCCTCCGGACGCACGTCGAACAGGTCGATGCGCGGTGCGGGCCGGGTCATGTCTCCTCTCCGGGCGCCTCATGGGGCGCCTCAAACGGCAGCACGGGCTCCGCCGGGCGCGGCCGCAGCCACAGGGGCGCGAAGGGGGCATCCTGCCGGATGTCCAGCATGCCTTCGCGCACCATTTCCAGGCTGGCGGAAAAGCTCGACGCGAGCGCGGTCGCCCGCTGCTCGGGCTCAGCCATGTAATCTAGCAGGAATTGGTCAAGCCGCATCCATTCGCCCACGGCATCCGCCCCCAGCAGCCGTTCGAGCCGTGCCCGCGCGTCCGCCAGCGACCAGACCGCGCGCGTCTTGAGCGTGACGTGAGACAGAACCTGCGTTTGCCGCTGCCGGGCATAGGCCGACAGGAGGTCGTAGATGGTCGCTGTCCATACCGTGTAGAGCGGCTGGTCGGACGAGGGCGGCACGGCACGGGGAAAACTGTCCCGGCCCATCTGGGGACGCGCCATCAGCTCCTGCGCGGCCTTGCGGATGCGCTCCAGGTGCCGCAGGCGCCGGGTGAAGGCGGCAGCCAGCTCCTCGGCGCTCGGCCCATCCTCCTGCGGCGGGGCCGGCAGCAGCAGGCGGGATTTGAGGTAGGCGAGCCAGGCCGCCATCACCAGATAGTCGGCGGCCAGCTCCAGCCGACCGCGCCGAGCTTCCTCGATGAAGGTGAGATACTGGTCCGCCAGCGCCAGGATGGAGATGCGGGTGAGGTCCACCTTCTGGGTGCGGGCGAGGGCGAGCAGCAGGTCGAGGGGACCCTCGAAGCCGTCCACATCCACCATGAAGGCCTCGCCGGACCCGGGTTCGACGCGGTCGGCGCCAGCCTCGAAGGGGTCCGGTGCGGCCTCGCCCGCCATGGTCAGGCGACCTGCCGGATGTGCGCCGCCACAGCCTCGCGCAGCGCTGCGGCGTCCACCTCCGCTGGAATCTGGCGCAGGGCGAGGGCGCGGTCCGCCCGCTCCAGCGCCGCACCCGAGAGCTGCGGCGACACGCCGGCCACGATGGTCATCTCGTCCAGGCGGCCGTTGCAGTGGAGCAGCAGGTCGCAGCCGGCGGCAAGCGCATCGCGGCCACGGGTCGCCATGTCGCCGGCCAATGCGCCCATGGACAGGTCGTCGCTCATGAGCAGGCCGGTAAATCCGATGCTACCGCGGATCACCTCGTCCATCACCTTCGGCGAGGTGGTGGCGGGCCGCTCCGGGTCGATGTCGGCATAGACCACGTGGGCGGTCATGCCGAGGGGCAGGTCGGCGAGCAGGCGGAAGGCGGCGAAGTCCGCCGCCTCCAGCTCGGCGCGGGGGGCGGTGACCACCGGAAGCCGCTCGTGGCTGTCAGCCGGGGCCCGGCCATGGCCGGGAATGTGCTTGAGCACCGGCAGCACGCCGCCTTCCAGCAGCCCCACCGCCGCCGCGCGGGCGAGCGCCGCCACCGGCTCGGGCGCGGTGCCATAGGCTCGGTTGCCGATGATGCCGTGGCCGTCAGGGTGCCGCAGGTCGGCGCAGGGCAGGCAGTCCACATCAATCCCAAGGGCGTAGAGGTCGGCGGCGATGGCGCGGGAATTGAGCCGCGCCGCCTCCAGCGCCGCCACGGGATCACTCAGGTAGAGGGCGCCGAACGGTTCGGCCGGCGGGTATTCCGGCCAGTGCGGCGGCCGCAGGCGCTGCACCCGCCCGCCCTCCTGGTCGATCAGCACCGGCGCCTGCCAGCCCACCGCCGCGCGCAAATCCGCAACCAGGGCACGGACCTGGTCCGGCGTCTCCACATTGCGTGCGAACAGGATGAAGCCCCACGGCGCGGCATCCGCGAAGAAGGCGCGCTCGTCTTTGGTCAGGTGCGGACCGGCGCAGCCGGCGATGAAGGCGCGGGAGGTCATATGCTGGGCCTATAAGCGGGGGGAAGCGCCGTCAAGTTCGGGAAGACGCGCCGGCACCACGCCCCTCCCCGTCCGTCCATGCCGGAACAGGATCCCGGACATGAAAACGGCCGGGCAAGCCCGGCCGTCGTCTGGAGAAATTCGGGTCGGCTCAGAGGCCGGCCACGTAGCGGCTCGGGTCCACGGCGGTGGAGCCCTTGCGGATCTCGAAATGCAGCTGCGGCGAGTTCACGTTGCCGCTCTGGCCGGCCTTGGCGATGATCTGGCCGCGCCGCACGGTGTCGCCGCGCTTCACGTTCAGCTCGCTGTTGTGGGCATAGGCGGTGACGTAGCCATCCGCATGCTTCACCAGCACCAGGTTGCCGTAGCCCTTCAGCTCGTTGCCGGCATAGGCCACCGTGCCGTCTTCCGCGGCGCGCACGCCGGTGCCTTCCGGTACGGCGAAGTTCACGCCGTCATTGTGGGCGCCGCCCGGCTTGGGACCGAAGGAGGCGATGACGCGCCCGCGCACCGGGGCACGGAACTGGGGACCTGAACCCGAAGCGCGGGGGCCGTCGTCCGCATCGTCGGCGGGGGTCACCTTGGCGGCGGTTTCCACCTTCGGCTCAGGCGCCGAGGACTTTGCCACCGCCTGGGTGGGGGCGGCTGCGGGCTTGCCGGCGGGAGCCGGCTTGGCGGAGGCGGTCGCGACCGGAGCCGGGGATGCCTGAGGCGGCGTCAGGTTCTGGGAGAGGACGGGAGCGGTCGTCAGCGGCTTGGCGGCGACAGTCGCCGGCTGGCTGGCGGGCTTGCCGGGCACTGTCAGGGTGTTGGGAGCGGCGGCCACCTGCGGCGGCTTGGCGGCAGCAGCCGGCTGGGCAGCAGCTTGAGCGTGGGCCTGGGATGCGCCGTTGCCGCCGGGCGGAATGACGAGGGTCTGGCCGGTGCGCACCGTATGGCCCGGCGGGATGTTGTTGGCCGCGCCGAGCGCCGCCGGGGTCACGCCATACATGCGGGCGACGGAGGCCAGCGTCTCGCCACCCACCACCACATGGGTTCCCGGCACCGCCGGGCGGGCAGAGGCTGTCACCGCAGCGGGCGCCGTGGCGCCATATCCCGACGCGCCATAGAGCGGCTGGGCCGTGCCGGAGGCGGCATAGGAAGACGTCTGGATGCCCGCGCTACCCTGTCCGGGCGGGGGCAACGGAATGGAATCCACCCGGCCCGACGGCGCGGCGCCGAGGGAGCCGGTGACATCGCCGCCACCGGGCTGGGCCTGATAGCCGCCACCCTGGTAGCCACCGCCATAGCCGGCATTGGCCTGCTGCTGGGGCGGGGGCGCAAAGCCATCCGTCAGGAACCGGGTCGAGTCCGAACTGCACCCGGCAACCGTACCGGACACAAGCCCGACCAGCGCCAGTCGCGCGAAGACATTACGCCCGTGAGTCTCGCTGGAAATACGCATGTGATCGAACTCGCACGCAACGAAATACATGCGGGCAGTTAAGGGTCCCATGCGTAAACGGCGGCTTAAGTCAGCCTGAACCGGCGCGCCGCCGTCAACGTTTCACCTGGTCCGTTGCCCGGAAGCAACACCGGCGGACGCGCAGGCGCCGCCGGATCAGGCCCGGATCAGTGGGCGGCCGGGGCCGTCACCACATTGGCGCCGCTGGTGGCGGTTTCGGTCACGGAATCGCCGAGCTTGTTCATGTGCTGGCCGTAATGGGCGCGGGTGTTCTCGTCCAGCACCGCGACCGGCGCGGCAATGACGAGGCCGGCGGCCGTACCCACCGTGGTGGCCGCGCCCGAAGTCATCTGGATGATGTGCTCGCCCACGCCCACGCGGGAATCCGTCATGGTCTGGCCCTCGGCGAGGCGGGCGCCAATGGCCTGCACCACCTGCGGGCTGGCGGCGAACTTGCCATGGGCCAGCGCGTCGTCGGTCTTCAGCTTGGTAAGGTCGATGACGTTGATGTTGTTGCGCTCGAACTCGGAGCGGTAGGGCTCCAGCTCCGGATTGACCGCGCCCACGCGCGGCACGTCGCCCCACACCTGCCGCGAGAGTGCCAGCGCCTTGTCGTCCTGCGAAACGAACAGGGTGAAGGCCGGCCGGTTCGGGCCGATCTCATTGAAGAAGGAGGCGAACACGTCCACGTCCACGTCGGGCGCGGCGAGCATCACATATTTGATCTTGGGCAGGATGCGGCCGTTGCGGATGGCCATCTGCCGCAGCGCTTCCAGCGTCACCACGTTGCCCATGGAGTGGGCGAGGATGGAAATCTCCCCCACGTTCGGGTCCTTCGCCATGAAGGTGAGGAGCCGCTCCAGGGCATCGCGCGAGACCGAGGTGCTCTCCCGGTCATAGCCATAGGCGAGCAGGCTGCCGCGCGACGGCCAGGTGAACAGGACCGGCGTCACCGGGGCGTTGGAATCGTGGACGATCTGGGCGAAGCGGAACACCGCGTCGTCAAAGCGCTGGTTGAAGCCGTGGACGAACACCAGCGCCTGCCGGTTCGGCGTACGGCTGATGCGCTGGTGGAACCACTTGATGGCCTGGTCCTGGGTCAACTCATCGAGCTGGGTGGTGACGAAGTCGGTCGCCGGATTACCGGGGACGGACTTCGGCCACTGCACGTCGCCCGGCTTGCGGGCGGTGTCCGGCGGGATGGAGACGGTAACCTCGGCGAAGCTCGACTTGCGCGAGCGCTCGCCGCTGAAGATGTCCGGCCCGTCGGCGCGCTCGCGGACAGTAGCCACCACCATATTGACGCGGGAGGTGCCCGGCACGTCGTCCGGCACTGGGATGAGCACGCCGGACACCCGGCCCCCGCAGCCCGAAAGGGCGCCGAAGAGTATCGCGCATGCCAGAACCCGCCACATTTGGCGCCAAACGACCACCGCCACGCTGCTCATCCCCCGAAACCAAACGTAAAGGTTCGATAGCGGACCCACCCTCCGGCGGCAACCGCAGCGCAGCGTAAGATGGGACCAATGGGGCGCCGGCGTGGCGCTTTCCATCAAAGTGTGGCCGCAGCGCCCGGAATCAGCGGTACGAACCGCACCTTCATGAGTTCGGTGCGGGTGCGCCCGGACTGCTCCTTCACGTAGCGCACGAGGGTCTGGATCTCCTCCGGCGCCCCCAACGGCATCACGATGACGCCGCCGAACTTGAGCTGGTCGATCAGGGCAAAGGGAATGTCGGGCGCCGCCGCCGTCACCAGAATGCGATCGAAAGGGGCGCGGGCCGGCATGCCCAAGGTACCGTCGCCCACATAGGCGGTGACATTGCGCAGACCCAGCACCTCGAAGCGTGCCTGCGCCTCCGCCACCAGAGACCGGTAGCGATCCACCGTCACCACCCGCGCGGCGAGGTGGGAGAGCACGGCGGCGTGGTAACCTGATCCCGTCCCCACCTCCAGCACCGAATGGTCGGCGGTCAGCGACAGCGCCTCCGTCATGGCGGCGACGAGGCTGGGCTGGGACATGGTCTGGCCGCAGGCGATGGGCAGGGCCACGTCGTCATAGGCATGCCGGCGCAGCGCGGGATCGACGAACAGCGGGCGCGGCACCAGTTCCATGGCGCGCAATACGCCTACATCGCGAATCCCCCGCTGCCGCAGGCCAAGGATGAAGGCCATGCGTTCCGCCTGTTCGCCTTCGCTTTCGCCAGTGCTCATGCGGGACACTCATCGCTGAGGGTTGAATGTTGATAGATATAGGAGATCGCCTGTGACCTCCAGTTGAAGCGGAACAGGAGCGGCTTGCACGGCGCAGGCGAACAGGACACCTTCCGCCGCCATGCGCCCGGATGCCCTCCTCCCCCTGTTCGCGCCGCTCACCAGCCTGCCCGGTATCGGCCCGAAGCTGGTGCGGCCCTATGGCCGGCTGCTCGGACGGGAGATGCCGCGCGTCCTCGACCTCTTGTTCCACATGCCGTCCGGCTTCGTGGATCGGCGCGCCCGCCCCACCATCGCCGAGGCCCTGCCCGAGACCGACGTGACGCTGGAGGTGCGGGTGGACGGCCACCAGTCCCCGCCCCCCGGCAGCCGCGCGCCTCACCGCACCTTCGTGTCGGACGCCTCCGGCGACATGGTGGTGGTGCATTTCAAGATGGACCCGGCGCGGCTCGAGCACATGCTGCCGGTGGGCCAGACCCGCTGGCTGTGCGGACGCATCTCGCTTTATGACGGCATGCGGCAGATGACCCATCCCGACCGGGTGCTCGATGCGGCGGGTCTCGCCCGGCTGCCGGCGGTGGAGCAGGTCTACCCGCTGGTGGAGGGCCTCGCCGCCGGCCATGTGCGCCGCGCCATCGAGGCCGCGCTCCAGCGCGTGCCCGAGCTGCCAGAGTGGATTCCCCAGGACCTCCTTGCCGAACGCGGCTGGCCCGCCTTCCGGGAGGCGCTGGTACGGGTGCACCGGCCCGCAAATCCCCATGAGGCCACCCCGGCCGGCGGGCCGTGGCGGCGGCTCGCCTTCGACGAATTGTTCGCCCACCAGATCACCCTCGCCCTGCTGAGGGCGCAGGAGGAGAAGGCCGGCGGCCGCTCGACCGTGGGCGACGGGCACATCAGCGCGCAGCTTCTTTCCGCACTGCCCTTCCGCCTCACGGCTGGACAGGAGCAGGCGGTGGAGGCGATCCGCGCGGATCTTGCCGCCGACACCCGCATGCTGCGCCTGCTGCAAGGCGATGTCGGCTCCGGCAAGACCGTGGTGGCGCTGATGGCGGCCGCGACCGTGGCCGAGGCCGGCCGCCAGACCGCCCTGATGGCGCCCACGGAAATCCTCGCCCGCCAGCATCACGAGACCATCGCGCCTTTGGCCGATGCGGCGGGCCTGTCCGTCAGCGTGCTCACCGGGCGGGAGAAGGGGCGCGCCCGCACCGCCGTGCTCACCGAGCTGCAGCATGGCCGCACCGACATGGTCATCGGCACCCATGCCCTGATTCAGGACGACGTGATCTTCCGCGACCTCGCTTTGGTGGTGGTGGACGAGCAGCACCGCTTCGGCGTGGAGCAGCGGCTGACGCTGGCCCGCAAGGGCGAGGCGGTGGACATGCTGGTAATGACCGCCACCCCCATCCCGCGCACCCTGGTCCTCACCCTGTTCGGCGACATGGATTCCAGCGAGCTGCGCGAGAAGCCGCCCGGCCGGCAGGCCATCGACACCCGCGCCATCCCCCTCGACCGACTGGACGAGGTGGTGGCGGCGGCCGGCCGCGCCCTGTCATCCGGCGCCCGGGCCTACTGGATCTGCCCGCTGGTGGAGGAGACCGACACCTCGGACCTCGCCGCCGCCACCGAGCGGTTCGAGGTGTTGAAATCCATCTTCGGCGACAAGGTGGGGCTGGTGCACGGCCGCATGTCCGGCGCCGCCAAGGATGAGGCCATGGCGCGCTTCGCCTCGGGCGAGACCCGGCTTCTGGTCGCCACCACCGTCATCGAGGTGGGGGTGAACGTGCCCGAGGCCACCGTCATGGTGATCGAGCACGCGGAACGCTTCGGCCTCGCCCAGCTCCATCAGCTGCGCGGACGGGTGGGGCGCGGCGACAAGCCCTCCGTCTGCCTCCTGCTCTATCGCGCGCCTCTGGGCGAGACGGCGAAGGCGCGCCTCGCCATCCTGCGCGAGAGCCAGGACGGCTTTCGCCTCGCCGAGGAAGACCTGCGCCTGCGCGGCGAAGGCGACGTGCTCGGCACGCGGCAGAGCGGCATGCCGGGTTTCCGCACCGCGCGGCTCGAATTCCATTCCGGCGAGGTCGAGGCGGCGCGCGACGCGGCCGCCCAGCGCGTCAAGGCCGATCCCGACCTTGCGGCACCTCAATCCGGCCCGCTCCACACCCTGCTGCATCTGGCCGAGCGCGACGCCGCCATGCGCTTGCTCTCGGCGGGATGAGGGATCATGGTCCGGCCATGATGCCTGATCCAGACACCTCCGGTGCTCCGCCACCCGCTGGCCTGCCGCATCACTCGGAAAGCGAGCGGCTGGCGACGCGGCGCTGGTCGCGCGCAGCCATCTACCGCAAGCTGCTGTTTGCGGCGGGCATCGTCTTTCTGGTCATTGGCGCCATCGGCATGGTGGTGCCCATGCTGCCGGGAACGGTGTTCCTGATCCTCGCCGCATGGTGCTTCACACGCTCCTCGCCACGCTTCGAGGCGTGGCTGTTGAACCACCGCTATCTGGGCCCCGGCGTGGTGCGCTGGCGCGACACCGGCGCCATTCCACCGATGGTGAAGCTGTTCGCCCTGGCGAGCTTCGTCGGCACCTTCACCGGCTCCTGGTATTTCGGCGCGCCGGTGCCGGTGCTGGCGGTGCTGGGCGTGGTGTTCATCGCCCTCGCGGTATTTATCGCCACCCGGCCGAACCGGTGATTGCGGAAAGGCGTCAGGTCGCGTTGCGCTGCGCCACTACGGCCAGGGGAACCGCCGGCGCCGTCTTTTCCGCCGCGCAGCAGACCCGGTTCCGGCCGGCGCGCTTGGCTTCGTAGAGCGCGGCGTCCGCCCGCTCCATGGCCTCCGGCAGGAGGTGGGACGAGGCAGGGGCCGCGACGCCGATGCTCACCGTCAGCTTCGGCAGGCCCACTTCTTGATGGTGGAACGTGGCGAGTCGGATCGCCTCCGCCTGGAGCCGGGCGGCCTCCAGCCCGGTGCGATCGAGGAGCACGGCGAACTCCTCGCCGCCGAGGCGGGCAATCAGAGCAGAGGGGGGCACAGTGCGCGAAAGCAGCACTGCGAAGGCCCGGATGGCGGCATCTCCGGTGCTGTGGCCGAACCTGTCGTTGACACTCTTGAAGTGGTCCAGGTCGAGGATGAGGAGCGCCACCGGCCGCCCCTTGGCCTGGGCGATGAGGCGCTCGGCCCTGCTGTCGAAGCCGCGCCGGTTCAGCAGGCCGGACAACACGTCGGTCTCCGCAGCAATTTGGCTTTCACGGACCACGGCCTGCACCGACTTCAGCAGCAGGATCAGCCCGGTGGCCAGGAACAGGATGCCAGAGCTGACCTGCGAGACGAGGGCATAGGTGGTGTCGATATATTTCGCCGTGCGCGACGTGCCCATCTGTACCAGCAGATAGGCCTTCACCGGGAAGTGCGCGGCCAATACCACCAACATCCCGGCAAGCACGAAATCGCTGCGGTGGCGAGGACTGTCGCGCAGCACCACCCAGGCGCAGGCGGCGACCGCGAGCGTGAACGGAGCCTGATACATCGACTGGTAGGTCAGGGGATGGTAGGGCAGGCCCGCGCGGATCACCGGCAGGAGCAGGGTGAGCGCCGCGATTGCCCCCACCGCCGGCCATGGCTTGCGGCTGCCGTAGAAGACCGCAAGCGCCGGCACCAGCAGCAGAAGCGCGAAGGCGAGGCTGAGAAAGATGACGGCGCCGAAAAAGGTGGTCCAGGCGGTGTAGGCGAGACCGAACTGCGCCAGCGGCGTCACCATGCCCAGCCCATAGCAGACCGCGAACCAGATCGGTGCCCGCTGCGCCGGATGCATTAAGGCGATTGTCGCGTAGCTCGCCGCAAAGAGCCCCGCGACGGCAACGTTCATGAACAGTGTAAACGCGGCGGCGTGCATGCGGCGTCGTCCGTACACGGTGAGCGCACACCATAAGCACGATGCGACTTTGACGTCAGCGGCGGGCGCGCCGCGGAGCGATGCACCATTCAGCCTATTCCACCGTCACCGACTTGGCGAGGTTGCGCGGCTGGTCCACGTCGGTGCCCATGATGACCGCTGTGTGATAGGCGATCAACTGCACCGGGATGGAATAGACCATGGGGCACACGGTGGAGGGCATCTCCGGCAGGATCAGCTTCTGCACCGCGCCCACGTCCACCGCCGCGGCGCCCAGGGGATCGGTGACGAGGATGATCCGGCCGCCGCGTGCCGCCACCTCCTCCATGTTGGAGACGGTCTTGTCGAAGATGCGGTCGTGGGGAGCGATGACCACCACCGGCATCTTCTCGTCGATGAGGGCGATGGGGCCGTGCTTCAGCTCGCCGCCGGCATAGCCTTCGGCGTGGATGTAGGAGATTTCCTTGAGCTTCAGCGCGCCTTCCAGGGCCAGCGGATAGTTGGAGCCGCGGCCGAGATAGAGCACGTCCCGTGCCTTGGCGAGGGTGCGGGCCAGCACCTCGATCTCCGGCGAGAGCTTCAGCGCCTCGGTCATCAGCCGCGGCACTTCCATGAAGGCGCGCACCAGCTTGTGCTCGTCCGCCTCCTCCAGCACGCCCTTGGCCCGTCCGAACGCCACGGCGAGGCAGGCCAGCGTCGCCAGCTGGCAGGTGAAGGCCTTGGTGGAGGCCACCCCGATCTCCGGCCCGGCGAGGATGGGCAGCACCACGTCCGCCTCGCGGGCGATGGTTGAGGTGGGCACGTTCACCACGGCCACCACCTTCTGCCCGCACTCCTTGGCATAGCGCAGGGAAGCCAGGGTATCGGCCGTCTCGCCCGACTGGGAGATGACGATGGTGATGCCGTCCGGCGTCAGCGGCGTCTCGCGATAGCGGAATTCGGAGGCGATGTCGGTGGAGACCGGCACCCGGCCGAACCGCTCGAACCAGTATTCCGCCACCGCGCCGGCATAGAGCGCCGTGCCGCAGGCGGTGATGGAGATGTTCGTCACCGTCTTGGGGTCGAACGGCAGCTCCGGCAGGGTGACGGTCTCGGCGGCGAGGTCCAGATAGTGGCCGAAGGTGTGGGAGATGACCTCCGGCTGCTCGTAGATCTCCTTCGCCATGAAGTGGCGGTGGTTGCCCTTGTCCACCAGCATGGCACCGGCCGGCACCTTCTGGATGGTGCGTTCCACCAGCCGCCCGGTCTCGTCGCGAATCTCGACGCGCTCGCGGGTGAGGACGGCCCAGTCGCCCTCCTCCAGATAGGCGATGGTGTCGGTGAACGGGCCGAGTGCTATGGCGTCCGAGCCGAGGAACATCTCCCCCTTGCCGTAGCCGATGGCCAGCGGCGAGCCGCGGCGGGCGCCGATCAACAGGTCGGTCTTGCCGTCGAACAGGAAGGCCAGGGCGAAGGCGCCCTTCAGGCGCGGCAGCACGGCGGCCACCGCCGCCACCGGCTCGCTGCCGGCGAGCAGCTCGCGGTCCACCAGCTGGGCGACGATCTCGGTGTCGGTATCGCTCTTGAAGCTGACGCCCTGGGCTTCCAGCTCCTGCTTCAGCTCGCGGAAGTTCTCGATGATGCCGTTATGCACCACGGCCACGCGCTTGGTGCCATGAGGATGGGCGTTGCGCTCGGAGGGCTTGCCGTGGGTGGCCCAGCGGGTGTGCCCGATGCCCGAATGGCCGTTCAGCGGATGCTTGTCGAGCTTGGCTTCCAGGTGCCTGAGCTTGCCTTCGGCCCGGCAAACCTCCAGGTGGCCGTTCTCAAGGGTCGCGATGCCGGTGGAATCATAGCCGCGATATTCGAGGCGGCGCAGCGCCTCCACCACCTTGTCCGCGACAGCGCCCTTCCCGAGAATGCCGACGATGCCGCACATGCACAAAAGCTCCGCTGGTTCCGGTCGCCAAAGGTCGGCGCCCGCCTGATCCCAAAAGTCCACTCCAAAGCTGAATGGACCGTTCCCGCCCGTTCACTCAAGCCCAGGCGGCATCACTTCCGCATTCGCTTCCTGTCAGGACAGGTCCCAAGAGTAATCTCAGCCCTTCGGCTTGCTGCGCGCGGCGCGAAACGCCTTGGCCCAGCCCTCCTTCACCACCTGCCGGCTACGGGCGATGGCGAGGGCATCCTCCGGCACATCCGAGGTGATGACAGCGCCGGTGCCGACAAAAGCGCCCTTCCCGACCGTCACGGGCGCAACCAGCGCGGAATTCACGCCGATGAAAGCCCCTGCCCCGATCTCGGTGCGGTACTTGCCGAAGCCGTCATAATTGCAGGTGATGGTCCCGGCGCCGAGATTGGCGTCCGCCCCCACATGGGCGTCGCCCACGTAGGACAGGTGGTTCACCTTGGCGCCGCTTTCAATATGAGCGGCCTTGGTCTCCACGAAATTGCCGATGCGCACCCCCGAATCCAGCTGGGTGCCCGGCCGCAGCCGTGCATAGGGACCGATGGTCACTCCCGATTCCAGCCGCGCACCTTCCAGGTGGCAGAAGGAGTGGATGACCACGTCGTCGCCGACGCTCACCCCCGGGCCGAACACCACGTGGGGCTCGACGATCACGTCGCGGCCCAGCACCGTGTCGGCGCTCAGGAACACCGTCTCCGGGGCCACCAGCGTGGCGCCGCCGGCCATGGCGGCAAGGCGCAGGCGGCGTTGCAGGATGGCTTCTGCCTCGGCGAGCTGGACCCGGCTGTTGACGCCGGCCACCTCGTCCGCATCCGCCCGGGCGGCCACGGCCGAAAGCCCGTCGGCGCGGGCAATCTCCACCGCGTCGGTAAGGTAATATTCGCCCTTGGCATTGGCGTTGCCGATGCGCTCCAGAATGGAGAGGGCGTGGGCGCCGGCGAGCGCCATCAGGCCGGCATTGCAGAACCGGATGGCCTTTTCCGCAGCGCTCGCGTCCTTCTCCTCGCGAATGGCGACGAGTTCATCACCGGCCGTCACGAGGCGACCGTAGCCGGTGGGGTCCGCGGGCTCGAAGCCCAAAGCCGCCACCGCCGCGCCGGCCTTGAGCGGCGCGCGCAGCAGGCCGAGGGTTTCCGGTCGCACCAGAGGCGTGTCGGCATAAAGCACCAGCACATCGTCGGCGCCGTTCTCAAGCGCGGCGCGGGCGGCGAGGACGGCATGGGCGGTGCCGAGGCGCTCGGTCTGCTCGAACACCTCGGCGTCGGGCACGATCTTGCGCACCTCGGCGGCGACATCCTCCCGCCCAGGACCGACGACCACGGCGGTGCGGGTGGCGCCGGCGGCGCGGGTGGCGGCCAGCACGTGGTGCAGCATGGTTCTGCCGGCGACCTTGTGCAGCACCTTCGGCAGCCGTGAGGCCATCCGCGTGCCCTCCCCGGCCGCGAGAACCACAACGAGCAGGCTCCGGTCACTCATTCTCACCCCTCCTCGGCGAAGCGCTGTCCCTTACCCCGGCTCAGCCGCATGCGCCATCCCGCCTTTGCCGGCCGGCTTGCCACTGGACCCGTCCGGCGCCATTTCATAAGGAGCATGCTCCGTTCCGGTGGCTGAAGAGACTGCGAAGAGACCTTGAATGCCCAACATCCCCTATTCCGAGCGCCCGCTCTTCCGCCCCGGCCCGCACACCCTCAACTGGATGATCCCGCTGGGCATGGGCGCCGTCGGGTGGGCGCTCTACATGCGCTACATGGTGGTGGAGCCGACGCTGGTTTCGCTGGCCTGCGAGGCGGGGCTCGAAAGCGCCGGCTGCTATGGCCGCGCGGCGGTTCTGGCGCTGTCGCTGTGGAACGTGTTCGGCGCGGTGGCGCTGGTGGTGGCGCTGATCCAGCTGATCGCGCCGGGCCTTGCCACCTTCTCGGTGGGGATGGTGTTCACCGCCTTCGCGCTGGTGTTCCACAACGAGGTGGCCGGCGCGCTGGCGGCGATGATGCTCATCCTTTCCTTTGCACGGCCTGGACCCGCCACAGCGTGAAGGAAAGAATGAGGCAGAGCGTGCCGAACCAGGCCGCCTGCCAGTTGGAGAGCGTCTCGTTCAGGGGCACGTAGACGCCGGCCACCAGCAGGCCCCAGGTGGCGATGACCTCGCCGAGGCCCGCCCCGTCCCGCTCCGCCCGGCGCACCAGCATGGGCGCGGCGACCGCCGCCACGATGGCGGTGAGCGGAAACACCGGGAAATCCTTGTAGCGCGGGTCGAATACCAGCTCGAACGCCACCGACCCGACGGCCACAGCGGCGAGCGCCAGCATCAAAGCGGCGGCAATGGCCGCGCCCGAAGACACCGCCCAGCGGCGAGCATCCAGCGCCACCGAGAACGGTGCCAGCCCCTGCCCCCGCCCGATCACCGCCGGCATCACGATCAGGCTCGCGACCGCCACGGCAAACAGCAGGCCATTCCTCAGCCAGCCGAAGAAGCCGAGGCTCTCCAGCGGCATGGCGGAAAGAGCGGCGCCAAGCGTCGCGCCGCCGAACAGCGCAATCCCTGCCACGGCCAACCAGTCCCGCGTCTGCAGCCCGTCCTCACGCTTGCGGCCGCCGGCGAAGGCGCTGGCAAACACGCCGGCCACCACCACCAGGCCCACGCCGATGTGCATGCGCCAGCCGGGGTAGTCCTCCACCGGTTGTCCCCAGGCGAATTTCGGCATGCGGGCATCGGCATCGATAATGCCCCAGTGCCCGCCGACGGTGCCCTCGCTGCGGCGCTTCCACGGTTGGTCGAACGCCTCGATGACGTTGACCCGATAGCCCTGGCGCTTGGCCAGCGCCACCACGTCGTGCATCACCCGCGCCTGGTTGGAGGGCGAGGGCAGCGCCTCCTCGCGCATGCGGCCGGCGCTCGGCCATCCGGTCTCGCCGATCAGGATTTCCTTGCCGGGGAAGGCCTCAGCCATGCGCTGGCGGATCTCGTCCACATGGGGGCCGGCCTCGGAAGCGGATACCGGCAGGTCCTCCCAATAGGGCAGGATGTGGATGGTGACGAAATCCACGTTCTCGGTCAGACCCTTGTTGCGCTCCCAGAATTCCCACACGTCGGCATAGGTGACCGGAACCGGGGCCACCTGCCGCTTCACGCTGGCGATGGTACTGGCCAACTCGGTGGCGGACATCTCGCCGCGCAGCAGCACCTCGTTGCCCACCACCACGGCCTTAACCACGTCCTGATTTTCCTGGGCAAGGCGGATGCCGGTGTCGAGCTCGACGCGGTTGCGGTCCACGTCCGGCCCCAGCCAGATGCCGAGCAGCATGGTGAGGCCGTGCTTGCGGGCGATGGCCGGCGCCTTGTCCAGCCCCATCTCGATGGAATAGGTGCGCACGCAGGAGGTGATCTTGGCGAGGCGGGCAAAATCCTCGTCGATCTGGGCTTCCGATATCACCAACCCCTTCTGGAACGGCGACTGGCCGTCGCGGAACGGAGCATAGGACACGCACGGCAGCTTCTCGCCCTGTGCCAACGGCGAGGGTGGCATGGCCACGGGCCGTCCGAGAAGGGTCCAAAGGCCGGCGATGAGGCCGGCCACCACGAGCGCGAGCACCACGGGCAGCCGCACGGAGGAAGGCATCGAAACTCCAGACGAGACGAGAGGGCCCCGCCGCCACATAGAGCCTTGCACCGGCGGTGTGAAGCCTTCCCGCAGCCGCGGGCATCGTTGCGGCACCCCCCACTTCCGCAGCGCCGTCATGCTGACAAAATCGCGCCCTTCTCCTAACGTGTCGCTGCGGTTCTCTCCGCGTTCCTTCTGAGAAAATGGCACTCATGCAACGCTTTCGACTTCCGCTCCTCGCGGCCGCCATCGTCTTCGCCTGCCTTTCGCCGGCCGCCGCGCAGAATCAGCCGGCCGACCAGAAGCCCGCTGCGGAACAGCTGACGCCGGAGCAGAAAGCCGCCGCCGAAGCCCAGCGCCGCTCGGTGGAGGAGTTCACCGAGGCGTCCAAGCTGCCGGGAACCGCCGGCCTGCCGGAATGTGTCTGGACAGGGCGGCGGATCGCCGCACTGCTGTGGCGCGACGACATCGACACCGCGCGCCGCCATCTGGAGATGTACCAGCAGTTTGGCTGCCCCACCGAGCACCTCAAGCTCGCCTTCCGCTGCCTGGTGCGGCAGGGCAACATCGATCCGAAGGCGCAGGAGCGGCTCGGCGGCCGGGTGCACCAGTGCTGGGTCAATCCGGATTACATCGCGGCCGCCCCGCAGCCTCCCGCCGCGGCGCCCGCCCCCGCGCAACAATAAGACCACCGGGCGATCATGGCGCTGACGCAACGGCGTCCCAGCGGCGCCATGATCGGGATTTATCTCCAACGGTGAGCATGTTAGTGTCTCGTCGCAATGCAGCGTAAACTTATCCTTAACGCTGCATTGCCGACCGCGGGGGCAGGTCGAAAGGGTGCCCCGAAGCCGTTTCCCGGAACCTTTCGCCGCCAGCCGGCGTTCCCGGTTCCACTTCCCCTCTAGGGTGGGCATTGCCATGCGTCCCGGTCTTGCTGCTGCGGCGGCGGTCATTGCGGTTGTGACCTCGATCCACGCCGCAATGTGGCTTTCCCTGCGTCCCGAGGTGAGCGCTCCGAACATCACGGACCGCTTCCAGAGCCTGTCCTTCGCCCCCTTCAGCCGGGACATGAGCCCCGAGGGCGAGGCGCCTACCAATGCGGCGCAGATCCGCTCCGACATGCAGGTGGTGGCGCCTTACACGCGCGGCGTTCGAACCTACTCCTCCACCAACGGCAAGGAACTGATCGCCCCCATCGCCGGCGAGCAGGGCATCCGGGTGACCGCGGGCGCGTGGCTGAACCGCCAGAGCGACAAGGACACCGGCGAAATCATCCCCAAGGCCAAGGCCGCCAACGACCGCGAAATCGCGGGCGTGATCGAGGTGGCCCGCCAGAACCGCAACGTGCAGGCCGTGGTCGTCGGCAACGAGACCCTGCTGCGCGGTGACATGAGCGACGACGAGCTGGCTGAGCTGATCCGCAGCGTGAAGCGGCAGGTGAACGTGCCGGTGACCTCCGGCGAAATCTGGAACACCTGGCTCGACCACCCCAAAGTGGCTTCCTCGGTGGACTTCATCCTCGCCCACATCCTGCCGTACTGGGAGGACGTGCCGGCGGACAAGGTGGTCGACTACACCATCGACGCCTACAACCGCCTGCGCGCCGCCTATCCTGGCAAGCGCATTGTCATCGGCGAGTTCGGCTGGCCCTCCCACGGCTACAATCGCGGCGCCTCGGTGCCCGATCCGCTGGCGCAGGCCATGATCATCCGCGATTTCGTCGCCCGCGCCGACGCGCTGGGCATCGAATACAACATCATCGAGGCGTTCGACCTGCCCAAGAAGCAGAACGAAGGCTCGGTGGGCCAGTACTGGGGCGTGTTCGACGCCGACCGCGACCTGAAGTTCCCGCTCAGTGGCCCGATCTACGACCACACCTACAACCAGACCACCATTCTGGCGTTGCTGCTGGGCGTGCTGTTCACCCTGCCGCTGCTGCGCATGCGTGAACTGACCATGTCGCAGGGCCTGGTGCTGGCGGGCGCCGCCAACGGTGTCGCGGCCTGGCTGGCGATGGTGGTGGACTACTGGCTCAACCACTATGTGACCGGCGGCGACTACGTCACCCTGGCGCTCAGCGTGGTGATGCTGGTGCCCCTTGTCTTCGTGCTGCTCTACCGCATCGAGGAGATGGCGGCGATCGCCTTCGGTAGCGGACCCCGCCGCCTGATCGACGCGCGCAAGGCTGCCGTCGTGCCGACGGTGCCCTCGCGCTTCCCCAAGGTCTCCATTCATGTGCCCGCCTATCGCGAGCCGCCGGAGATGCTGAAGCAGACCATCGATGCCCTGGCGGCGCTCGAATATCCCAATTTCGAGGCCATCATCATCATCAACAACACGCCCGACCCGGCCATGGTGGAGCCCGTGCGCGAGTATTGCGCGGCGCTGGGCGAGCGCTTCAAGTTCATCAATGCGGAGAAGGTGGCGGGCTTCAAGGCTGGCGCCCTGCGCATCGCGCTCGACGCCACGGCCCCGGACGCCGAGATCATCGGTGTGATCGACGCCGACTATGTGGTGACGCCCGACTGGCTGAAGGAGCTGGTGCCGGTATTCGACGACCCCACCGTGGGTCTGGTCCAGGCGCCCCAGGACCATCGCGATGCCGACCGCAGCCTGCTGCACGAGGCCATGAACGCGGAATATGCCGGCTTCTTCGACATCGGCATGGTCCAGCGCAACGAAGACGACGCCATCGTGGTGCACGGTACCATGTGCCTCATCCGCCGCGCAGCCATGCTGGAGGCCGGCAACTGGTCGTCCGACACCATCTGCGAGGATACTGACCTCGGCCTCACCATCGCCGAGAACGGCTGGAAGACCCATTACACCCGCAAGCGCTACGGCTACGGCCTGCTGCCCGACTCGTTCGAGGCCTTCAAGAAGCAGCGTCACCGTTGGGCCTATGGCGGCTTCCAGATCATCAAGAAACACTGGCGCAAGTTCCTGCCCAACCGCTCGCGCCTGACCACGGCCCAGAAGCGCCATTTCGTGCTCGGCTGGATTTCCTGGCTCGGCTCGGAATCGGTGGGCGCAGTGATGGCCATCGCCTCACTGGCCTTCGTACCCTTCGTGCTGCTGTTCGGCGTGTCGGTGCCAGCCCATGTGTTGACGCTGCCGATCCTGATCACCTTCCTCGTCTACCTCATGCACTTCGTCAGCCTTTACCGGCTGCGGGTGGAGACCACGCCCATGCGCATGCTGGGCGCGGCGGTGGCGGCAAGCGCGGTGCAGTATACGGTGGCCAAGGCGGTGCTGGACGGCTTCCGCTACAAGGACCTCGCCTTCGCCCGCACCGCCAAAGGCAACAACTGGCTCGCCGGCGCGGCCCGGTCCTTCCCGGCCCTGCCGGAGGCGACGCTGGGCGGCCTGCTGCTGCTGGCCGGCATCGCGCTGCTGGTCCTGAACAACTGGCCGGGCGTGGCGCTGACCAAGAACGATTGGCGCCACATCCGCGAGATCAACCTCTACGGCATCGCGCTGATGGTGCAGAGCCTGCCATTCGTCGCCGCGGCTCTCATCGGCGCCTTCGAGCCCTCGCGCTTCAACCAGGTCGCCTTCTGGCGGGCTCTCGGCGCCAAGCTCTCCCTGGCCCCCCGCCGTCCCGGCCTGACGCCCCCGCCCGCCGTCGCGGACTGAGGCTCGCGCGGCTGACGCTGCAAGCCCGAACGCCCGGCCCTGTGCCGGGCGTTTTCATTTCAGGGGCAAGCGTTCGGCGGCCGGCACCCGAGGCCCACGTCGCCCTGCAAAGCAGAGGCGATTCCGCCCGACCCCGTTACGCCGTATGAAGGCGCATGAGCCCCTTTCCTCCGCCCCATGCCCTGATCCTCGCCGGCGGCCTCGGCCGGCGGATGGACGCCCTCGCCCACGGCGCGCCGGAAAAGCCGCTGGTGCGGCTCGGGGGCATGCCGCTCATCGCCCATGTGATCGCCCGGCTGCGGCCGCAGGTGAGCCAGCTCTGGATCAACGCCAACGGCGACCCGCAGGCCTACGCCAGCTTTGGGTGCGAACTGGTGCCAGACACCATTTCCGGCCATCCCGGTCCGCTGGCGGGCGTGCTGGCGGGCCTGGAGCGGCTGGCGGGCGAGGATGCGCAGGCGAGCCTCCTCACCGTCCCGGCCGATACCCCTTTCCTGCCCTCCGATCTCGCTGCGCGCCTGCAGGCGCGTCAGGCGGAGACGGGGGGCGTGGTCTGCGCCGGGTCACAGGGCCAGCGCCATCCCGTGATCGCCCTCTGGCCGGCCTCGGCGCGCACCGCGCTGCGGCATAGCCTAATGGCGGGACGGCTGAAAGTCGGGCTTCTCCTGGACACCCTGAACGCCGTAACAGAGGGATGGGACAGTGAGCCGGACGACCCCTTCTTCAATGTGAACACACCGGAAGACCTTGCCATTGCAGAGATTCGCCGGACTGCCCGGCAATGAAGCATGGTCACGCTTGCGGCAGGAATGGGGAGGGTTTAGGACTGCACCACGGCAGCTTCGCATTCGCGAAGACGCCAGAGCGGGGACGGACTTGCCACTTGAGGAACCGGATCGCCACCTCCGGATCCGCGTGGAGATCCGGTTCTTGTCCGCCCAAAGGATGAGGGATCCATGGACGCCACCACCAATACCGGGGCAAAAGCGGCCAAGCTGAGCTTGGGGGAGAAGAGCTGGGACCTGCCGATCCACGGAGGGACCATCGGCCCCGACGTGGTCGATATCTCGAAGCTCTACGGTCAGACCGGGCTGTTCACCTACGACCCCGGCTTTACCTCCACCGCTTCGTGTGAAAGCAAGATCACCTATATCGACGGTGATGAGGGCGTGCTGCTCTATCGCGGCTACCCCATTGAGCAGCTGGCCGAGAACGGCGACTTCCTCGAGACCTGCTATCTCCTGCTCTACGGCGAATTGCCGACCGCCGCCCAGAAGGCCGAGTTCGACCTCTCCGTGACCCGTCACACGATGGTTCACGAGCAGATGACGCGCTTCTTCCAGGGATTCCGCCGCGACGCCCACCCCATGGCGATCATGGTGGCATCCGTCGGCGCGCTCTCCGCCTTCTATCACGAC
The DNA here is from genome assembly GCA_000017645.1 of Xanthobacter autotrophicus Py2. Lineage (NCBI taxonomy): Bacteria > Pseudomonadati > Pseudomonadota > Alphaproteobacteria > Hyphomicrobiales > Xanthobacteraceae > Xanthobacter > Xanthobacter versatilis. The sequence continues at coordinate 4,909,776 of CP000781.1, forward strand.
TCCACTGATATTTCTGACCCCACCCAGCGCCTGATCGCGTCGATTCGCATGATTGCGAAGATGCCGACGCTGGCGGCCATGGCCTACAAGTATTCCATCGGCCAGCCGTTCGTTTACCCCAAGAACGAACTCGACTATACGTCGAACTTCCTGAACATGTGCTTCGCCGTTCCGTGCGAGGATTACAAGGTCAACCCCATCCTCGCGAAGGCGATGGACAAGATCTTCATCCTCCACGCCGATCACGAGCAGAACGCCTCCACCTCCACGGTGCGCCTCGCCGGCTCCTCCGGCGCCAATCCGTTTGCCTGCATCGCCGCCGGCATCGCCTGCCTGTGGGGACCCGCCCATGGCGGCGCCAACGAGGCCGCCCTCAAGATGCTCACCGAGATCGGCCATGTGGACCGCATCCCGGAGTACATCAAGCGGTCAAAGGACAAGAACGACCCCTTCCGCCTCATGGGCTTCGGCCACCGGGTCTACAAGAACTACGACCCGCGCGCCAAGATCATGCAGCAGACCTGCCATGAAGTGCTCGGCGAGCTGGGCATCAAGGACGATCCGCTTCTGGACGTGGCCGTCGAGCTGGAGCGCATCGCGCTCTCCGACGACTATTTCATCGAGAAGAAGCTCTATCCGAACATCGACTTCTACTCGGGCATCACCCTGAAGGCGATGGGCTTCCCCACCACCATGTTCACCGTGCTGTTCGCCCTGGCGCGCACCGTGGGCTGGATCGGCCAGTGGAAGGAGATGATCGAGGATCCGGGCCAGCGCATCGGCCGTCCCCGCCAGCTCTACACCGGCGCCGCCCTGCGCGACTACGTCGCCATGTCCAAGCGCAAGTGATCCAAAGGCCGACCTTCAAGGCCGGTTGAAATGTGGAAAGCGCGGCCTCAGGGCCGCGCTTTTCGTTTGTGTGCAGGACATTGGGCTGCGCCAAGACATTTGGGCGCGCGACGCCGGAGCCGGTGTCGTCGGGCGATCGCGTCAGGCTGGTGGCGGCAACGCGCCGGTGCGCCCGCCGCGGGCGAGGCGCAGGACCACCTCGGCCGCACGCGCGCTGGGGCTCGGCCCGGTGATGCCGAAAATATCATCGAACCGTGCGAAGGTGGCGTCCTGCCGCGCCCGCTCGGGCGTGTCGCCGATGACCTTGTCGAGGGCGTCCGCGAGCACCGGCACGGTCAGATATTCCTGCAGATATTCAGGCACCACATTTTCGCCTGCCACCAGATTGGCGAGGATGACCGTGGTGCCCTGCAGGATGCGCCGGGCGATCTGCGCCTCGAGCCACCCCACGCGATAGGCCGCCACATGGGGAATGCCGGCCAGCGCCAGTTCCAGAGTGACCGTTCCCGATGCGGCGAGCGCGGCCCGCGCGCTGCGGAACGCGGCGTACTTCTCCGCCTCCGTGGTGACGATGCGCGGCTTCAGCGGCCAGGAGGCGATGGTCTGGCGCACCAGCGGTTCCAGGCGCGGCAAGGTGGGAAGGACGAGGTCCATGGGCCGGTTCCGGCCCACCTGCGCCAGCGCGGCGCCGAAGTCCGCCCCGAGCCGGACGATCTCGCGCCGGCGGCTCCCCGGCAGCACCAGAACCAGGGGCGGCGGCTCACGCCGGCGCTCGGCCTCCGCCTCCGAGGGGCGCAGTTCGTCGAGCCGCTCCAGCAAAGGGTGGCCCACATAGAAGGTCGGCGGCCCGCCGAGGCGGCGATGCACCTCCGGCTCGAACGGCAGCAGCGCCAGCAGCGCATCCACATGCGGGCGCATGGCCGCCGCCCGTCCCGGACGCCAGATCCACACGGTGGGGGAAACATATTTCACGATGGGGATGTTCGGATTGGCCGCCCGCACCCGCGCGGCGACGCGATGGGTGAAATCGGGCGCATCCACCAGCACCAGCACGTCCGGAGGATCAGCCAGCACCGCCGCCACCGTTTCCCGAAGCCGCCGCAGGATGGTGGGCAGCTTGCCGAGCACGGCGGCGATGCCGATGGCGGTGAGGTCCTCCATGGGAAAAAGGCTTGTGAGCCCCGCCGCCGCCATGCGCCGGCCCCCCACACCGCGAAAGGCGATGCCAGGTGCCGCGGCATGGAGGTTCTCCATCAGCGCACCGCCGAGCTGGTCGCCCGATTCTTCGCCTGCGACCATGAAGACGCGGAGCGCCTTCTCCCCGTCCGCCCTCATGGCTGGCCGCTCACCGGTCCGCTCCGGTCCATGCCGTAGATGAACAGGCCGGCCGCGTCGGCCCCCGCCACCAGCGCCTGCACATCCGGCACGATGGCGCCGCCGGCCTCGAAGGCGATGCCGCCAAGCCCCACCTCGGCCGCGCGCGCCACGGTCGCCGGCCCGAGGGACGGCAGGTCCACCCGGCGATCCTGCCCGGGCTTCGGCGCCTTCACCAGCACCCCGCGTCCGGCGTGAAACCGCAGGCGACCTGTGCGGCGCATCTCGCCATAGCGCGCGAGCATCTGATCGGTGCCTTCCGCCGCCTCCACGGCAGCGACGAAGCCGTCCACCACGATCACCCCCTGCCCCACGTCGAACGGGCCGAGGGTGCGGATGACATCGAGCCCGCGGACCATGTCCTGCCGGTCCTGCGCCGAGGGCGCCCGCGCGCCGAGCACGCCCTGCGGCAGCAGCAGGCCGGGGGCCACCTCATGCGCGCCGACAAGGTTGAAGCCCTGTTCCGCCACCAGTCCCAGAACGCCGGACAACAGGTGGTTGTCGCCACCCCGGAACAGCCGGGCGATGCGCGGCAGCAGGCGCAGCATGGTCCAGTCGAAGCCGAGATCGGACACCCGCGGGCGGGTGAGCGCGCCCACCATCACCACGTCGCGCACACCGCGCGCCTTGGCCATGGCGGTGACGGAGCCGAGCGAACCCAGGCGGAACCACTGGTGGGGATAGCGCTCCAGCGCCGGATCGGCGAACCCGCGGATGAGGAGGAGCAGAACATCGCGGCCCTGCGCGATGACCGCTTCGGCGACCGCCGCCGGAAAGGCGCCGCCGCCGGCAACGATGCCCACGGGACCCCTGCCGGCCGCCTTCAGGGTGTCCGGGCCGGGCGCCGGACCCTGCCCGTTCTGCCCTGGAAGGCTCACGCCTCACTCCTCCTTGATGACGCCTCGCGACGGCTGGCAGATCGGCCGCTTGCGGTCCGCGTCGATGAAGCTCACCACGGCCGCGGCGAAGGCGGAAGTCTCCGCCTGCTCGCGCACGGTTTCGAGCCGGGCCTCGAACGTGCCCTCGCCGAAGAACAGATCGCGATAAACCGCCCGCGCCGCATGCAGGTCGGATTTGGAGAAACCGCGCCGCTTCATGCCGACGACGTTGAGGCCGACCAGCTTGCCGGCCTGACCCAGCACATTGCCGAAGGGGATGACATCCTCGCGCACGCCGGTGAGGCCGGAAATCATGCATTGGGCGCCGATGCGAGTGAACTGGTGCACCGCGCACTGCCCACCCAGGAAGGTGAACTCGCCGACGCTCACATGGCCGCCCAGCACCGCATTGTTGGCGAAGATCACGCTGTCGCCCACGGTGCAGTCGTGGCCCACATGGGACCCGGTCATCATCATGACGCCGTTGCCGATGCGGGTGACCCCGCCGCCGCCTGTCGTGCCGATGCTGGCCGTCGCATGCTCGCGGATGATGCAGTCGGAGCCGATGAAAAGCTCGGTTCGCTCGCCCTTGTAGTGCACCGACTGGGGTGCGGTACCGAGGGAGGCGAACGGAAAGACCGTGGTGCGCGCGCCGATGGTGGTGACGCCCTGGATGTTCACATGGGCGAGGAGCTTGACCCCTTCCTTGAGCACCACATCAGGACCGAGAACTGTATAGGGGCCGATCTCCACGTCATCCGCGAGCCCCGCCGGGTTCTCCACCCGAGCGGTGGGGTCGATCTTCGCCACTAGCTGTTCTCCATGATCATGGCGCCCACCTTGGCCTGCGCGACGATCTCGCCGCGCACCTTGGCCTCGCCGCGGTACCACCACATGTTGCGGCGGCGGGAGATGCGCGTCATGTGATATTCAAGCACGTCGCCTGGCACGACCGGACGGCGGAACTTCGCCTCGTCGATGGTCATGAAATAGACCAGGGACGGCTTTTCCTTGTCCTTGCCGAGCACACAGACGACACCGGCGGTCTGCGCCATGCCCTCGATGATGAGCACTCCCGGCATCACCGGGTTGCCGGGGAAATGGCCCTGGAAGTGCGGCTCGTTAGCGGTCACATTCTTGATGCCGACGCAGGAAAGGTCGCCGTCGATCTGCTCCACGCGGTCCACCATGAGGAACGGATAGCGGTGGGGCAGACAGGTGAGCACCTTCAGGATGTCAGCGCTGGCGAGCACCTTCGGCTCCGCACCTTCGGCGGCATGCGTCGTATCGTTCATTCCCCCGATCCTTCCCCTTCCCCGTCATTGCCGCCGCGCCGGGCGCTGGCCGCGGCGAGGCGCTTGAGGGTCGTTACCTCGCGGAACCATTCGCGCACCGGCTTGGCCGGCGAACCGCCCCAGCGCACGCCGGGTGGCACATCGCCCTTCACATTGCTGGAGGCCGCGATCTGCGCGCCCGTGCCGATGGTGGCATGGCCCACCACGCCCACCTGACCGCCCAGCATCACGAAATCCCCCAGCGTGGTGGACCCGGAAATCCCGGTCTGGGACACGACGATGCAATGGCGGCCGGTCACCACGTTGTGGGCGATCTGCACCAGATTGTCGATCTTGGTGCCCTCGCCGATGACCGTATCGGTCAACGCGCCGCGATCGATGGTGGTATTGGCGCCGATTTCCACGTCGTCCTGGATCACCACCCGGCCGATCTGTGGCACCTTCACATGGCCCCTGGGGCTTGGCTGGTAGCCGAAGCCATCCGAGCCGATGCGCGCGCCGCCATGGATGATGACGCCGTTGCCGAGAAACGCATGGATGACGCTGGCGCCGGGCCCGATGGCACAGTTGCGGCCGATGCGGACATTCGGTCCGATGATGGCGCCCGCGCAAACGATAGTGCCCGCGCCGATTTCAGCGCCGGGACCGATCACGGCGCCGGGATCCACCGTCACCCCGTCCTCGAGCCGCGCCTTGGGATGCACCTGAGCGCCCGGCGCCACGCCGTCCTGGCCGAAGATGGACAGCGGCTTGAGGGCTCCGGGGAACAGGAAGCGCGTGACGGCGAGAAAGGCCGCAGCGGGACGGGGCGCGATGAGCACAACGAGGCCGGGGGGCGCCTTGGCGGCGAAGCGCTCGGCGGTGATGACAGCGCCGGCCCGCACGGTGCCGAGCTTCTCGGCGAACTGGACCGTATCGCAGAAGGCGAGTTCGTCCGGTCCCGCCGTCTCCAGGGTGCCGACGCCGGTGATGGTGCGAGCACCCAGTTCGGCAGCCTGCGCCTCATCGGCGACGGCCAGCCGCGCCCCGCTGAGGGCCGCCACCTCCGCAAGGGTGAGGGGCGCCGGAAGCGGGAAGAAGACGTCGTGGCTCATGGAAAGGGTACGCCCGGGCGCTAAGAACGCGGCGGGCGCCGGAAGGTTGGGGCCAAAGCCACCCCCCTCCAGCGCCCGCCTTGCAGGTTCGGGATCAGAAGCGCGTGCCGCCGGAGAAGCGGAACGCCTGGGTCCGGTCGTAAGTCGCCTGCGACAGCACCCACGCATAGTCGAAGCGCAGCGGGCCGAAGGGCGACTGCCAGATCAGGCTGGCGCCGACAGAGGAACGGACCGTATTCTCGTCATACACGCAGACATTGTAAACGTAACCGGGAGTGTTCTTAGAATTTGCCGGGCACGTTACCTGATTGGGTGTTCCGTAAAAGATGTTGTTGCCATCGTAGTTCGGAACCTTCGGGAAATTGGTCGGTCCACCGTAGTCGAAAAGCGAACCGGCATCCGCGAAAATGGCACCCTTCATCCCGATATCCTTAGGCAGGAAGGCGAAGGGAAACTGGATTTCCGCCGACACACCCCAATATGTCGTACCACCCAGTGCATTCAGCTGATTGTTGTAGCAGTTGTAGCCGATGACCGAATTCAGGTTGCTGGCAGCGCACGGCGCGATATCGCGCGGACCGATACCGGACGGGGCGAAGCCGCGCACCAAGTTCGGGCCCATGTAGAAGTTGTCGAGCACGTCGAGCGTGTCGTTGCCCCACGAACTCACATAGCCGGCCTGGGTGCGCAGGATGAGCACCGAGTCACCCCAGAGCGGCGTGTAGTGACGGATGTCACCGGTCGTACGGATGAAGTTCACGTCACCACCGATGCCGGCGAAGTCCTGCTTCAGTTCTGCATAGAGGCCCTGGGTCGGGTTCAGGTTGTTGTCGAGACCGTTGAACGACAGGGTATAGCCGATCGCCGAGGTGATCGTAGCTCCCTGAGCCGCCGCATCGCGGATCGCCCAAGAGGTCGTGCTCGCGCAGTAGTCGTAATAGACGGTACCGACCGCGTAGTCGTTACAAAGGTTGATCTCGCGCTGGTAGAGATTGTAGCGCAGCGCCAGCGTGATCTCGTCGGTGATGGGCAGGCCGAAGCGCAGGCCACCGCCGATGGTGGTGGTGCCATACGGCGTGTAGCTCGTGGTGCTGGTCTCTTTCCAGTACAGGTCGAAGCCGGCAGCCAAGCGATAGCCGAGGAAGTAAGGCTCGGTGAAGGAGAACTCCGCGCCCTGGGCGTTCTGGCCCATGGAGCCGGACACCTTCACGTACTGGCCGCGACCGAGGAAGTTCTTCTCGCCCAAGGAGACCTCGGCGATGACGCCGTCCGCCGTGGAGTAGCCGCCGGAGATGGCGAACTCACCCGTGGGCTGGTCTTCCACGTCCACCACCAGGATCACGCGGTCGGGCGCGGAACCGGGCTCGGTGGTGATCTTGACGGTCTTGAAGTAGCCGAGGTTGCGCAGGCGGCGCTCGGCGCGATCCACCAGCACGCGATTGTAGGCATCGCCCTCGCCGATATCGAACTCGCGGCGCACCACATAGTCGCGGGTGCGAGTGTTGCCGCGCACCTCGATGCGCTCGATGTAGACCCGCGGGCCTTCCTCGACCACGAACACGATGTTGATGCGCTTGGCCTCGAAGTCACGATCGCCACGGGGACGCACCTGGGCGAAGGCGTAGCCGCTCTTCGACACCTCGATGGTCAGGTTCTCGACCGACTTCTCGACCAGTTCCGCATTGTAGACCTGCCCCTCGGTGGCGCGCACGGAGCGGCGCAGGGACTCACCGGAGACATCGCGGATGTTGGAGACCACATCCACCTTGCCGAAGCGATACTGCTCGCCCTCGTCCAGGGTGAAGGTAATGGTGTAGCCGCCGCCGGCCGGATCCATCTCGGCAGAGGCGCCGATGATGCGGAAGTCGGCATAGCCGTTCTTCAGGTAGAAGCGGCGCAGCAATTCCTGGTCCGAGTTGACCCGGTCCGGATCGTACACGTCGGTGGACTTGAGGAACGACAGCCAGTTGGTGGCGGTCGTCGAGATCACGTCCTTCAGCTTCCAGTCCGAGAAGGCCTTGTTGCCAACGAACTTGATGTCCTTGATGCCGGTCTTGTCACCCTCGGTGATCTCGAACACGAGATCCACGCGGCCGTTGCCGCGATCGATGGTCACCGGATTGACGCGCACGCCGGAGCGGCCGGAACGGCGGTAGACCTCGATGATGCGCTGGGTGTCGGACTGGACGGTGGCCTTGGAGAGGGCGCCGCGGGCCTTGGACTGAACCTCGCCCTCAAGCACCTCGTCCTTGATCTTGCGGTTGCCCTCGAACACGACGCGGTTGATCACCTCGTTCTCGGACACGCGCACGATGATGCGGCCGCCGGACTGGGACACCTGCACGTCGGAGAACAGGCCGGTGGCGTAGAGCGCCTTCCAGGCCTCGTCGATCTTGGCGCCCGTGTAGGGTCCAGGACCGAAATAGGAACGAATGGTCTCAGCATCGACGCGACGGTTGCCCTCGACGACGATGGAGCTCGACTGCGCGGCGGCAGGACTTGCCACGACGAGGGAACCGGCCACCGAAACTCCCGCGACGCACGCGGCGAGCCCAAAGGCGGCAGCCAGATTTCTCAAGACCCGGAGCGAAGCAGTCATATGGTGCGCAACCTTGAAATTTCGTTGTTCTCGAAGCCGCCGAAAGCCTGTGAAGGGCAATGACGGATTCTCACCCTGCGTTGCCGCTTGTACAGGCTTTTACCTGCGGTGCAAACCGAACCGCCCCTCCAGCCTGCCTTTTCCGGAGGACCGTTGCGCTCACGCCACGACCCCGGTGCGGCAAATCAAAAACCCTTACATTGCAGCAATATGCAGCACGTCATTCCATGTGGCGAAAATCATCAGCATCAGCACCAGCGCGAGGCCGATGCGGAAGCCGATGTCCTGTGTGCGCGCGCTCAGCGGACGCCCGCGGATCGCCTCGAAAGCGTAGAACAGAAGGTGGCCGCCATCCAACAGCGGGATGGGAAAGAGGTTAAGCAATCCAATGGAAACGGACAGCACTGCTGCCAGAGATAGGAGTGCCCCAATACCGAATGTCGCAACCTGCCCCGACACCTGGGCGATGCGGATGGGTCCGCCGAGCTGATCGGCCGACTCGCGGCCGGCGATCAGCCCGCCCAGATAGCCGAAGGTGCGGGTCACCACGAACCAGGTTTCCTGGACGCCGAGCCCCACCGCCTCAATGGGGCCGTAGCGGTGGGTGGTCACGTCACCTGCCGCGAGGGAACGAGAAATGCCGAGCAGGCCGGTGCGGTGCACATTGCCGAAGGGGTCCTTCACCTCCTTCAGCTCGGGCACGGCGGTGAGGGTGAGCTGCCGGTCGCCGCGCTCGATGGTGAAGGCGAGCCCCTCCCCTGCACGGCTGCCGACGATGCGCTGCATGTCGGAGAAGCTCTCCACCTTGGCGCCGTCGATCTCCAGCACCAGGTCGCCGGGCTTGAAGCCGGCGCTCTCGGCCGCGCTGCCGGGGTTCACCTGATCCACGCGGGGCGCCGTCACCTGCTTGCCGAACACCATGAAGACGAAGGCGAAGATGACGATGGCGAGCAGGAAGTTCGCGATCGGGCCGGCGGCCACGATGGCGGCGCGCCAGGCCACCGGCTGGAAGAAGAAGCTCTCGCGCCGCTCGGCCGGCGTCATTTCGGCGAGGCGCGCCTGATTGGGGGTGGAGGCGGCGTCCTCGTCACCGAAGAAGCGCACATAGCCGCCCAGCGGCACCGCGGCGAGCCGCCAGCGGGTGCCGTGCCGGTCATTGAAGCCGGCGATCTCCGGCCCGAAGCCGAGGGAGAAGGTGAGCACCTTCACGCCGGCGCGCCGCGCCACCCAGAAATGGCCGAGCTCGTGGAAGAACACCACGAGGGTCAGAACGAACAGGAAGGGAACGATATATCCGAGAAGGGAGGACGAGAGACTGCCCAGGTGCGCGCCGAGACCGGAAAGCACATCCATTATCGGAACCTCATTTCCCGCGGACGGCACCCGGCACGAGGGAAGTCCCGTGCCTTGAGCCGGCCAGATGCTGCCGGGCCGCCCGGCATCAAGACCATCGTCCGCCAAAACGGACGGTATAAAAGCCTACCGTCCGCCGAGGCGGCAAACTGATCCTAAGATGCCTTTGCGGAAAACTTAGGCAAGAGCACGGCAGCAGCACGGCGCGCCTGTGCATCCGCCTCCATGGCATCGGCGACGCTGGCGGGCGCAGGACCGCCATTGATGCGGTCCAGCGTCGCGGCCACGGTATCGGTGATGCCGTAAAAGCCGATCCGCCCCTCAAGATACGCCGCGACCGCCACCTCGTTGGCCGCGTTCAGAATGGTTGCGGCCATCCCGTCGGCGGCCATGGCGGCGCGGGCGAGCGCCAGCGCCGGGAAGCGGGCCTCGTCCGGCGCCTCGAAGCTGAGGCGGCCCAGGGCCACCAGGTCCAGCCGGCGGCAGGAGGTGACGATTCGATCCGGAAACGCCAGGCAATGGGCGATCGGCACGCACATGTCGGGCATGGCGAGGCCGGCTGTCACGGACCCATCGACAAACGACACCAGCCCGTGGACCACCGACTCGGGATGCACCACCGCGTCGAAGCGCTCGGGCGGCAGGGCGAACAGGTGCATCGCCTCGATCAGTTCGAGGCCCTTGTTCATGAGGGTGGCCGAATCGATGGTGATCTTGGCGCCCATCGACCAGTTGGGGTGCTTGAGCGCATCCTTCGGCAGTGCCCGCGCGATCTCCTCCCGGCTTTTCAGCCGGAACGGGCCGCCCGAGGCCGTGAGCGTGATCTTCTCCACCGCCTTGCGTGGGCCGGCCTCCAGCGCCTGGAAGATGGCGTTGTGCTCGCTGTCCACGGGCAGGATCTCGGTGCCCTGCCGCGCCGCCTCGGCCATGAAGAAGGCACCGGCGGCCACCAGACATTCCTTGTTGGCCAGCGCGATGCGCCGGCCCGGCGCGAAGGCAGCCACGGTGGGCGCAAGGCCCGCCACGCCGACGATGGCGCTTACCACCACGTCCGCCTCGCGCTGGGCCGCCTCGATCAGGGCCGAGGGACCGGCGCCGCTGGCGATGCCGGAGCCGGCCAGCGCTTCGGCGAGCGCCCTGCCCGCCGCCGGATCGGCGATGGCGGCAAAGCGCGCATTGAGCGCACGGGCGGTCTCGGCCAGTGCCGCGACATCCCGTCCGCCGGCGACCGCTTCCACCTCATAGAGGCCGGGCGCATCGGCCAGGAGGGTCCGGACGCTGTGGCCGATGGAGCCGGTGGCCCCGAGGATGGAAAGGCGCTTCATGAAACACGTCCTACCACAAGAGCAGCCCCGCCGCCGGATCGCTCGCGCTGCGCAGGAGCGCCACCACCACGGCGGCTAGGGATGCGGCAGCGAATCCGTCAAGCCGGTCCAGCAGCCCGCCATGGCCGGGAATAAGCCGGCTCGCATCCTTCACGCCGAACAGCCGCTTGAGCGCGGATTCGGCCAGATCGCCCGCCTGGCTGATGATGCTGAGCCCCAGCGCGAGCCCGGCCACGGGCAGCAGCGCGGCGCCGCCGGGGATCGCCGCCACCAGCACGCCCGCCGCCATGCCCGCGAGGGTGCCACCGATGGCGCCCGACCAGGTCTTGTTGGGGGAAACACGCGGCCACAGCTTCGGCCCACCCAGGGCGCGGCCGGTGAAATAGGCGAAGATGTCGGTCGCCCACACCACGGCGCACAGGAACAGCACCGCAATGAGGCCGAGCGGCGTCTCGCCGCGCAGGATCACCACCGGCAGGGCCGCGCTGCCGGCGACGATGAGGCCGGTCATGGCCCAGCCGCTCTGGCGCGGGGTCGCCAGCGCCGCGGCCGCCGCCCCAAGGCCAACGGCGCTGAAGACGTAAGTTGGCATGTCCGACACGGCGAGGACGCCGCCGGCGATCAGCGTGAGCCCGCCGATACCGAGATAGACCGGCCGGTTGTCCAGCCGCGCGAGAGTCGCCCACTCATAGAGAATCGCGCCCCCGGCCAGCACCCACAGGATGGCGAAGGGAATGCCGCCCAGATAGGCGGCGAGGAGCACAACCGGCACGAGGACGAGCGCGGAGAGCGTCCGATGCTTCAGATCGGAACCGAAATTCACGGGGGTCAGGGTCCCGGACACTTGGTGACGCCGCCGAAGCGGCGATCCCGCCGGGCATATTCGTCAATGGCCGCAAGCAGGGCGGCCTTGTCGAAATCGGGCCAGTAGATGGGCAGGAACACGAATTCGGAATAAGCCGCCTGCCACAGCAGGAAGTTCGAGAGCCGCTGCTCGCCGGAGGTGCGCACGATGAGGTCGGGATCGGGGATGCCTGCGGTCTCGAGCCGCTGGGAGATCATGTCCACATCCACGTCCTGCGGCCGCACCCGGCCGGCGGCGACATCCGCCGCGATGCGCGAGACCGCGGCCGCGATCTCCTGCCGCGAGCCGTAATTGAACGCCACCACCAGGGTGAGGCCGGTGTTGTTGCAGGTCAGGGCCTCGGCATCCACCAGCAGCTGGCGGATGTCGGGGGCGAGATTGTCCCGCTCGCCGATCACCTTCACCCGCACATTGTCGGCATGCAGGTCAGCGAGGTCGTGGCGCAGGAACAGCTTCAGGAGCCCCATCAGCTCCCGTACCTCGGTCAGTGGCCGCGACCAGTTCTCCGACGAGAAGCTGTAGATGGTGAGGAAGCGGATGCCCACCTCGCGGGCGGCGCGCACGCACCGGCGCAGCGCCTCCACCCCGCGCCGGTGGCCCTCCACCCGCGGCAGCTTGCGCGAAGTGGCCCAGCGCCCGTTGCCGTCCATGATCACGCCCACATGCACCGGGACGACAGCCGGCGACCGTTCGGTAACGGTGGCCTCGCCCGCAGCGGCGCGTAGGGACATGGCTTGCTCCGGGCTCAAGAGCGGCTCCTCAAACCGAAAGGATTTCCTTTTCCTTCTGGGCGAGCGTCTGGTCGATCTCGGCGATGGTTTCGTCGGTGGCCTTCTGCACGTCCTTGGACAGGCGGTCGAGATCATCGGAACTCATCTCGCCGTCCTTTTCCACCTTCTTCAGGTGGTCCATACCGTCGCGACGCACATGCCGCACCGCCACCTTGGCCGCCTCGGCATATTTGTGGGCGACCTTCACCAGCTCCTGGCGACGCTCCTGGTTCAGCTCGGGAATGCGCAGGCGCAGCACCTGGCCCTCGGTGTTCGGGTTGAGGCCAAGGTTGCTGTCGCGGATGGCTTTCTCAACCGCGCTCACCATGCCGCGGTCCCACACCTGCACCGACAGCAGGCGCGCTTCCGGCACCGATACGGTGGCGACCTGATTCAGCGGCATGCGCGCGCCGTAGGCCTCGATGGTGATGGGGTCGAGCAGGCTGGCGGAGGCGCGCCCGGTGCGCAGCCCGCCCAGTTCGTCCCTGAGCACGCCGACAGCGCCCTGCATGCGGCGCTTCAGATCGGACATGTCGAAGGTCCCGGTGGTCATGGCTAACCTCTGTAGTCTGTTGTCGGGGCCCGCTCCATTGGCATGGAAACGTTTCTGTTTCCATGCCAATGGCCGAACCCCGCGTCAGGATGCGGAGCTCCGGGCAAAGGACTGGCGCCGGCGCGGATGACAGGATGGTACGGCTTCTTGATGGCAGTGCGAGGGATGCGATGCGAAGCGCGCGGCAGAGGTGCGGCAAAGGCCGCACCAAACCGCCCCGCCCTCGCGGTGCGCTCCCGGTCCCCCGATTCCAGCCTGAACCCCAACCCAAGATCCCAGCCGACGACCGGCACCCCTTGACCCGACAATGCGCAGAAGCGTAATCGCCCCGCGCAGTACAGGTTCAGGGAGCGACGACCGTCACACGGCCTTCACCCTTCGCGGCCGTGGCGATGGCGCCGGGCTCGCGAATATCGAACACGATTATCGGCAACGACGCCTCGCGGGCAAGGGCGAAGGCGGCCGCATCCATCACCTTGAGGTCGCGGGCGAGCGCCTCGTCGTGGGTGATGCGGTCGTAGCGCGTGGCGGTCGGGTCCTTCTTGGGGTCGGCGGTGTAGACACCGTCCACGTTAGTGGCCTTCAGCACCGCGTCGCAATCCAGCTCGGCGGCGCGCAGGACCGCGCCGGTATCCGTGGTGAAATACGGATTGCCGGTGCCGCCGGTGAGCACGACGATGCGCCCGCGCCGCAGGTGCCGGTTAGCCGGCTGGCGGGCATAGGGCTCACAGACAGTCGGCATGGGAATGGCGGACAGGGTGCGGGCCGGCGCGCCCGCCGCCTCGATGGCGGCCTCGAGCGCGAGGCCGTTCATGACGGTGGCCAGCATGCCCATGTGGTCGGCGGTGGCGCGGTCGAGATCCTCGCCCGCCACCCGCGCGCCGCGCAGGATGTTGCCGCCGCCCACCACCACCGCCACCTCGCAGCCAAGCGCACGCGCCGCGACCAGGTCACGGGCGATGCGGGCCACGGTAGGCGGATGGAGGCCGAAGGGCTCCGAGCCCATCAGGGCTTCGCCGGAGACCTTCACCAGGATGCGGGGATAAGGGAGGCCCGATGCCGCGAACGGCACCGGGGGCTCCGGGAAGTCCGAGTCGTCCGCCGTGGAAGCGGTCATGAGAGCCCCCCTTTGCCCTTTAGAGCGTTTTCGAGCGGCGTGGATACCGGCTCGCGTGAAGAAAACGCGTCAGCACGAGTCTCTAGAGCGCTTCCCGTGAGCCGGGGCGAACGGAAAGCGCTCTTGTCAGAAGCGGACGTCGATCAGGACTGGCCGGCGGCGGCAGCCACCTCGGCGGCGAAGTCCGTCTCTTCCTTCTCGATGCCCTCGCCCAGCGCGAAGCGCACGAAGCCGGTGAGCTTGAGCGGTGCGCCGACCTGGCCCTCAGCCTCCTTCAGAACCTGGGAGACCGACTTGGAGCCGTCATGCACGAAGGCCTGGTCGAGGAGGGTGACCTCCTTGAAGAAGCTCTTGATGCCGCTCTCGGCGATCTTGTCCTGCACGTTGGCGGGCTTGCCCTGGTGCTTCTCGAGCAGGATGGCCTTCTCGCGGGCGATGGTCTCCTCGGAGATGCCGGACGCGTCCAGAGCCAGCGGGTTCAGCGCGGCGATGTGCATGGCGATCTGGCGGCCGAGGGTAGAGAGCTTCTCCACGTCGCCGGTGGACTCGAGCGCTACCAGCACGCCGATACGGCCCTGGCCTTCCACCACCGCGCCGTGCACGTAGCTGGCGATGACGCCGGCCGACACGGAGAGCTTGGCCGAGCGGCGCAGCGTCATGTTCTCGCCGATGGTGGCGATGAGCGCGGTCAGGCGCTCGGCGACGGTGACGCTCTCGCCGGGGAACTTGGCGGCGGCCACGGCTTCCACGGTGCCGTCGGTGTTGAGGGCGACCTTGGCCGCCTCGCGCACGAACGCCTGGAAGTCGGGGTTGCGGGCGACGAAGTCGGTTTCCGCATTCACTTCGATGGCGGCGGCGTAGTGGCCGGAGGATTCCACCGCCACCAGGCCCTCGGCAGCCACGCGGCCAGCCTTCTTGGCGGCCTTGGCGAGGCCCTTCTTGCGCAGCCAGTCGATGGCGGCCTCGATGTCGCCGTTCGTCTCGGTGAGCGCAGACTTGCAATCCATCATGCCTGCGCCGGTCTTGTCGCGCAGTTCCTTCACCAGCCCGGCGGTGATCGCAGCCATGTCAAAAATCCCTTCTTCTCGCGCCACGGCCGGCCAGGGGGTGCCCGAGCCGGCCGTGGGGGCGCCCCAGGCGCCCCATTACTCTCGATTCGCTATCAGATCTGCGACAAGGTCACTCGACCTCGGCAGACAGCTCCTTGGCCTGGGCCACCCAGCCGTCCACGCGGCCGGGCAGTCCCACTTCCTCGCCGATGCGGTGGGCGTCGATCGCATCGAGCCCGGCCACCTGGCCGAAGTGGAACACGCCGAGATCGTTGAGCTTCTGCTCGATCTCGGGGCTGACGCCGGTGAGCTTCTTCAGGTCGTCGGCAACGCCGCGCGGACCCGACAGGGGCTCGAAGGACGACCAGGCGCCGGTTTCCACCGGCAGGTCTTCCACCAGCGGGGCCTCTTCGGCGCCCACGTCGATACCGAGGTCGGAATGGCCGCGGCCGATGCCGTCGATGGCGGCGCGGGCGACCAGCTCGCAGTAGAGCTGGATGGCGCGGCCGGCGTCGTCATTGCCGGGAACCGGGAAGGCGATGCCGTCCGGATCGCAATTGGTGTCGAGGATGGCCGCCACCGGGATGCCGAGGCGCTGGGCCTCCTTCACGGCGATGTCTTCCTTGTTCGTGTCGATGACGAACAGCAGGTCGGGCAGGCCGCCCATGTCGCGGATGCCGCCGAGAGCCTTGTCGAGCTTGTCCTTTTCACGGGACAGCGTCAGGCGCTCCTTCTTGGTGTAGCCGGAGCCCTGCTCGGGACCGGACAGCATCTCCTCCAGCTTCTTCAGCCGGGCGATGGAGTTGGAGATGGTCTTCCAGTTGGTGAGCATGCCGCCGAGCCAGCGGGAGTTCACATAATACTGGGCGGAGCGGCGAGCGGCGTCAGCCACCTGCTCCTGGGCCTGACGCTTGGTGCCGACGAACAGCACGCGGCCGCCCTGGGCCACCGTGTCGGAGACGGCCTGCAGCGCGCGATGCAGCGCGGGCACGGTCTGCGACAGGTCGATGATGTGGATGTTGTTGCGGACGCCGAAGATGTACGGCGCCATCTTCGGGTTCCAACGGTGGGACTGATGTCCAAAGTGCACGCCAGCTTCAAGCAGCTGGCGCATCGAATAATCGGGAAGCGCCATTTGAGTATTCTCCGGTTGAGCCTCCGCGGACGTACCCCCACCCCCTAATAGGGAGAGGGCACCGGATGGCCAGATGGCCTGATGTCCGCGTGCGGGATGGCCGGCCATATACGCGAGCCGGCTTCCTGAGGCAAGTGCGGCCGGAGGTATGCCGGGCAGGCTTTCCGGCCTTTAAAGCCGGGAAAAGGCGCCCTACCCCTGCTCGCGCTGGCGCTCCTCCTCCACCAGCTCCTTTTTGGAGAGCTTACCCACCACGCTCTTGGGCAGGCTGTCGCGAATCTCCACCGCCTTCGGCATCTCGATCTTAGAGATCTGGGCCGTGAGGAAGTCCATCAGCTCTCCGGGGGTCGCTTCAGAATCGGCGCGCAGGGTCACGAAAGCCTTGGGCGCCTGGCCACGGTAGGGGTCGGGCACCCCGATGGCGACCGCCTCCGCCACCGCCGGATGGAGATAAAGCGCCTCCTCGATGACCCGTGGATAGACATTGTAGCCGCCGCATAGGATCACATCCTTGATGCGATCCACGAGGAAGAGGTAGCCGTCCTCGTCCAGATAGCCCACGTCGCCGGTGCGCAACGCGCCGTCAATGAAGGCGGAGGCGGTGTCGTCCGGGCGATTATAATAGCCCTTCATCACCTGCGGACCGCGCACGCAGACCTCCCCTTTCTGGCCCTGGGGGACGATGCGCCGCACATCCTCAAGATCGCGAATCTCGATCACAGTCTGCGGCAGCGCCGTGCCCACCGAACCGTCCTTCACCCGGCCGAGGGGCTGGTTGGCGGTCACCACCGGCGAGGTCTCGCTGAGGCCGTAGCCCTCCACCAGCTTGCAGCCGGTGAGGTCCTCGAAGCGTTCGCGCACCTCCGCCGGGAGCGGCGCGCCGCCGGAAATGCACAGGGTGAGGGATTTCAGGTCGCGCTTGTCGATGTCGGCCACGCCGTTGATGGCGGCATAGATGGTGGGCACGCCGGGGAACATGGTGGGCTTCTCCCGCTCGATGCGGTCGAGCAGGTCGGAAAGCTGGAAGCGCGGCACCAGGATGATCTCGGCGCCGAGGCAGATGGGAATCAGCATCACCGTCTGCATGGCGAAGACGTGGAACAGGGGCAGCACGCCCAGCACCCGCTTCACCCCGATGCGCCGGCAATCGGCATGGGTGATCACCTGCTCCGCATTGGCGGAGATATTGGCATGGGTGAGCATGGCACCCTTGGGAACGCCGGTGGTGCCGCCGGTATATTGCAGCACCGCCACGTCGTTCTCCACATCCACCTCCACCGGCTGCGGCCGGTCGCCGTGACGCAGCAGCGCGCCATAGGCCAGGTGCAGGCCGTCGCCGAGGCTGAACTCGGCCTTCTCCTTGCGCTTGAACAGGTTGAAGAGCAACCCCTTGGGAAATGGCAGGATTCCGGACATGGGGCACACGACGATGGTCTTCAGGCCCGCTTCCTGCGCCACCGCCGCGACCCGCGAATGGATCAGCTTCAGGTCGGGCACCACCATGATCATGGTGCCGGAATCCCGGATCTGGTGCCTCAGCTCACGCTCCACATAGAGCGGGCTGAAATTCACCACCGTGCCGCCGGCCTTCATGATGGCGAAGAAGAAGATGACCGAATACGGCGTGTTGGGCAGGCACAGGCCCACCTTGACGCCCTTGCGCACGCCCTGTGCCTGAAGCCCGGCCGCCACCTGATCCACCAGCTTGCCGAGCTGGGCATAGGTCCATTTGCGGCCGAAGAAGCTGAGCGCGGTGCGGTCGCCGAATTCGGCGACGCTGGTGTCGAGAAGCTCGGGCACGGGCGCGTAGGCCACGGCCCCGCCATCGGTGCGATGGAGCATGGACGTCCCTCCTTCCGCCGGTGCCAACTTATTGCATCCCGCACATCCGACGAGAGGCATGCCCGCGCCGGGTGGGCACCGGTTCGTATGAAAATAGGCCAAATCAACGGCTGAGAGGCATTTCGCACGGTCTTGTGTCGCGAAATGGCTCCCACATCTCACGCAACGTCACGCAGTATCGGCCGCGATTGCGCCCGGATCAGGATGGGTGCGCCGCAGCCGGCTGTGATCCGCGGCCATCCGCTGGAGAGCGGACGGCCGCGGGTGCGCTCACTTCGTGATCAGCGCGGCGGTGACAGGGGCACCGAACTTGTAGCGCAGGCCCACCGAGACGATGTCCACATAGCCATCGTTCACCTCGCCCACCAGCGAGCCGCGCAGCGCATTCGCAGGATCGGACGCGGACAGGTTGATGGGGCTGTTCTCGCCGAAGATGTGGCTGTAGGCGAAGTCGAACGAGAATTGCGGGGTGAAGTTGTAGGTAAAGCCCCCCGACAGCCACAGGCGGTTGGTATCGGGCAGGCGCGGCGAGCGCGTCTCGTCCGGCACCGGGGTCAGCTCGTAGGCAATGCCGGCGCGCAGCGCGAGCTTGGGATCCCACTGGTATTCGACGCCGCCGGAGAAGAACCAGCCGTCGTTCCACTTGAGGTCCAGCGTGCTCACCGGGATGCCGCGCGAGGTCACCACCAGTTGCTGCACCGTGGACCAGTTGGTCCACTCCACCGTGCCGAGCACGGTCCATTGCGGCGTCAGCTGCGAGCGGAACGAGGCCGTCACCTGGTCCGGCAGGGTCAGGCCCGCACTGGCGGCCACCTGGTTGACCGTGGTGATGTTGGCCACCGACAGGTTCAGGTTGCCCGAGAGATTCTGGTCGATCGAGGACTTGTAGCCAATGCCGAGCGTCGTTCCCGGCGCCAGCGTGAACAATACGCCAAGATTGAAGCCCACGCCCAGGTCGTCGCCGTTCACCTCGGCGTAGAGATTGTTCAGGGGCGATGTAAATCCGGCGAATTGCGCGTTGGTCAGCTTGGCGTCGATGTAATTGACGTTCAACCCGCCGCCGATGGTCAGCCACTCATTGACCTTGTAGGCCACCGATGCCTGCACGTTCATGTCAAAGATGCGATTGTAGCAACCGTAATACCGGCCCGAAAAGTTGCAGGGCGCGTCGGTCACGAGACCGAAGGGCGAGGTGACGGCGAAGCCGACTGCCCATTTTTCCCAGGCATAGGAGATGTACGTGGTCGGCAGCACGCCGTTGCCCACGATGTCGCTGGCGCCTGTCGTTCCAAGCGAAGCCCCGGTGATGGGGGCGGTGGCGGAATAGACGTCGAGGGACGCGTGCGGCGCAATGTAGGTGACGTTGCCTTCCACGCTGAGGCCCGGCGTGAAGCTGATGGCTGCCGGATTCCAGAACATGGAGGCGAGGCCGTCGCCGCCCGCCGCGGTGCCAGCGAAGGCCGTGCCCTGGTAATAGGAGCTTTGCTCGCGCAGGCCGAAGCCGCCGGCATGCGCCTGCCCGGCCGCCCCGGCGACCATGGGAAGAACAAGCACTCGAGCCGCCCGCACGGCCCAGTCGCGCATCATCATTAGGTTTCCCCCGCTTGAGACAGTTTCCTCTGGGCCCCGCACGCTGCAGTGCAGTATTGGTTTTATCGATGCCCTATACGTCATCTAAGATGCCTAAACGAATATGTGCGTCAACTGGGTTCATTTAACTTCGAAGATGATCGCAAGGGAAAGACAAACTCGTTGCAAATGCGCCACAGCCGTCCGGCGCGAATTTCCCCGACGGAGGTGAGGAGAGGGGCCGCCGGGGCCGTCGCAATTCGAGAGCGAAAGCACACGCTTCGGCACGCCCTCCCCCTAACCCTGCCACCACCCACACAACGGATTCGCCAGAGCCTGCGTCCAGCATGGCCGATGACGCAATCGCGATAAAATCCTGCCGCATCGGGGCTTGCGCCGAGGGTCAAAGCATGTATCTTCGGGGCGGATAGATGACGTATAGGTGAGGCCGTGGCATCCACAGGCAAGCGCGGCGCCGGAAGCGCCCTGACGGACACGTTCTTCACGGCCACCGAGCTGGCTCGGGACCTGTCCGTGACCCCGCGCACGATCCGATTTTACGAAGACAAGGCCCTCATCACCCCGCGCCGCGCCGGCACCATGCGCGTCTACACCAAGCGTGACCGGGCCCGGATGGTCCTCATCCTGCGCGGCAAGCGACTCGGCTTCTCCCTGCGCGAGATCAAGGAATACCTCGATCTCTACGACATGGACCCGACCCAGGCAGAACAGATGCGCCTGCTCCTCAAGAAGGTGCAGACGCGGCTCGAAATGCTGGAAGACCAGCGCCTTGCGCTTGAGGAAAGCATCGTCGAGCTGAAGGAAATCGAGGAGCAGACCCTGTCCGCCCTCGAACAGGAGGCGGCCCAGAAAAAGGCCGCCGGCTGACCGAATTCCCTTTCGGTCCCGCGCCAGAGTCGGATGGATTCGGATTGTATAAATCCGAGAAATCACGCCTCCAAAATAAAGAATGAGATCGTTTTATTGATTTGATTGCACAGCAATCTGGTCAAAACGGGATCAGACGCGGACCAACAAGATATATAGGCAGGAGAGCCCATGCAAAACGTTGTGATTGCGGGGTACGCCCGCTCGCCCTTCGCCCTTGCCAAGAAGGGTGAACTGGCGCGCGTGCGCCCGGATGACCTCGCCGCACAGGTGGTGGCGGAGCTGGTGGCCCGCACCGGCGTCAAGGTCGAGGACATCGAGGACCTCATCGTCGGCTGCGCTTTTCCCGAGGCGGAGCAGGGCTTTAACATCGCGCGCCTGATCGGCATGATCGCCGGCCTACCCGACAGCGTCGCCGGCGCAACGGTAAACCGCTTCTGCGGCTCGTCCATGCAGTCGGTGCACATGGCGGCCGGTCAGATCCAACTGGGCGCCGGCGAAGTCTTCATCTGCGCCGGCATCGAGAGCATGAGCCGCGTGCCCATGACCGGCTTCAATCCCATGCCCAATCCGGCGCTCTACGCCAAGCTCCCGCAGGCCTACATGGGCATGGGCGAGACGGCGGAAAATGTCGCCGCCAAGTGGCAGATCACCCGCGCCGACCAGGATGCTTTCGCCTTGAAAAGCCATGCGAAAGCAACGGCGGCCGAGGCCGCCGGCAAGTTCGCCGACGAGATCGTTTCCATCCGCATAAACGGCAAGGACTCGGGCAAGACCGCCACCCAGGACGGCTGCATCCGCCGCGATGCCACGGCCGAGCAGCTGGCCGGCCTCAAGCCCGCTTTTGACGAGCATGGCACCGTCACCGCCGGCACCTCCTCCCCCCTCACCGATGGCGCGTCTGCCGTGCTGGTGTGCTCGGAGGACTATGCGCTGAAGCATGGCCTGGAGCCCCTCGCCCGCCTGAAAGGCGTTGCGGTTGCTGGCTGCGCGCCGGAGATCATGGGCATCGGCCCGGTGGCGGCGACCAAGAAGGCGCTGACCCGCTCCGGCATCGACATCTCGCAGATCGACGTGGTGGAGCTGAACGAGGCCTTCGCCTCCCAGGCCCTTGCCTGCCAACGCGAACTCGGCGTCCGCGACGAGACCCTCAACATCGACGGCGGCGCCATCGCGCTCGGCCATCCGCTGGG
The DNA here is from genome assembly GCA_000017645.1 of Xanthobacter autotrophicus Py2. NCBI lineage: Bacteria > Pseudomonadati > Pseudomonadota > Alphaproteobacteria > Hyphomicrobiales > Xanthobacteraceae > Xanthobacter > Xanthobacter versatilis. The sequence continues at coordinate 4,931,524 of CP000781.1, forward strand.
GGCTACCGGGGCGCGCATCGTCGGCAAAGCCGCGTCGTTGCTGAAGCGGGAAGGCGGCAAATATGCCCTCGCCACCCAGTGCATCGGCGGCGGACAGGGCATCGCCACCGTCCTCGAACGCGTCTGAGGGGGCGCGTCATGACCAGCGAAACCGATATCAAGAGCTTCGCCGACATCGGCGGGTTCGACATCAAGAAGGTGGCGGTCATCGGCGCCGGCGTCATGGGCGCGGGCATCGCCGCCCATGTGGCCAACGCCGGTATTGAGGTATTGCTCCTCGACATCGTCCCGGAGGGCGCCGCCAACCGCAATGCCATCGCCGAGAAGGCGGTGGAGAAGCTGCTGAAGGCCGACCCCGCCGCCTTCATGTCGAAGCGCGCGGCCAAGCTCGTGACCGCCGGCAACATCGAGGACAATCTCTCAGATCTTGCCAGCTGCGACTGGATCGTGGAGGCGGTGATCGAGCGCCTCGACATCAAGCAGGCGCTCTACGCCAAGATCGAGGCCGCCCGCCGGCCGGGCTCGGCGGTGTCGTCCAACACCTCCACCATCCCGCTGGGCGACCTCACAGCCGGGCTGCCGGAGAGCTTCAGGCGCGACTTCCTCATCACCCACTTCTTCAACCCGCCGCGCTACATGCGGCTGCTGGAGATCGTGGCAGGGCCTGAGACCAATCCGGCCACGGTGGCCGCAGTCGCCCGCTTCGCCGACGTGAAGCTGGGCAAGACGGTGGTGACCTGCAAGGACACCCCCGGCTTCATCGCCAACCGGCTCGGCACCTACTGGCTGCAGCTCGCCGTGGGCGAGGCCTTCCGCCTCGGCCTGAAGGTGGAGGAGGCAGACGCTGTCATGGGCCGGCCGTTCGGCTTCCCCAAGACCGGTGTGTTCGGCCTGATCGACCTCGTGGGCCTCGACCTGATGCCCCATGTGCAGGGCTCCCTGAAGCGCGCGCTGCCGGCCTCCGACCCGTTCCACGCCACCCTGCGCGACGAGCCGCTGATCTCGAAGATGATCGAGACCGGCTATATCGGCCGCAAGGGCAAGGGCGGCTTCTACCGGCTCAACCGGGAGAACGGCGGCAAGGCGAAGGAGGCCATCGACCTTTCAACCGGCGCCTACCGCCCGCAGGAAAAGGCGAGCGTGCCGGAGCTGGAGGACGGCGGCGGCAAGGACATCTTCGCCCTCCTTTCCGCGCCGGGAACGGCGGGGCGCTATGCCCGCTCGGTGATGGCGAAGACGCTGGCCTATGCGGCGCGCCTCGTGCCCGAGGCGGCGGACGACATCGTCGCCATCGATGATGCCATGCGCCTGGGCTACAACTGGAAATTCGGCCCGTTCGAGCTGATCGACAAGATCGGCGCCGCCCGCCTCGCCGGCCTGCTCGCGGCCGATGGCGAGGAGGTCCCGGCCCTGCTGGCGCTGGCCGCCGACACCCCCTTCTACCGGGTGGAGAATGGCAAGCGGCAGTATCTCGCCCTCGACGGCAGCTATCGCGACGTGGTGCGGCCGGACGGCGTGCTGCTGCTCGCGGACATCAAGCTGAAGTCGCAGCCGCTGCTCAAGAATGGCTCCGCCGCCCTGTGGGATATCGGCGACGGGGTGGTGTGCCTGGAATTCACCTCCAAGAGCAATTCGCTGGACGAGGGCATCATCACGATGCTCGCCAAGGCGCTGAAGCTGGTGAAGGACAAGCACAAGGCGCTCGTCATCTATAACGAGGGCTCGAACTTCTCGGTGGGCGCGAATCTCGGCCTCGCGCTGTTTGCCTGCAACATCGGCGCCTTCGGCGAGGTGGAAAAGCTGGTCGCCACCGGCCAGAAGACCTACCAGGACATGAAATACGCCCCCTTCCCGGTGGTGGCGGCCCCCTCGGGGCTGGCGCTCGGCGGCGGGTGCGAGATCCTGCTCCACGCCAGCGCCGTGCAGGCCCATGCGGAGAGCTATATCGGCCTGGTGGAATGCGGCGTGGGCGTGCTGCCCGCCTGGGGCGGCTGCACCGCCATGCTGGAGCGCTGGGCCACCGATCCGAAATTCCCCAAGGGGCCCATGCCGGCGCCCTCCAAGGTGTTCGAGACGGTCTCCACCGCCACCGTGGCGAAGTCCGCCGCCGAGGCCAAGGAGCTGAAATTCCTGCGCGAAAGCGACGGCATCACCATGAACCGCGACCGGCTGCTTGCCGACGCCAAGGCGAAAGCCCTGGCGCTGGTGGAGGGCTATGCGCCGCCCAAGCCCGTGGAGTTCTTCCTGCCGGGTCCCACCGGCAAGGTGGCCATGGACATGGCAGTGGCGGGCTTCGCCAAGCGCGGCATGGCGACGAAGCACGACAAGGTGGTCTCCGGCGTGCTGGCGGAAGTGCTCACCGGCGGCAGCGCCGACCACATCGAACCGGTGCCCGCCGCCAGGGTGCTGGAACTGGAGCGCGACGGCTTCATGAAGCTCATCCGCACCACCGCCACGCTGGACCGCATCGAGCACATTCTCGAAACGGGGCGGCCGCTCAGGAACTGAGGCCCTCGCGGTCTCCCTCTCCCGCTCCGAAGCCGGATGTTTCCGGCTTCGGCCCTCGGAAGTCGAGTTCGGCTGTTACCGAGTTCGGGCGGGGGAGGGTTGGGGAGGGGGCAGCGCCCTCCCCACAGACAGCATTCCGGGTGGAGAGACACCCACCCCCATCCTACCCTCCCCCGCAAGCGGGAGGGGCGAAAAGGCAGGAACACATCAGGCCGTCATGGCCGGGCTTGACCCGGCCATCCATGCGGTTGGACCGGGCGCAAGCTCCGAAACGGAGCGCAAACGGCACGGCGTGGAGGCCCGGCACAAGGCTGGGCATGACGGCGGTTAGAAGCGGTCCGCCCCCGCTCCCGGTCGCAAGATTGGCGAGCGAAAAGGCAGGAACACGAGACACGGGAGCCAACGCCATGCAGGTCTATACCCCTCCGCTGCGCGACATGCGCTTCGTCCTCCACGAGCTGCATGGCAGCGCGGAGCTTTCCACCCTCAAGGGGCTGGAGGAGGTCACGCCCGACCTCATCGACGCCGTGCTGGAGGAGGCCGGGAAATTCGTCACCGAGGTTCTCGCGCCCCTCAACCAGTCGGGCGACCTCGAAGGCTGCACCTATGAGAACGGCGTGGTGCGCACCCCCAAGGGCTTCAAGGAAGCCTACAAGGCCTTCTGCGAGGGCGGCTGGAACGGCATCGCCTGCGATCCGCAGTACGGCGGGCAGGGCCTGCCGGCGAGCCTGAACAAGCTGGTGGAGGAGATGCTGTGCTCCGGCAACCTCGCCTTCGGCATCTGCCCCGGCCTCACCCACGGCGCCTATGAGGCGCTGAAGAATCACGCCTCGCACGAGCTGAAGGACCGCTTCCTGCCGAAGATGGTGGATGGCGTGTGGTCCGGCTCCATGTGCCTCACCGAGCCCCACTGCGGCACCGACCTCGGCCTCGTGCGCACCAAGGCCGAGCCGCAAGGCGATGGCTCCTACAAGGTCACCGGCAACAAGATCTTCATCTCCGCCGGCGAGCACGACATGGCGGAGAACATCATCCACCTGGTGCTGGCCCGCCTGCCGGACGCGCCCAAGGGCATCAAGGGCATCTCCCTGTTCCTGGTGCCGAAATTCCTGCCGCGCGAAGATGGATCCGTGGGCCCGCGCAATGGCGTCACCTGCACCGGCATCGAGCACAAGATGGGCATCCACGGCTCGTCCACCTGCCAGATGTCGTTCGACGAGGCCACCGGATGGCTGGTGGGCGAGCCCCACAAGGGCATGCGCGCCATGTTCTCCATGATGAATTCCGAGCGCCTGTCGGTGGGCACGCAGGGCCTCGGCCTCGGCGAGGCCGCCTATCAGGCCGCCGTGGCCTACGCCAAGGAGCGCCTGCAGGGCCGTTCGCTCTCCGGCGCCAAGCATCCCGACAAGCCGGCCGATCCCATCATCGTGCACCCGGACGTGCGGCGCACCCTGATGACCATGCGCGCCTATAACGAAGGCTGCCGGGCCCTCGCCGGCTGGGTGGCCCGCGCCCTCGATCTCATGGAGCACGCGGAAGACGCGCAGGAGCGCCAGCGGGCGGAGGATTTCACCGCCCTGATGACCCCCATCGTGAAGGCGCTGTTCACGGACCTGGGCTTCGAGGCCACCTCCATGGGCATGCAGGTCTATGGCGGCCACGGCTACATCCGCGACCACGGCATGGAGCAATATGTGCGCGATGCCCGCATCGCCATGATCTACGAGGGCACCAACGGGGTGCAGGCGCTCGATCTCGTGGGCCGCAAGCTGCCGGCGCACATGGGGCGCTATCTGCGCTCCTTCTTCCATCCCGTGCTGAACTACATGGACGCCAAGCTCGACGACGAGAACCTCGGCCCGCTCATCACCCCGCTCTCCAAGGCGTTCGGCGCGCTCCAGCTCGCCACCGCCCACATCGCCGAGAAGGGCCTGAAGGACCCGGAGGAGGCGGGCGCGGCGGCGACCCAGTATCTGCGCCTGTTCGGCATGGTGGCGCTGGGCTACATGTGGGTGCGCATGGCGGAAGTGGCGTTTGAGAAGCGCGTCTCCAACCCGGATGACGCCGCCTTCTACGAGGCCAAGATCGCCACCGCGCGCTTCTTCATGGAGAAGCTGCTGCCGGACGTGGCGGCGCTGTGGGGCTCCATCAAGGCCGGAAAGGCCTCCATGATGGCCCTCGACGAGGCCATGTTCTGAGGGATCATTCCCCCGGAACCCGAGGTACCGATTCTCGACTTCCTCCCACCGCCCCGCTTCCGGGGCGGCTTTTTTTGAGGTGACACGGATGGCCGATCTTTCCTCTCTCGTCGAAGCCATGCGCGAGCGCTCCGATGCCCTGTCCGAGCTCGGCTACAAGGTGCGCTTCGATCTCACCGATACCGGCGAGGCCATCCTGCTGGATGCCACCGGCGGCGCGGTAGAGGTGGGCGAGGGCTCGGGCGAGGCGGATGCAGTGCTCAAGCTCTCCACCGACACGCTGGACAAGCTGATCACCGGCCGCATGGGCCCGCTGATGGCGTTTTCCACCGGCCGGCTGAAGGTGCAAGGCTCCCAGGGCGTCGCCCTCAAGCTCGCCGGCCTGCTCGACAAGGACTGAGCCCGGCAGGTTTCCTCAGCGGATGGCCGGGGGCGGGGCCTGTCCTGTCCCCTGCCCCGCCGCCTGCAGGCCACCGGCGGCGGCGCGCAGAATTCCGGCGAGGTTGATGAAGCCGGCGGCGATGCGCGAGCCCTCGACGCTCAAATGGTTGGGGTCGCGATAGATCAGCGTGCCGTCCACCATGGCGGCACAGATCTCCTTGCCGCAGAAGCGGTCGGAGAGCAGCACCGTGGTCACCAGCGGATTGCCTTTGGCGAGATCCACCAGCGCCTGGTTGGAGGCGGCAAGCCCGGCCAGCGTCTTCTCCCGGTCCTGGCTCAGGCAGCGGGCGGTGTCGGCGCCGGAAAACTCGGCGCGGGTGATGCAATGGGGCGGCGAGAAGCTGAACTCCGGCACCTGCCCCACCAGCACCACCGGAATGCCGAGCTTCGTCACACCCTCCACGCTGCGCTTGAGCCCGCGGGCAAATTCGGCCCTCGCCTCCTCCGCCGAGAGATAGCGGCCATCGGCGTCGCGGAGCGCGAATCCCGGTTGCAGGCTGGTCCAGGGCGACCAGCGGCCGGCCATGACGACGAGCTTCGGCCGCTTCTCGGCGATCAGCTCCAGCACACCGCGGTTGAAGGCCGGGCACTGGCGCTCCAGCCCCTTGATGCTCTCGTGCAGGGTCACCACCCCGTCCAGCGGCGGGCAGGCCGGCAACATCACCAGGCGGATGGAGGCATCGGCCTTAACTGCGGCCTCCCCGAGCCCGTGCATGAGCGCGCTGGCATGGGAATCGCCCCACAGCAGCACGTCGAAGGGCGGCAGGGCGGCTTCCCCTGACGCTCCGGCAGGCGCGGCCGCCTGCCGGCCGACCACGCATTCGGGCTTGGCCGGCATACGCATGGGGCCGCTGAGCGGCGCGCTGCACCACGACATATAGGGGTCCTGCGCGCGGGCCAGCGCGTCGGCCTGCTGGGCGAAGGCCGACATGGGCCAGAACCGCCCGTCGCGGACGATGGCGGTGACCGCGAACGCCACCACCAGCGCCATGGCCGCGCCCCCCGCCCACACCGGCGTCCACCGGCTGGTGCCGGCCCGGTGACGCTTGCGGAACGGAGCTTCCACATAGAACAGGGAGAGCGTGGCAAGGCCCACGCTCACGGCCGCGATCAGCAGCCCCTCGTTGGGCGACAGGCGCCGCTCAAGGTAATAGCCGACCAGCACCAGCAGCGGCCAGTGCCACAGGTACAGCGAATAGGAGATGCGCCCGAAGAACACCGGCACCGGGGAAGCCAGCATCCGCTGCACGACGCCCGTCGCGCCGCAGGCCCCGCCATGGAGGATCAGCGCCGCGCCAAGGCACGGCGCCAGCGCCGCAAGGCCGGGAAAGCGAGTGTGCCGGTCATAGAAGGCGATGGCGCAAACGATCAGCGCGAGGCCCGCCAGCGACAGGAGGGCCCCCTTGCGCGGCGTCACCAAGGGCACCAGCCCCAGCGCCAGCGCGGAGCCGATCAGCAATTCCCACGCCCGCGTGGGCAGGGAAAAGAAGCTCTCGATGGGATTGCGCGACAGCCGGATCTCGGCATGGGCCAGCGACACCACGATGAGCACGAGGATGATGGGCCGCAACAGGTTGGGCCGCACCCAGCGGATCAGCGCGAACAGGATCAGCGGGAAGAAGATGTAGAACTGCTCCTCCACCGCCAGCGACCAGGTATGGAGCAGCGGGTTGAGGTCGGCCTCAGGTTGGAAATAATTGAGATTCTTCGAGAAATAGATGTTCGAGAAGAACAGGGTGGTGGCCCTGAGGCTGCGCGCATAGAGCAGCAGGTCGGACGGCACCATGATGAAGACGGCGGCCAGCGTGGTGGCGACGAGCACCACGAACAGGGCCGGGAAGATGCGGCGGATGCGCCGGTCGTAGAAATCGAGCAGGCTGAAGCGGCCGGCCTTGATGTCCCGGAACAGGATGGCCGTAATGAGGTACCCCGATATCACGAAGAAGATATCGACGCCCACATAGCCGCCCGGGAAGGCCGACAGGTGGATGTGGAACAACACGACGGGCACGATCGCAAGCGCCCGCAGGCCGTCCACGTCGGCCCGGTAAGCCAAACCCATTCTTTACCGCCCTGATCCGTTTCCACGTCTCACCGCTGACGTTCCATAGCCCAGCGGGTCGGAGCCGGCAAATGGGGGGCATTCACTCCCCGTCGCCGTCCGGCTTGACCGGACGCCCCATGGCGCGACCGGGACAAGACGTTGGAGGCCCGGGACGCGCAAAGATGGGCCGTCCGGTCAAGCCGGAGGGCGACGGGACGGAGACGTGCCTGCCCGCCCTATTGAGCGCTGGCGCCCGGACGAACAGCCCCCGCCAGGGCCGCCGTCAGGATGCGGCGCAGCCGGTCGTCGACGCTGAACACCCGCGCGCCGGTGGCCGAGAGGTGGTCGCCATCCACGTAGAAGAAGGCATCGCCCTTGCTGGCCCGGCAGCGGTCCTGGTCGCAGAACACGTCGGACAACAGGAACACGTCCGTGCCCGGGTGCCGTGCCGCCGCCCGCGCCAAGAGGGCGTTGCCGTCGGCGAGGTAGAAGAAGGCATCGGCCCGCGACTGGGACAGGCAGGCGTTCGAATCGCCGCCGTAGAACTCCTTCCACGCGAAGCAGTGGTTGGGGGCATAGCGATATTCCGGCGCCTGCCCCACCAGCAGCACCCGCGCGCCCAGGGCCGTGACCGCCTCGATGGTGGTGTCGAGCCCCTCCAGCAGCGACTTGAAGAGCTGGTCCACCTCCGGCGGCTCGCCGCCACGGCCACGCATGAGGGCGGCATTCAGCGCCGGCCCGCGCGTGACCAGGGACCAGCGGGCCACCAGAATCACCAGCTTGGGCCTCACCTGCCGGATCTCCGCCAGCACCGTCTCGTTGAAGGCGTTGCAGGCCCCCGGCGGGCCGATGCCCCTGGCGCGCGCGGCGCTGAGCAGCGGCGGGCAGCCCGGCATGGTCGCCATGCGCGTGGTCAGGCCCAGGCGCTCCAGCTCCTCGGCAAAGCCGATGAAGGCGGCGCCGGAATGGGAATCACCCCACACCACCGCGTCGTAGCGGCCCTCGGCGGCCTTGGAGCCGCGGGCGCAGTCGGCGATGGCGGTCAGGTTACGGGGGCGCCAGCCTTCGGGCATGTTGTTGCAGTTCTTCTGGGACCGGCTCTGGTCGTCGGCCGCCGCCTCCGCCGCCGCGCCGCGCGGGGAGATGGGCCAGAAGCCCCGTCCCGCCTGCGCGATGCCGGCGGAAACCCCCACCGCCACCAGGATGGCGGCAGCGCCCGCGCCGAAGCGCGCCAGCCGGCTGCCGCCCAGCGCCTGCGGCCGGCGCAGGGGCGTCTCCACATATTTCAGCGACAGGGCCGACAGCAGCACCGAGAACAGCACCACGCCGCCGGCCTCGAAATAGGTGAGGGCCCGCCCCTTCCACACCACCCCGAGCACCAGCAGTGGCCAGTGCCACAGATAGAGCGAATAGGAGATGCGGCCCATGTAGACGAAGCCGGGCAGGCTCAGCACCCGCGACACCACGCCCTCCGGCGCGCAGGCCCCGGCCCAGATCACCGCCACCGCGCCGAGCACGGCGGGCAAGGCGGCAAAGCCGGGGAAGGGCGTGAGGTAGTTATAGGCGAAGACCGGCACGATGATCGCCGCCATGCCCGCCAGCGCCACCCACGCCGCGATCTTCGGCGCCACCCGCGGCCATGCCACCAGGGCGAGGATCGACCCCGCCATCAGCTCCCAGGCCCGGCTCATAGGCATGTAGAACGACATGGAGGGCGCATCGGTCAGCGCCATCTGCGCATAGGCGAGCGAGGCCACCGCGATGACCACGATGGCGCCCACTGCCAGCATCCGCCCGCCGAACCGCAGCAGGGCGAACAGCAGCAGCGGGAAAACGATGTAGAACTGCTCCTCCACCGCCAGCGACCACAGGTGCAGCAGCGGCGTATCGTTGGCCTTCGCCCCGAAATAATTGAGCGTCTGCTCGAAATAGATGTTGGCGTAGAACAGCGCCGAGGGCGGCAGCGATTTGGAATACAGAACCATCTGCCGCGGCAGCAGGATGTGCGCGGCGAGCAGCGTCGTCACCGCCAGCACCAGGAACAGGGCCGGGAAGATGCGCCTTATGCGGCGATCATAGAAATCCAGTAGTGAAAACGTGCCGGCCTTGATTTCCCGATAAAGGATCGAAGTAATCAGAAAACCGGAAACGACAAAGAAGACATCAACGCCGATATAGCCGCCAGTAAACGGCGGGATATGGCTGTGGTACAGAACGACACTTCCGACCGCAACCGCTCGCAAGCCGTCCACGTCGGCCCGATAAGCCAAACCCATCCGATTCCGCCCTGATCCGTGACGCGTTCACGTCCTCTCCACCGGCCTTCCATAACCCAGCGGGTCGGAGCCGGCAAATCGGGGGGCGGCAAGATCGACCCTCCGGTCAAGCCGGAGGGTCACAGATGAAGAAGCCCCCGGCGCTCCGCCGCCTCTGGCGCCGGGGGCATGCCGTGCGGCAGGATGGCGGCGGTCGGGTCAAGGCGTGTCGTTGGCGCTTTGATCGCCGTCTGTCATGGAACGGTAACGCTAGGACTTCATCCATCCGGATCTGACGCGGGCCGCACGGCACCGCCGCTTTCCGTGGAGGCTCACATGGTCCATTCGTCCCGACGCGGCGTGCTCACGGCGCTCGTCGTCTCCGCCTTCGCCGCGACCCTCGCCCAGCCGGCGGCGGCACAGAGCCAGACCCCGACCCAGATCCAGTGGTGGCATGCCATGGCCGGCCCGCTGGGGGAGAAGCTGGAAAAGCTCGCCGCCGATTTCAACGCCACCCAGGGCGAGTACAAGATCGTCCCGGTGTTCAAGGGCACCTATCCCGAGGCCATGACCGGGGCCATCGCCGCCTTCCGGGCCAAGCAGCATCCAGCCATCGTGCAGGTGTTCGAGGTGGGCACCGCCACCATGATGAGCGCCAAGGGCGCCATCTATCCCACCTACAAGCTGATGGCCGACGCCGGCGAGCCGTTCGACCCCAAGGCCTATCTGCCGGCAGTCACGGGCTACTACACCGACACCGGCGGCAACATGCTGTCGTTCCCGTTCAATTCCTCCACCCCCATCCTCTATGTGAACAAGGACCTGTTCCGGAAAGCCGGCCTTGATCCGGAAACCCCGCCGAAGACCTGGCCCGAGGTGGAGGCGGCCGCGCTGAAGGTGCAGGCGGCCGGGGTGCCCTGCGGCTTCACCACCCAGTGGCCGAGCTGGGTGAATGTCGAGAACCTCTCCGCCTGGCACAATGTGCCTGTGGGCACGCTGGAAAACGGGCTGGGCGGCACCGCCACCCGCCTCACCATCGCCAACCCGCTCACCCAGAAGCACTGGGAAGCCCTCGCCCGCTGGCAGAAGACGAAGATCTACGATTATGGTGGCCGCCAGTCGAAGGCGGACCCGAAATTCTTCTCCGGCGAATGCGCCATGAGCATCGGCTCCTCGGCGGCGCGGGCGGGCATCCTCGCAAATTCCAAATTCGAGCTGGGCTACGGCATGATGCCCTACTGGCCCGACGTTCAGGGCGCGCCGCAGAACGCCATCATCGGCGGCGCTACCCTGTGGGTGCTTACCGGCCGGCCGGCCGAGGAATACAAGGGCGTCGCCAAGTTCTTCGGCTACCTGTCGCGGCCCGAGGTGCAGGCGTGGTGGCACCAGAACACGGGCTACCTGCCGATCACGCAGGCCGCCTACGACCTCTCTCGCGCCCAAGGCTTCTACGAGAAGAACCCCGGCACCGATGTCTCCATCCGCCAGATGACGCTGAAGGCGCCCACCGCCAATTCCAAGGGCCTGCGCTTCGGCAATTTCCTGCAGATCCGCGACGTGATCGAGGAGGAACTGGAGGCGACGCTGGCCGGCCAGAAGACGCCGCAGGCCGCCCTCGCCGCCGCCGAGGCCCGCGGCAACGAGCAACTGCGGGCGTTCGAGAAGGCCAATCCGTGAGGGATGCCCTCGTGTCCCGGCCGACTGAAGCGATAGCGCAAGGAGAGCCGGGACCCAGCGGCGGTGGGCTCCGGCAGCGCCCTCGCTGGATTCTGGAACCCACGATGACGGCGCGCTAACCCCATGCAAGCCAAGCGCGTCACCTTCCCCGGCAAGATCACGCCCTATCTGCTGCTGCTGCCGCAGGTGGCGGTGACGCTCGTGTTCTTCGTATGGCCGGCCGGGGAAGCATTGGTCTCGTCTTTGTTCGCGCAGGATGCGTTCGGGCTGGGAAGCACCTTCGTGGGGCTCGCCAATTTCGCCGCCCTGCTGCGCGATCCCGCCTATCTGGAGGCGGTGGGCGTGTCCTTCCTGTTCGCCTTCTGCGTCACCGTGCTGGCCATGGGCCTCGGTCTCCTGTTCGCGGCAGCGGCGGATGCGCTGGGCAAGGCCGCCGGGCTCTACCAGGTGCTGCTGGTGTGGCCCTATGCGGTTGCGCCGGCGGTGGCCGGGGTGCTGTGGCTGTTCATGTTCGACCCCTCGGTGGGCATGATCGCCCGCGCCTTGCGCACCATGGGCCTCTCGTGGAACCACATGCTCGACGGCGGGCAGGCGCTGACCCTCGTCATCCTCGCCGCGGCGTGGAAGCAGGTGAGCTACAATTTCCTGTTCTTCTACGCGGGACTGCGCGCCATCCCCCAGGGCGCGCTGGAGGCGGCGGCGCTGGACGGCGCAGGGCCTTTCCAGCGCTTCCGCCACATCGTGCTGCCGCTGCTCGCGCCCACCACCTTCTTCCTGCTGGTGGTGAACCTCACCTACGCCTTCTTCGATACCTTCGGCATCATCCACGCCACCACCGGCGGCGGGCCGGGGCGGGCCACCACCATCCTCGTCTACAAGGTGTTCCGCGACGGCTTCGAGGGGCTGGACCTCGGCGGCTCGTCGGCCCAGTCGGTGGTGCTGCTGGTGATCGTGGTGGCGCTGACCGCGCTCCAGTTCCGTCATATCGAGCACAAGGTGAGCTATTGATGGCCGGCACCTCGCGCCTGTCCCTGCTCTTCGCCCACCTCGTGCTCATCGCCGGCGCGGCGGTGATGATGCTGCCGCTCTATGTGGCGTTCGTCGCCTCCACTTATGCGGGCGCGGATTTCCTCTCCGGCCGCGTGGGCCTCCTGCCCGGCCCGCATCTGGTGGAAAATTACCGTCTCGCGCTCACCACCGGATCGTCCACGGCGGGCATTCCGCCGGTGGGCCCCATGCTGTGGAACTCGCTGGTGGTCGCGGTGGTGATCGCGGCGGGGAAGATCTCCATCTCCATCCTGTCCGCCTTCGCCATCTGCTATTTCCGCTTTCCGCTGCGGGTGCCGGCCTTCTGGCTCATCTTCATGACGCTGATGCTGCCGGTGGAGGTGCGCATATTGCCCACCTTCGAGGTGGCAGCGCGGCTGGATCTCCTCAATTCCTACGCCGGCCTCACCGTGCCGCTGATCGCCAGCGCCACGGCCACCTTCCTGTTCCGGCAGGTGTTCATGACCATTCCGGACGAGCTGACGGAAGCTGCCATCATCGACGGCGCGGGCCCGCTGCGCTTCTTCTGGTCGATCCTTTTGCCGCTCTCGCGCACCAATATCGCGGCCCTGTTCGTGATCCTGTTCCTCTATGGCTGGAACCAGTATCTGTGGCCGCTGCTGGTGACGACGGACGCCAGCTACTTCACCGTGGTCATGGGCATCCGCCGCCTCGTGGGCGCGGCGGCGGAGGCGGACCCGGTGTGGCACCTGGTGATGGCCACCGCCATCCTGGCGCTGGTGCCGCCTGTGCTGGTGATCGCGGCGCTGCAGCGGCTGTTCGTGCGCGGGCTGACCGAGACGGAGAAGTGAGGCCTCAGAACGCCTTGAAGGTGATGATGGTGCGGGTGTCCTGAATGCCGGGGAAGGTCTGCACCTTCTGGTTCACGAAGTGGCCGATGTCCGTGCCCTCTTCCACGTAAAACTTGATGAGCAGATCGAACTCGCCCGCCGTGGAATAGATCTCGGATGCGATCTCCGCATTGGCGATGGCGTCGGCCACCTCGTAGGATTTTCCGAGCTGGCACTTGATCTGGACGAAGAAGGGAACCACGGCTGAACTCCGCTGAGGCTGCATCGACACGCCCCGCCACAAGGTCGGCGGGGTCGGGGCCGGCGGCGCCAAGGTGGACAAAACCGCCGGGACTGGCAAGGGTGGCCCGCACTCCTCACCCCCGAGAGCGGAGCACGGCAGGTCCATGTCGCGGAAGGTCCCCATCGCCCTCACCATCGCCGGCTCGGATTCCAGCGGCGGCGCCGGCATCCAGGCGGACCTGAAGGCGTTTTCGGCGCTGGGCGCCTATGGCGCCAGCGTCATCACCGCCCTCACTGCCCAGAACACGCTGGGGGTCAGCGCCATCCACGATGTGCCCGACGCCTTCATCGCCGCACAGATGGATGCGGTCTTCTCCGACCTCGCCGTCAACGCGGTGAAGATCGGCATGCTGTCGCGCCCCGGCGCCATCCGCACGGTGGCGGAGGGGCTCACCCGCCACGGCGCCGGCCCGGTGGTGCTCGATCCGGTGATGGTGGCGGCCTCCGGCGCGCGCCTGCTCACCGACGATTCGCTCAATGACCTGAAAGCCGTGCTCATCCCGCTCGCCCACCTCATCACCCCCAATCTGCCGGAGGCGGCGGAGCTGCTGGGCGTGCCGGTGGCCGAAACCGAGGACGACATGCGCCGGCAGGGCGAGGCCCTGCTCGCCCTCGGCGCCGGCGCGGTGCTGATGAAGGGCGGGCACGGTTCAGGCCCCGAGAGCGTGGATCTTCTCATCACTCCCGGCGCGGTGACACGCTTTGCCGCCCGCCGCCACCCCTCGCGCAACACCCACGGCACCGGCTGCACCCTGTCCTCCGCCATCACGGCAGGGCTGGCCGGCGGATCGGACCTCAAGACTGCCGTCGGCCGGGCCAAGGCCTATATCTCCGGCGCCATCGCCGCGGCGGACGAGCTGGACATCGGCTCAGGCCACGGTCCGGTGCATCATTTCTTCGAGCTATGGGGGAAATGAGCGCCGGCCCGCCGCCCATCACCTTTTCCGTGCAGGCGCCGCTTCCCTCGCGCGGCTTTGCTGAGTATCGTCCGGCTCAGCGAACGTTCGTTCGGCATTAAGGATCGCGGGGCATGGCAGTCAAGGAGCGCGGGAACACCCTCGAGACCGGCGCGCAGGTCATCACCGGCCAGCTCGGCAAGACCATCCAGCGCCTGCGCAAGGCCTATAACCTGTCCCTGTCCGACCTCGCCGAGCAGTCGGGCGTGGCGAAATCCATCATCAGCCAGATCGAGCGCAACGAGACCAACCCGACGCTCGCCACCGTGTGGCGCCTGTCGCAGGCGCTGGACATGACGGTGGAGCGGGTGCTCGCCTCCTCCGACGACGCCCCCTTCGTGGAGAAGCTGACCCGCGCCGACACCCCCATCCTGCTGTCGGAGGACGGGCTGGTGCGGCTCTCCATCATCGGCTGGATCAAGACGGTGGAGTGGCTGCAATATTACGATATGGACGCCGCTCCCGGCGGCGAACTGGATTCCGACGGCCACCAGCGCGGCTCGGTGGAATGCCTCACCGTGCTCAAGGGCACGCTGGAGGTGGAGGTGGGCGGCGTCATCGAGACGGTGAAGGAGGGCGAGACGGTGCGCTATCGCTGCGACCGCCGCCACGTCATCCGCAACCGCACCGACGCCCCCGCCCGCGCCTTCATGGTGTGCCTGCTGAAGGCCGCCGTGCTGGAGTGATGGACCTGCGTTGAGGCGCGCGGCAGCCGGGATCGGCGCCACCCCTCTCCCGCTTGTGGGGGGGAGATTGCTTCCAACCATCGTCATGCCCGGGCTTGACCCGGGCATCCACGCGGCACGGCTGGTCGTGAAACGACGAACCACGCACATGCGGCACGGCGTGGATGGCCGGGACAAGCCCGGCCATGACGGCTTGATGTGCCCTGTCTTTTAGCACGCCGGCCTCGCGGCCGGGATCGTCAACCTCGGCAGCTTGCGGAAGGAAGCGACAGGGGGACGGGAAGGAGCACAGGCCAAGGGCCGTACTATCCCTCTGCCCGCCCCCCTGCCCCGCTCACTCGTCGGTCAGCGGGCCGAGGATGAGCTGCTCCAGCTTCACCCAGTTGGCGAGCTGGGCGTAGGTGAGCTTTTCCGCCTTCAGGTCCCAGGTGACCTCGGAGCGGGTGGGGCCGACGCACTTGTCCTTGCCATCCTCGCCCTTCACGCGCCGGCAGGCATCCTCGCTGTCATTGTAGTAGACGCGGCCGTAGAGGCCCGGCTTCGACTGGTCGGCGGCGGAGAAGAACGCGTCCGACTGCGCCTGCGCCGCCCCGGCGTCGAAGAACGACTGGTCGGTGTTCGCCGGCTGCTCGTTCCAGCGCAGGTTGTATTCGTAATAGCCGGTATAGGGCTTCTTCTTGCCGGCCTTGTCGCTGAAGGTGCCGTTCTCCTCCACGAAGCGGATGGAGCCGGACACCCGGTCGGTGAAGGAGCGGTCGGCCACCGCATAGCTGAAGCTCACGCCGTTGGCGTCGGTCAGCCAGTTGCCCAGCTCATAATCATAATCGAGGTTTCCGGAAACACGGGTCTCCGGCAGGAACGAGAACGGACCGGCGGCGAGCTGGGTGCGCTCGAAGCGCAGCGGGTCCGGGTTCTTCACCTGGATCGACACGGTCTTGCCGTCCACCACCCGCGAATAGATCTTGGTGGCTTCCTTCTGGGCCTTGCGGATCTGCTCGCCCACCTCCCACCAGCGCACCACGTTGCGGCCCTGAATGGAGCCGCCGAACGCGGAGGTGCTCTGGTTGCCCTTCACCACGTCGATGCGCAGCCGGCCGGCATCGGGGATGTAGCGGCCGCTGTTGTCGATCTGCAGGTCGCCGCGCAAGATCGCCACCTCGCGCGCGATCTGGGAGGGGTTCGATGGGTTGAGCACGTCGAACTTCACCGAATAGACGAGGCTCTTGCCCGGCGTGCGCTGCACCGTGCCCTTCAGGATCATCAGGTCGGCCACGGAGAGATCGGAAATCTCGTAGAGGTCGATGCCGCTGGTGGAGCGCGCGGAGCGGGAATTGTAGTCCACGGTCATGGCGCCCGTGAGCTTCGCCTTGTCGGCGGGAATCTCTTTCAGCGCCTGGCTCTGCTGGGCCGCGGCGGTGCCCGTGGTGGCGCCGGTCACGACGCCCGCCACCAGAAGGCTCGCCGCGCACGCGAGAGTGGCCGGCACGATGCGTATGGTCATAGGTCTCATCCCCTCGTCGAACCGCGGCCCGAACTGCCCGGCCCTTCGCGGGGCGCACAGTGGCGAAGCATTCCTGAACGGGAGATGACGGAAGGTCAGAGAACCGGCAGGGAACGAGGCGCGCCGATCACAGCAGCCCCAGCTCGCGCAGCTCTCGGGCGAGGCCCTCGGGCAACGCCCCGCCATCCTCAGGCTGGGCGAGGTCTCGCGGCGCCTCGCTCGCCTTCAGGTAGCGCCAGCCCTGGAACGGCCGCGATGGACGCGGCTCCACCGGCACCACCTGCGGGTCGAGCACGAGGCCGCAGCGGCGCACCCCGTCGCCGTCCACGAACGGGCGGAGGTCGAGGAGGCGCTGGCGCGCCGCCACCTCGCCCTTGATGACCCAATAGAGCGCGCCGCCGTCCAGCAGTTCCTCGCGCCGGGTCGGTACCATGCGGGTCACATGGATCTGCTCGAACGGCTGGCCCGCCTTGCGCGCCGCCTCGGCCCGCTGGGCGATCCAGTCTTCGAGGTCGGCGATGGAGGTCGCGCCCACGCACAGCTTGATGAGATGGAGCGTCATGGCCGCCTATGTACCGGCTCGGCCTATTCGTCGCCAGCCGGCTCGACGGCATCCGGCGCCGGTGCGGCGGGCGCCGCCTGCGGGCGCGGACGGGGCGGGGTGGCGGGACGGGCAGCAGGCGGGGCGGCGGCAGGCGCTGCAGCCGGGCGCGACGGCCGCGACGGGGGAAGCGGGGTCGGGCTGGCCGGGGTTGCGGCGGGCGCGGGAGGGGCAGGCGCGTCCTCCACCGGCAGGTTGGCCACCGGCGGGCGCTCCTGAGGCGTGCGATCCTGGGGCGTTCCTGAACCGCCCGTCCCGTTGTCGTGGGGAACGACGGCGAAGCCGAACGGTCCGGTGCGCACCGGCGGGGCAGGATTGAGAGTGCCGCGGTTGCGGGCGTTGCGCTCCCAGATGGGGGCATATTTGGCGACCAGCGACTGGTAGCGGCCCTCGGTCATGTTGGCGACCACGCGGGTGCTGTCCCCCAGCACGACCGCCGGCGGGCAGAACGAGGGGGTGCAGCCGAATTCCTCCGCCAGCACCGCCGCGGTGAAGCCGAACGGGTCCAGCTCCAGCGGCCGGCGCCAGGTCATGACGCGGGCGGACAAGCCCGGCACGTCGGCCTTGCGCAGGATGTCGGTGGCGTCCTCCACCAAGGCGATGCGCTCACGCACCAGCCCGCGCGCGGCGGAGACCGAATCCGGCCGCTCGAACAGCACCGCCTCGCACGCGACGGCAAGGCTTGTATCGGCCGTGAGGCAGCCGAGCGCCGGGGTCTGTGCCGCGGCGGAATCGAGGGTGGCGGCGCGCTGCTCCAGCGCCTGCGCCTGCCCGCCCGCAGCGGTGCCGGTGATGGCGCGCACCACCGCGCCACCAACGGCGAGGCCACCGGCCAGCATGCCGAGCAGCACCAGAATGGTCACCGGATGGTCGTTCGGCTCGGAGCGCGCGAACAGCAGCACCACGAAGACAACGCCGGCCACAGCCGCAGCGACGGCGACCCAGCCGGGAACGGCAAAGCTCGCGTTCAGCACGCCCAGAAGCTGATCGACCCACTGCATCCGGCGTCCTCCATCCGCATTCCTCGGACTGCCGGTTCCTCACCGGCACGACCGTTCGTCCGGGGCGGCGGGCGCCACCCCGGCGACGGGCGCGGATCATCGGCCCGCGCGCCCGTCAAGGCAACGCGCGGACGGCATCCACGCTCTCTATGGTAAAGCCTTTGGGCGATCCGCCGGCGACGGCGGAAAGGTGGGGCTTAGCCCACCCGCATCACGGCCTGCTCAAAGCCGCCGAACAGATAGACCACCGCAACCGCGACCAGAAAAACGGCGAAAGCGGTACGCGCGACGCCCCAGCAGGAGCGGCGATGGGAATAGCCTTGGCTCAGATTCATGATGGGATCATTGATCTCTTCACGTGCCCCCGCGGCACGCGGTGCGTTGCGCACTGCACAATGATTAAAGTTTTGTGAACGTCCGGACAAGGGGGTGCGAATGGTTCGCAGGGTTGTCCAGAGCGCATGGGAGAGCGTCGTCGCGGAGCGCTGCCGAGGCGTGTGTTTCCGCCCGTTCCCGCCATGCGCTTCGATGGCCGCTGCCGGCCAAAATGCTCTATGAAGGCGGCCATGAGCACCGATTCCCGCCGCGACGCGGCCGCGCCCACCACCCTGCCTGACGACCTCTCCACCGAGGCGGCGCTGCTGCGCCTCACCGCCGCGTGCGGTCCGGGCAAGTCCATCAGCCCCATGGATGCGGCACAGGCGCTTATGACCGAAGCCGAATGGCAGCGCGCCCTGCCGG
This sequence comes from Xanthobacter autotrophicus Py2, assembly GCA_000017645.1. Taxonomy (NCBI): domain Bacteria; kingdom Pseudomonadati; phylum Pseudomonadota; class Alphaproteobacteria; order Hyphomicrobiales; family Xanthobacteraceae; genus Xanthobacter; species Xanthobacter versatilis. The sequence goes on from CP000781.1 coordinate 4,950,274, forward strand.
TGGTGCGCCGTGTCGCCGTGCGCATGGCGCAGGAAGGTCGCCTGCTCATCTATCGCAAGGGCAAGCCCATCGACCCCGCCGAGCTGCGCGGCGTCTACCGCATCGGCGCCCCGCGCGACGAGTAGGCTACGGCGCCGGCAACAGGGCGCTGGTCTTGCCCGACAGGTAATAGGCCACGAGGCCGATCCATTCCCGGGTCGCCACGTCGGTCTTGTCGAGGCCGTCGGCGGCGCGGGAGAAGGGCTGGTCGAGCCGGTCCGGAGCCGCGGTCTGGAAATCCACCGGATAGGGCACCACGTCGAACCCCACCTTGCGGAAGCAGCCCACCGCGCGCGGCATGTGCCAGGCGCTGGTGACCAGAAGCCAGCGCTCGCCCGGCTTGGGCTTGAGCAGCGCCTTGGCGAATTCGGCATTCTCGGCGGTGTTGCGCGACTTGCCCTCGAACTCCACCCGCGCCTCGGGAATGCCGAGGTCGGGCAGGCTCATGCGGATCATCTGCGCCTCGACGGCGTCGCCGTTGGGAAACAGCAGCCCGCTGCCGCCCACGAAGGCGAGCCGCGCCTGCGGATAGCGCCGCGACAGCGCCGCGAAGGCGATGGGGCGCTCCCCGGCCTCGCCGAAGCTGGGCAAGCCGCGCACATTGCCGATTTCCGGCTTCTCAGAACCGCCCAGCATGATGATGCCGGTGACGGGAGTGCCGTCGTCCTTGAACTGCGGGAAGCGCTCCTCAAGCGGGGAGAGCATGTACAGCGCCACCGGCGAGAACCCGAACACCAGCCAGCCGGCCACCGCCGTCAGGATCAGGCCCGTGCCCAGCCGCCTGCGGCGGAACCCGAGCAGCACCAGCCCCACCACCGCGAGGCTGACCAGCAGGTTAGAGGGCGTCGCGAAGAACCACAGCACCTTGGACGCCGTGAAGAAGGAATCCATGGGCGCTCCGAAGGCTCCGTTGAAACAAGGGGTCTTGTGAAACGAGGGGCGCGCGGAACCGGGTTCAGGCCAGTTCCACCACCTTGCCTTCCCGAAGGGTGACGCGGCGGTCCATGCGGGACGCCAATTCCAGATTGTGGGTGGCGATGAGCGCCGCCACGCCGGTGGCGCGCACCAGCTCGGTGAGCGCCCCGAAGACGTGGTCGGAGGTCTTGGGGTCGAGATTGCCGGTGGGCTCGTCCGCCAGGAGCAGGCGCGGGGCGTTGGCGAGCGCGCGGGCGATGGCCACGCGCTGCTGCTCGCCGCCCGACAGCTCGGACGGGCGATGCACGAGGCGCGCCCCGAGGCCGAGATAGGAGAGCATCTCCTTGGACCGCGCCTCGGCCTCCTTGCGGGAGAGGCCGCGGATCATCTGCGGCATGGCCACATTCTCCAGCGCCGTGAACTCGGGCAGGAGATGGTGGAACTGGTAGATGAAGCCGATGGAAAGCCGGCGGATCCGGGTGCGCTCCGCATCGGGGAGGCGCGCGGTGGGCGTGCCGTCGATGAACACTTCGCCTGCGTCCGAGTGCTCCAGAAGCCCGGCAATGTGCAGCAGGGTGGACTTGCCGGAGCCGGAGGGCGCCACCAGCGCCACCGACTGGCCGTGGGAAATGGCGAAGTCCGCCCCGCGCAGGACATCGATGGTCCCGGCGCCCTGGGGATAGCGCCGCACCACGCCGGTGAGCGCCAGCGCCAGCGGCGGGCGTCCGCCCTGCCGGCCCGGTTGTCCCTCGGGCCGTCCATTGGGATTTGCGCGCTGATCCATCACTCGTATCTCAGGGCTTCCACCGGATCGAGCCGGGCGGCCCGCCAGGACGGATACAGGGTGGCGAGGAAGGACAGCACCATGGCCATCACCACCACGGATGTGGTCTCGCCGAAATTCATCTCAGCCGGCAGGCGGCTCAGATAGTACAGCTCCGGCGAGAACAGCTCGGTGGCGGTGAGCCAGGAGATGAACTGGCGGATGCTCTCGATGTTGAGGCAGACGATCACGCCCAGGAGCAGCCCGGAGAGGGTGCCCACCACGCCGATGGCGGCGCCAGTGATGAAGAACACCCGCATGATGGCGCCCTGCGTCGCCCCCATGGTGCGCAGGATGGCGATGTCGTGGCCCTTGTCCTTCACGAGCATGATGAGACCGGACACGATGTTCAGCGCCGCCACCAGAACGATGAGGGTGAGGATGAGGAACATGACGTTCCGCTCCACCTGCAGCGCGTTGAAGAAGGTTGCGTTGCGCACCCGCCAGTCCACCAGATACACGGGCCGCTCCGCCGCGCTCTGGATGGCGCCGCGCAGTTCACCCACGTCGTCGGGATTGTTGAGGTAGACCTCGATGGCGTTCACGTCGGCGTTGCGGTTGAAATAGGCCTGCGCCTCGGCCAGCGGCATGAAGACGAAGGCGCTATCGTATTCCGACATGCCCACCTCGAACACCGCCGCCACCTTGTAAACCTTGATGCGCGGCGAGGTGCCCATGGGCGTCACCGCCCCGCGCGGCGCCACCAAGGTGAGGTTGTCGCCCGCGTGCAGGGAGAGCTGGTCGGCGAGGCGCTTGCCGATGGCGATGCCCTGGCCCTGGTCGAAATTCTCCAGCGTGCCCTGGCGGATATTGTGGGCCACCGAGGGCAGCTCCCGCAGGTCCTTTTCCGCAAGGCCCCGCACCAGCACGCCCGAGGCACCGAACGGCGAGGACGCCAGCGCCTGCCCCTCCACCAGCGGCACCGCGAGGCGGATGCCGTTGAGCTTGGCGATGCGGTCCGCCACCGCCGCGTAATCGGTGAGCGGGCTTTCCAGCGGCTGCACCAGCACATGGCCGTTGAGGCCGAGGATCTTGCCGAGCAGTTCCTGCCGGAACCCGTTCATCACCGCCATCACGATGATGAGGGTCGCCACCCCCAGCATGATGCCGAGGAAGGAGAAGCCGGCGATGACCGAGATGAAGCCTTCCTTGCGCCGGGCCCTCAGATACCGCAGCGACAGCATCCACTCGAATGCCGAGAAGGGGCGCGTGCCGGTGGCCTCACCGTCGCCTTTGCCGGCCTTCGGGCCGCCTTTGGCGCCCTTGGTCCCGCCCCTTGCCGCCGTGGACCCGGTGACGCTCATGCCTTCAGCCTCTCCAGGATGTCGCCGGGCGCGATCAGCTCACGGGAGCCATCCACGCGGCGCTTCAGTTCCACCTTGCCGTCGGCCAGGCCCTTCGGCCCGACCAGGATCTGCCACGGCAAGCCGATGAGATCGGCGGTGGCGAACTTCGCGCCCGCCCGCTCCTCGGTGTCGTCGTACAGCACGTCATAGCCCGCGGCGGTCAATTCCGCGTAAAGCTTTTCACAGGCGGCGCCGGTGGTGCTGTCGCCGGCCTTCAGATTCAGGATGCCGACCTGGAAGGGCGCCACCGCATCCGGCCAGATGATGCCGTTGTCGTCGTGGCTGGCCTCGATCATGGCGGCGACGAGGCGCGAGGGGCCGATGCCGTAGGAGCCCATGTGGATGGTGTGCTCGGCCCCGTCCGCGCCCAGCACCTTGGCGCCGAAGGGCTCGGAATATTTGGTGCCGAAATAGAAAATGTGACCCACCTCGATGCCTCGCGCCGCCATGCGGCTGGCTTCGGGGATGGCGGCAAAGGCCGCCTCGTCGTGCTTCTCGGAGGTGGCGGCATAAAGCTCGGTCCAGCGGTCGAACACCGACTGGAGGCCGGCCGCATCGTCGAAGTTCACATCCGCGGAGGGCGGCGCCATCTCCAGATAGTCGCCATGGCAGAACACCTCGCTCTCCCCTGTGGAGGCGAGGATGATGAATTCGTGGGACAGGTTGCCGCCGATGGGACCGGTGTCCGCCACCATGGGAATCGCTTTCAGCCCCATCCTTGCGAAGGTGCGCAGATAAGCGACGAACATCTTGTTGTAGGAATGGCGGGCGCCGGCCGCATCGAGATCGAAGGAATAGGCATCCTTCATCAGGAACTCGCGCGAGCGGTAGACGCCGAACCGCGGGCGCACCTCGTCCCGGAACTTCCACTGGATGTGGTAGAGGTTGAGCGGCAACGCCTTGTACGACTTCACATAGGCCCGGACGATCTCGGTGATCATCTCCTCGTTGGTGGGGCCGAACAGCATCTCGCGCTCGTGGCGGTCCTTGATGCGCAGCATCTCCTTGCCGTAGTCGTCGTAGCGCCCGCTCTCGCGCCACAGGTCCGCCGACTGGATGGTGGGCATCAGCATCTCGATGGCGCCGGAGCGATTCTGCTCCTCGCGGATGATGTTGCACACCTTGTTGAGGACCCGCAGGCCGAACGGCAGCCACGCATAGATGCCGGCCGATTCCTGGCGGATCATGCCGGCGCGCAGCATCAGGCGGTGCGAGACGATCTCCGCCTCCTTGGGCACTTCACGCAGGATGGGGAGAAAATAGCGGGACAGGCGCATCGGGCGGGCTCTGGATCTCAAACCTGGGAACGAAGTCGGCGCGAGTGAAAGCGGAAGGGGAGCCAAAACACAAGAGCAAGCGGCCGGCGATGGTGCCGCGCGGGCGACTTCCGCAACAGCGGCACGCGGGAAGAGGCGGCGCGCGAGCGCAGCGGCCTCCGGCCTGTGGCCATCTCCATAGTGCGCGATCGCTTTCCGTAGTCCTTATTCCGTTACGGGACCCTGTTGAAACCGGCGAATGGAGGTAGCCATGCGCCGTTGGCATGCCGTACGCGCCACTCCAGAGCCATATTGCATTGCAGCGAACGCCTTATTGCGCTGCAAGGATGACAAACGACAGAATCTTGTTCTATTTTGACCTCGCACAAGAAAGGGGATCGTCACCGGCCGGCCAGATGGACGGTGAACGCGGTCCGGGTCTCGGGAGGAATCGAAGAAAAGCCGACCGAAGGCCGCCTGTTGGTGGATGCCACTCGATGGTGACACGACTTGGCGCATACGGAATTGGCATAGCGGCTTGGCCGCGCGGCTTTGAAAGCGGACTAAGATCCGCAGGCAGCGCAGGGCGCCGTGGATTGAACAAGGCGAGGCCACCAGGCCTCGCCTTTTTCTTTTGGGGGGTTGGCGCCGCGATCGGTCCTGTCCCGAGTCGCCCCCTCCCCCAGCCCTCAATAATTCGCCCAGAGCCCCGGGCTGGCGATCTCGGCGAGGTTGCCGTCCGGATCGCGGAAATAGAGGCTGGTGGCCCCCCTGGGCCAATGCACCTCCCCCTCGATGGCGACGCCATGGGCCGCAAGGTGCGCGCGCCACGGCTCGATGTCGTCCGCCGCCACGGCGAAGGCGAAGTGCAGGCGGCCGGCGCCGTCATGGGGCGGAATGGCGCCGCCGAACGGCAGCGCTATGGCTTCGTCCGCCGTGCCGCGCTTGAACAGCAGCAGCACCGTGTCGCCCACCGGATAGGCGGCGAAGCGGGCGTCGGAGAGCATGGGCTTCAGACCCAGCACGCCCTCGTAGAAGGCGGTGGCGCGCGGCAGGTCGTCCACGTAAAGACCGGTTTCCACCACCCGGCCGAGCGGGGGCGGAGCTTTGGAAGCGCCGCCGCTCATGTTACTTGACCTCGGCGGCCCTGGGCTGCCCCCAAGGCCTTGAGATGTTTCGCTCACGCGCCGCGCGGGCTTGGCCGATCGCGCCGGCTTGGCCGATGGCCGATGAGCAGGCCTCATCGCCCATCGTCATCTCACCACAGGTTGAGGGTGGCGCGGGCTTCTTCCGACATGCGGCCCTGGTCCCACGGCGGATCGAAGGTGATGTCCACCTTCACGTCGGAAATGCCCGGCACTGACGCCACGGCGCTTTCCACCATGCCCGGCAGCTCGGCGGCGGCGGGGCAGTTGGGGGTGGTCAGGGTCATTTCCACGGCCACGGTACGGTCGTCGGCGATGTCCACCTTGTAGATCAGGCCCAGCTCGTAGATGTCCACGGGGATTTCCGGGTCATAGACGGTCTTCAGCGCGCTGACGATGCTGTCGGTCAGGCGCTCCAGCTCAGCCTCGGCGATGGAGGACTTGATCTGCGGCGCATTCGCCTGCTCGGTGGTCTTCGTCTCGGTCATGCGAACAAATCCTGCGCCTTGACGAGAGCGTCCACCAGACGGTCCACGTCGGCGCGCGTGTTGTAAAGGGCAAAGGATGCGCGGCACGTCGCTGTTGTCCCATATCGGGCCAAAAGCGGCTGGGCGCAATGGGTGCCGGCTCGCACTGCAACACCGTAGCGGTCGATGATGGTGGCCACATCGTGGGGATGGGCGCCCTTCATCTCGAAGGAAATGATGCCGCCCTTGCCCGGCGCGGTGCCGATGATGCGCAGGGAATTGAGCGCTCCCAAGCGTTCGTGCGCATAGACGGACAGCTCATGCTCGTGGGCGGCGATGCGCTCGCGGCCGATGGAGTTGACATATTCCACCGCCGCGCCGAGCCCGATGGCCTGAACAATTGGAGGAGTTCCAGCTTCAAATCTGTGGGGCGGCACGCCATAGGTCACATAATCTTCCGTGACCTCGCGGATCATCTCGCCGCCACCTTCATAGGGCGGCATCTGCGCCAGCAGGTCAAGCTTGCCGTAGAGCACGCCGATGCCGGTGGGCGCATAGAGCTTGTGGCCGGTGACGGCGAGGAAATCCACATCGAGGTCGCGCACGTCCACGGGCATGTGGACGATGGACTGGCAGGCATCCACCAGCACCTTGGCCCCCACCGCATGCGCCGCCGCCACGATCTCCTTGATGGGCGTCACGGTGCCGAGCACGTTGGACATCTGGGTGATGGCGACGATCTTCGTGCGCTCGGTGAGCAGGCCCTTGAACGCCTCGAAGTCGAACGAGCCGTCCTCGGTGACCGGCGCCCACCTGATCACCGCGCCCTTGCGCTCGCGCAGGAAGTTCCACGGCACGATGTTGGAATGGTGCTCCATGATGGAGAGCACGATCTCGTCGCCCGCCTCGATGGACTGGCCGAGGGAGCTGGCCACCGTATTGATGGCCCCCGTGCCCGAGCGGGTGAAGATGATCTCGTCCACGGACGCGGCGTTGATGAAGCCGCGCACGCTCTCGCGGGCCTGCTCGAAGGCCTCGGTGGCGGCATTGGCGAGATAATGCAGGCCACGGTGGACGTTGGAATATTCCCGCTCGTAGGCGGTGACCATGCGCTGGATCACCTGCCGCGGCTTCTGCGCGGAGGCGGCATTGTCCAGATAGGTGAGCGGATGGCCGTTCACCTCCAGCGACAGCGCCGGAAAGTCGGCGCGCACGGCCTCCACGTCGAAGCTGCCGTTGCGGACAGCCGGGTGGAGGGTGGAAGACGCGGTGTTCATGGCAATCCTGTCCTCGTGAAATCGCGAGCTAAGCCCTCTCCCGCAGGCGGGAGAGGGAGAGAACACAACGGGAGAGGCCCTTCAGGCCGCCCGTTTCTCCAGCCAAGCCACCATGCGGGCGATGAGGATCTCCCGAAGGGCCTCGTCCTCCACAAATTCCACGGCCTCGCCCACGAAGGCCTGGATCAGCAGGCGCTCGGCCTCCTTCAGCGGCAGGCCGCGCGAGCGCAGGTAGAACAGCATCTTGTCGTCCAGCGTGCCCACCGTGGCGCCGTGGCCGCACTGCACGTCGTCGGCGAAGATCTCAAGCTCGGGCTTGTTGTCCATCTCGGCGCCGTCGCTCAGAAGCAGAGACTGGCTCATCATGCGCCCGTCCGTCTTCTGGGCATCGCGCCGCACCACGATCTTGCCCTGGAACACGCCGTGGGCCTCGTCCGAGAGCACGGTCTTGAACAGCTCCCGGCTCTCGCAGCCCGCCACCGCATGGTCGATGAACATGGTGGTGTCGGCGTGCTGGCGGCCCTTCAGCAGGGTGGCGCCCCGCACCCCCAGATTTGTCCCGGTGCCCTGGAAGCGGCCGTAGACGGAATAGCGCGACAGCGCCGCGCCCTGCACCAGCGAGAACACGTTGAGCTTCGCCGCGCGGCCCAGCTCCACCATGAGCGTGCCCAGATGCAGCGCGGACGCGCCCTCTTCCTGCAGCCGCACCAGATTGACGGTGGCGCCATCGCCCACCACCAGTTCCATCGCGTGGTTGGCCTGGTAGGCCACGCCCTCGCGGCCGGTGAAGCTTTCCACCAGCGTCAGCTCGGCGCCGTCGCCCACCACCACCACGGTGCGGGTGAAGCCGGCGACAGCTTCCTCGGCGGGGAAGACGTAGGCCAGATGCACCGGCTTTGCAGCCCTGGTGCCGGCATCCACCTTCATCACCAGCCCCTCGCCGAGGAAGCCGGTGTTCAGCGCCAGCGCGCCGTCATAGCGGTCCGGCTGGAGCGAGCCGATGCGGTCGACCAGCGGATCGTGCGCCGCCTTGGCCGCATCAAGCGGCAGGGCGCTGACCCCGGCGGGCAGGCCGGCGAAGTCGGAGGCGCCGCGCGCCAGCGCCCCGCTCACGAACAGGAGGCGCGCCGCATGGGGCACGTCGAGCGTCTGCGAGGCGGCCTCTGCCTCCGCCGCGGTGCCGGGGGAGCCGGCGAGCGGGGGGAAGTCGCGCACCGCAGCGCGCAGGTCGGTATATTTCCACTCCTCGACGCGCCGGTTGGGCAGGCCGTGGGCGCGGAAGGCCTCAAGCGCATCGGCGCTCAGCTCGCCGAGACGCCCGTCAAGGTCCCCCTGCCCGGCCGCGACGGCGAGCCGGGCCTGGAGCGTGGCGGCGATGGCGTCTTCGGCCGGTGTGCGGGCGGGACGGACGGGAATGTTCATGGCCGCGCTCACGCCGCATCCTGCCCGTAGGCGGCATAGCCGGATTCCTCCAGCTCCAGCGCCAGCTCGGCGCCGCCGGAGCGGACGATGCGGCCCTTGTGCATCACATGCACCACATCCGGCACGATATGGTCGAGCAGGCGCTGGTAATGGGTGATGACCAGCATGGCGCGGTCGGGCGAGCGAAGGGCGTTCACCCCCTGCGCCACCACCTTCAGCGCATCGATGTCGAGGCCGGAATCGGTCTCGTCGAGGATGCACAGCTTGGGCTCCAGCAGCGCCATCTGGAGGATTTCGTTGCGCTTCTTCTCGCCGCCGGAGAACCCCACGTTGACCCCGCGCCGCAGCATGTCCTGGGTGATGCCGAGGTCGGGGGCCTTGGCGCGCACCAGCTTGAGGAAGTCGGGGGTGGAGATTTCCTCCTCCCCGCGCGCCTTCTTCTGCGCGTTCATGGCGGCGCGCAGGAACTGCATGTTGGCGACGCCGGGGATCTCGATGGGATACTGGAAGGCGAGGAACACGCCCGCCGCCGCCCGCTCTTCGGGGGCGAGGGAGAGGATGTCCTGCCCGTTGAAGGTGGCGGTGCCCTCGGTGACCTCATAGTCCGGCTTGCCCGAGAGGACATAGGACAGGGTGGACTTGCCGGAGCCGTTCGGCCCCATGATGGCATGCACCTCCCCCGCCGGGACAGTGAGGGTGAGGCCCTTGAGGATCTCGTTGTCGCCAATGCGGGCGTGGAGATTCTTGATTTCGAGCATGTGCTGTGTCCGTTGGTGCGCCACGGCCGGGCCGGGCGGGAATGTCAGCGCTGCGGGGCCGCGCCCCGCGTCGTTCTGGAAGCCGTCATGCCCGGCCTTGTGCCGGGCATCCACGCCGTGCCGCTGGCGCACTGGAGGGAAGCCTGTTCCCGGTCGCCGGGCGTGGATGGCCGGGAAAAGCCCGGCCATGACGCATCGTTACAAGGGCCAAATGCTCACCCCACGCTTCCCTCGAGGCTCACGGCGATGAGCTTCTGGGCCTCCACGGCGAACTCCATGGGCAGCTGCTGGAGCACGTCGCGCACGAAGCCGTTGACGATCAGCGCCACCGCCTCCTCCGGGCCGAGGCCGCGCTGGAGGCAGTAGAACAGCTGGTCCTCGGAGATCTTGGAGGTGGTGGCCTCGTGCTCGAACTGGGCCGAGGCGTTCTTGGCCTCCATGTAGGGCACGGTGTGCGCGCCGCACTGGTCGCCGATGAGCAGCGAGTCGCAATTGGTGAAGTTGCGCGCGCCGGTCGCCTTGCGGTGGGCCGAGACCTGCCCGCGATAGGTGTTCTCGGAATGGCCGGCGGCGATGCCCTTGGAGATGATGCGGCTCGACGTGTTCTTGCCGAGATGGATCATCTTGGTGCCGCTATCCACCTGCTGGTGGCCGTTGGAGATGGCGATGGAATAGAACTCGCCCTGCGAGTTGTCGCCCCTCAGGATGCAGCTCGGATACTTCCAGGTGATGGCCGATCCGGTCTCCACCTGGGTCCACGAGATCTTGGAATTGTCGCCCCGGCAGTCGCCGCGCTTGGTGACGAAATTATAGATGCCGCCCTTGCCGTCCTTGTCGCCGGGATACCAGTTCTGGACGGTGGAATACTTGATCTCGGCGCCCTTCAGCGCCACCAGCTCCACCACGGCGGCATGCAGCTGGTTCTCGTCACGCTGGGGCGCGGTGCAGCCTTCCAGATAGCTCACATAGGCTCCCTCGTCGGCGATGATGAGGGTGCGCTCGAACTGGCCGGTGTTGCGCTCGTTGATGCGGAAGTAGGTGGACAATTCCATGGGGCAGCGCACCCCCTTGGGGATGTACACGAACGACCCGTCGGAAAAGACCGCCGAATTCAGCGTGGCGTAGAAATTGTCCGACACCGGCACCACCGAGCCGAGATAGGTCTTCACCAGCTCGGGATGCTCGCGGATGGCTTCCGAGATGGGCATGAAGATCACGCCTGCGCTGGCCAGCTCCGCCTTGAAGGTGGTGGCCACTGACACGCTGTCGAACACCGCGTCCACCGCCACCTTCGAGCCGCCGGAACTCTCGATGCCCAGCAGGGCGTCGCGCTCGCGCAGCGGAATGCCCAGCTTCTCGTAGGTCTTGAGGATTTCCGGATCGATCTCGTCGATGGACTTCGGCGCCGCCTTGGGCGCGGAATAATAATAATAGTCCTGGAAATCGATCTGCGGATAGCTCACCCGCGCCCAGGTGGGCTCCACCATGGTGAGCCAGCGCCGGTAGGCTTCCAGCCGCCATTCGAGCATCCATTCGGGCTCGTTCTTCTTGGCGGAGATATAGCGGATCGTGTCCTCGGACAGGCCCTTGGGAGCCTTCTCGCTCTCGATGTCCGTGACGAAACCGTACTTGTACTGGTCCACGTCGAGCGCGCGGACGCGTTCAACCGTTTCCTGAACCGCAGGCATCTTCTCTTCTCCTCTCCCGCGCGGGGTCAAGGCCCGCGGGTCAAGTTCACGTCTTACGTCTCATGCCGCGCATGACGCGCGGGTCCTGAATTTCCGCCCCTCAGCCGCGCAGCCTGCGCGGGTCCAGGCTCTTTACTTCTACGCCGCGCGGACCGCGCGGCTTCTCAGGTGCGGCACCACCTTTTGCAAGGCCGCCACCGCCTCGTCCACATCCTGCCGGGTGCTGGACCAGCCCAGCGAGAGGCGGATGGCGCCCGCCGCACGGTCCTCGGGAACGCCCATGGCCGACAGCACATGGGAGGCGCCCACCTTGCCCGAGGAGCAGGCCGAGCCCGCACTGACACTTACGTGGGCAAGGTCGAGCGCGATCACCAGTGTCTCGGCCCGAAGTCCGGCGAAAGTGAGCATGCTGGTATTGGGTAGCCGCTCCGCCCCGGAACCGATGACCTCTGCATCGGGAACGCCGGCCAGCACCGCCCGTTCCAGCGCATCGCGCAAGGTCGCAAGGCGGGCGGCCTCTTCGGCCAGATCGGCGCACGCCACGCCGGCGACGGCGCCGAAGCCGGCGATGGCCGGGCCGTTTTCGGTCCCCGCGCGACGGCCGCGCTCCTGCCCGCCACCGGCGATGAGGGCCGGTGTGCGATCATCAGGCCCCGCCGCCACCAGCGCTCCGGTGCCCTGGGGGCCGCCCATCTTGTGCGCGGAGAGGCTGAGGAAATCGACGCCCAGCGCCGCCATGTCCAGCGGCAGGCGGCCAGCGGCCTGCACGGCGTCGCAGAACACCACGCCATCGCGCGCCTTCACCAGCCGCGCGGCCTGCGCCACCGGCTGGACCACACCGGTCTCGTTGTTGGCCGCCATCAGCGCCAGCAAAGCGCGGCGGCCGGCGGCGGCATGGCGGGCGAGGGATTCTTCCAGCGCATCGAGTTGGAAGCGGCCGGCGTCGTCCACGGGCAGCACCTCCACTGCCTCGGCGGCAAAGCGATGGCCGCGCAGCACGGCGGGATGCTCCACCGCGCTCATGAGCAGCACGTCGCAGGGCTTGGGCCGGCCGGCCATCTCTACCGCCGGATGCAGCGCCAGCGCGGCCGCCTCCGTAGCGCCGGAGGTGAAGACCACCCCACGCGGCGCGGCGCCCACGAGGCGGGCCACATGCGCCCGCGCCGCCTCCATGCGCGCTCGGGCGGCGCGGCCATCGGCATGGACGGAGGAGGCATTGCCCACGCATTCCAGCGCCGCGAGCATGGCGTCACGGGCTTCGCGCTTCAGGGGGCTGGTGGCATTGTGATCGAGATAGGCGCGGCGCGCGGCAGCATTGGCCGCGGGCACACCTGCCCCGGCCTCAGACCGATCCTGCGACCGAGGATCCTGCGACCTGGGATCCTGCGATCCCGGGATGCCGCCCGCGCTCATCTCCGCCTCCTGGCCCCTCGCGCGAAACACGCTCCGGACCCGCGCCAGACTTGCAATTGCCGGCAATCTCGGTCATAGCTCAAACTTCACCCGATCCCGCATTGCAGCGCCCTACGGTTCGCGCAGCCGGCAGGAACAGATTAGAATTATTCTAAATCGATAGGTCGTTCCGATCTGTAAGTCAAGCATTACCGTTTCGGCGTCAAGTCGTTAGGGTGATGCTGGCAGGTTCGTCCCCGAGAGTCGCGCTTTCCGGGCGGGATCCGCTTCATCCTGTGCGTCATTGCCACCCAGAGGTTGTAAAACTTCCATGCCAGAAGTGATCTTCCCCGGCGAAAAGGGGCGCCTTGAAGGCCGCTACCAGCCCGCCAAGACCCGCAATGCGCCCATCGCCATCATTCTTCATCCGCACCCGCAGTTCGGCGGGACGATGAACAATCCTGTCGTGTACAATTTGTACTACCAGTTCGCGAACCGCGGCTTCTCGGTGCTGCGTTTCAATTTCCGGGGCGTCGGCCGCTCCCAGGGGTCGTTCGACCACGGCACGGGCGAACTGTCCGACGCCGCCGCGGCGCTCGACTGGGCCCAGTCCATCAACCCGGATGCGCGGGCGTGCTGGATCGCCGGCTTCTCCTTCGGCGCGTGGATCGGCATGCAGCTGCTCATGCGTCGTCCGGAGGTGGAGGGCTTCATCTCCATCGCCGCGCCGGCGAACCTCTACGATTTCTCCTTCCTCGCCCCCTGCCCGTCCTCCGGCCTGTTCGTCCATGGCGACAAGGATGCGGTGGTGCCCACCTCCGCAGTGCAGACGCTGGTGGAAAAGCTGAAGACGCAGAAGGGCATCGTCATCGAGCAGCAGGTGGTGCCCGGCGCCAACCACTTCTTCGACGGCAAGACCGAAGACCTGATGGGCGTGGTGGGCACCTATCTCGACAAGCGCCTGCCCGGCACCCGCAAGGACAGCAAGGACAGCGCCGCCTGAGGGCAATCCTTCCGCCGTCCCAGCTTTCCTGAACGGCCGGCCCTGTGGGTCGGCCGTTTTTGCGAGAAGATCCGACTAGACCCGGACCTCCGGCTCTTCCTCCGTGGCCGCGTCCAGGACCCGCTCCTCGCTCATGTAGCGGTCAAACTTGGCCTGGCTCAGCCGCTCACGCACCGCCAGCGCGAACGCCCCGCCCCCGAGCGCAGCCAGCACCAGCAGGTCCCAGCCGAAGGGGATGAGGCCCCGGCCGCCGAAGCTGCCGAGGAACGACACCAGCCCGAGCCCAGCGAGGTAGGGCGCGAGCCACACCGCTTCCGCCAGATCCAGGCTGCCGGCGGCACGATTGCGGGCATGGACGAGGAACAGCGCCAGACCCGCCAGCAGGCACAGGCCCAGGCGCCACACGGTGGGCCATCCGCTCCAGTAGATGATGTAAGTGGCGATGATGAAGGCCACCGGTGCCACCAGCTTCACCGCCGGCACCCGCAGCGGCCGCGTCGCGTCGGGCAGCAGCTGGCGCAGGGCCACCACCGCCACCGGCCCCACCACGAAGGAGAGGATGACGGCTGAAGAGTTCAGCTGCACCACCTCGCTGAACGGCAAGAGCACGAAGGTGGCCAGCGAGAACACGAGGTTGAGCAACAGCGCGGCCACCGGCACGCCCCGCGCCGAGAGCGAGGCGAAGCGCTCGGGAAAAAAGCCGTTCTCCGCCAGCGCGAAGGCGAGGCGTGCGTTGGAGCCCACCGAGACGAGGCCGCCGGCGAACGGTCCCACCACCGCGCCGAAGTTCAAAAGGCTCACCAGCCACAGCATCCCCAGCGCCGCGGCGAGCGCGCCCAGCGGCCCGAAATCCCCCGGCAGCGCCAGCGCTCCCCAGCCGTGGGCAAGATCCGCCTGCAGCAGCGCGCCGGTGAAAGCGAACTGGATGCCGCCATAGACCACGAAGGCGATGGCCAGCGCCAGCACGAGGGCGATGGGAATGGTGACGCCGGGGTTCTTCACCTCTCCCGCCATGTCGATGGCATGGCGAAAGCCGATGAAGGAAAAGGCGATGCCCCCGGACGAGACCGCCGCCAGCACGCCGGCCACCCCGAACGGCGCGAACCCGCCGCCCGCTTGCGTGAAATTGGCCGGCTCGAACCGCGCCGCCAGCAGCGCCGCGACGACCACGAGGGGAATGGCGATCTTGAGCCAGGTTATGGCGGTGTTCACGCGGGTGAAGAAGCGCACGCCGAAGGCATTGATGACGGTGAAGGCGACCATCATCAGCCCCGCTACCGCCACCCCCGCCCACGACAGTGTGCCGCTGCCCGGCGCCGTATAGAGCCAGCCCAGATGGGGGCCGAGGTAGCGCAGCATGGCCTCCACCTCGATGGGGGCGGTGGTGTTGTAGCCCACCCAGGCGCTCCACCCCATGGCCATGGCCACCACATTGCCGTGGCTGAACTGGGGAACCCGCGCGATGCCGCCGGCCACCGGCAGCATCGCCGAGATTTCCGCGAAGGTCAGGGCGAACAGCAGCATGGCGGCACCGCCGATCACCCACGCGATCAGGGCGGCGGGGCCGGCATGCTGGGCGGCCAGCAGCGGCGCGAACAGCCAGCCGGAGCCGATGATGCCGCTCACGGCCACGAAGGTGAGGCCGATCAGCCCGATCTCGCGCTTCAGCTTGCCCATCGATTCCCCCGCCCGCACCGGCTTTCAGGCCCCGGCTATACGGAAGACTAAGCTGAACCGCTGCCGCATGCACCTTGTCGCGCGCGGTACCCGCGTGTTTTTGTGGGAGAGGAAACGCCGGGCACATTCCGGGGCTGATGGCTCGACGGAGGGTGCGACGTGCCCTCCCCGTCGTTCGACTTCCCACCCCGTCGCCCTCCGGCTTGACCGGAGGGACCATCTCGCCGCGTACCAAGCCCTCGCCGCGTGGTCCTGGCCGGGCCATGGACCGTCCGGTCAAGCCCAGACGGCGACTCCTCTTTCGCCTTAGGGCGTGCTCCGGTCCCCATCCTCAACGTCATGCTGCGCGCAAAAACCCAAATGGAGGACCGCTTGACCCCACAGTCCCGCTCTCCTTCCCTTACAGACGGAACAGCACCCCACCGGTCATGGGCTCCGGCGCCCCCGTGGTGGTGGGGAATGTCAGCGGCAGGCCCTTGAGGGCGCGGGCGGCGAGATAGCCGAAGGCGTGGGCCTCCAGCGCATCGGCGGACCAGCCCACCGTATCCGCCGTGCGCACGTCCACACTGACTTGCGCTCCAAGCCGCGCAACGAGCATGGCGAGCAGCGTCGGGTTGCGCGCGCCGCCGCCGGCCACGATCCAGCTTGCGGGCGGCCGGGCCAGCAGCGGAACCAGCGCCGCCACCGTGGCGGCCGTGAGGGCGGTGAGGGTCGCTGCCCCGTCCTCCAGCCCCATGCCGGAAAGCCCCATGCGCTCGCCCACAAACAGGCGGAAGTCGTTGCGGTCGAGGGACTTGGGCGGCGGCTGGCGGAAGAAGGGATGCGCCAGCACCTCGGCGATGCGCGCCTCGTCCACGGTGCCGCGGGCCGCCGTGCGGCCATCCGCATCGAAGGGCACTTTCGTGCGGGCGAACAGGAAATCGTCGATCAGCGCATTGCCCGGCCCCGTGTCGCAGGCGACGGGCGGCGCGTCGCCGTCCAGCACGGTGACATTCGCGACCCCACCCACGTTCAGCACCGCCACCGGATGGGGCAGCGAAAGGCGCCGCACCAGCGCGCGGTGGAATACCGGCACCAGCGGCGCCCCCTGCCCGCCCGCCGCCACGTCGGCTGCGCGGAAATCCGCCATCACCGGCACGCCAAGGCTCTCGGTGAGGCGCTGTCCGAGGCCGATCTGCACGGTGAGGCGGGCGTCGGGGCGGTGGAACACGGTCTGGCCGTGGAAACCCACGAGGTCGATGTCGGAGGGGGTGAGGCGCAGCTGGTCGAGGAGCTGGCGCACGGCCTGCGCATGCAGGTCGGTGATGCGGATTTCGGCCGCGCGCAGCACGCCGGGCCGGTCGGTGCGATGGTTGATGCCGCGCGCATCCTCCATGGCCTGAACCAGCAGCGCCCGCGTCGTCGCGTCATAGGGCAAGGTGAGCGCGGCGCCGAGCCATTGCACCTCTTCGCCGTCGGTATCGATCAGCGCGGCGTCGATGCCGTCCATGGACGTGCCGCTCATCAGGCCCACTACACGCATCCTCTCACCCCCAGCATCCTGCCCCAGGAACCCGCGCCTCAAAAAAGCGCGCCCTGTGCAATCTTGCGCGGGACCTGATACACCACCGCTCCTTTCCGGCGCGTGAGCGCCCGCCTCACGTCCGATCCAAAGACCGAACCCAGCGATGACCACTCAGACCTTCCGCTCCGACTTCCTGCGCACGCTCCACGAGCGCGGCTACATCCACCAGTGCTCGGACCTCGAGCGGCTCGACGCCAAGGCCGCGGAAGGGCCCATCACCGCCTATATCGGCTTCGACGCCACCGCCTCCAGCCTCCATGCCGGGCACCTCCTGTCCATCATGATGCTGCGCACACTCCAGCGCACCGGGCACAACCCCATCGCGCTCATGGGCGGCGGCACCACCAAGATCGGCGACCCGTCCGGCAAGGACGAGGCCCGCAAGATGCTGACCGACCAGCAGATCGAGGACAACATCGCCTCTATCCGCAAGGTGTTCGCGCGCTTCCTCGATTTCGGGGCGGGCGCGAAGATGGAGAACAACGCGTCCTGGCTCGACGAGCTGAAATACATCCCGCTGCTGCGCGAGGTGGGGCCGCACTTCACCATCAACCGCATGCTCACCTTCGATTCGGTGAAGCTGCGGCTGGAACGCGAGCAGCCGCTCACCTTCCTCGAATTCAACTACATGATCCTGCAGGCCTACGACTTCGTGGAGCTGAACGCCCGCCACGGCTGCATCCTGCAGATGGGCGGCTCGGACCAGTGGGGCAATATCGTCAACGGCATGGAGCTGGGCCGGCGCATGCGCGGGGCCGACCTGTTCGCGCTGACGACGCCGCTGCTCACCACCTCCTCCGGCGCCAAGATGGGCAAGACCGCCGGCGGCGCGGTGTGGCTCGATGCCGACCTGCTGTCGCCTTACGAATACTGGCAGTACTGGCGCAACGCCGGCGACGCCGACGTGGAGCGCTTCCTGAAGCTCTTCACCGAGCTGCCGCTGGACGAGATCGCCCGCCTCGCCGCGCTGGAAGGCCAGGAGATCAACCACGCCAAGGAAGTGCTGGCCACCGAGGCCACTGCGCTGCTGCATGGCCGCGAGGCCGCCGAGAAGGCGAAGGAGACCTCCCGCGCCACCTTCGCCGACGGCGCGCTGGCGGTGGACCTGCCCACGGTGGAAGTGCCGCGCGCGACGCTGGAGGCTGGCCTTCCCGTCGCCAAAGCCTTCGTGGATGCCGGCCTCGTCGCCTCCACCAGCGAGGCGCGTCGCCAGATCAAGGGTGGCGGCCTGAAGGTGAACGATGTGACTGTCACCGACGAGAAGGCTGTGATCGATCTCGGTGCGCTGACGCCGGAAGGCGTGGTGAAGCTCTCGCTGGGCAAGAAGAAGCACGTGCTGCTGAAGCCGGTGTGAGGACACGCACCCCGGACGCATGCCCGGACGCAATCTCGTCCCCTCTCCCGCCCGAACTCGGCTGGTGCCGCGTTCGGTGCCCAAGAGCCAAAGCCGGATGTTTCCGGTTTCGGAGCGGCGGGTGAGCGACTGGCCGGCGCTTCCCCAGCCGTCTCCCCATCGTCGCCCTCCGGCTTGACGGGAGGGCCCAACCCGCCGCTTGTCCAAACCCGGCAGCCTTGCCCTGGCCGGGCCATGGGCCGTCCGGCCAAGCCGGACGGCGACAGTGCTCTCTCTTCCTGAGGCGCCTCTCTCCCCCCGCACCCTGCTTCGGCCACAAAGTCGCGGGATTGACGGAGCGCGGGCGCTCGGTTACGCGCCAGCCCTTCGCACAGCTCCCATCTTGCCCAAGAGAAACCCGCCTGCCCCATGGCCGATACCGTCCTGAACTCCGCGCCATCCAAGGCTGCGCCCCGCATCTCCTTCGTCTCGCTGGGCTGCCCCAAGGCACTGGTGGATTCAGAACGCATCGTCACCCGGCTGCGCGCGGAAGGCTATGAGCTGACCAAGACCCACCAGGGCGCGGACCTCGTGGTGGTGAACACCTGCGGCTTCCTCGACAGCGCCAAGGCGGAAAGCCTCAATGCCATCGGCGAGGCGCTGGCCGAGAATGGCAAGGTGGTGGTCACCGGCTGCATGGGCGCCGAGCCCGAGCAGATCCGCGAGGTCCACCCGAGCGTCCTCGCCATCACCGGCCCGCAGCAATACGAGAGCGTGCTCGCCGCCGTGCACGAGGCGGTGCCGCCGGCCCACGATCCCTTCCTCGACCTCGTGCCCGCCGAGGGCGTCAAGCTCACGCCCCGCCACTATGCCTATCTCAAGATTTCCGAGGGCTGCTCCAACCGCTGCACCTTCTGCATCATCCCCAAGCTGCGCGGCGACCTGGTCTCGCGCCCGGCGGGGGACGTGCTGCGGGAGGCCGAGCGGCTGGTGAAGGCGGGCGTGAAGGAACTGCTCGTCATCTCGCAGGACACCTCCGCCTATGGCGTTGACCTGCGCTACGCCACCAGCCCGTGGGGCGACAAGGAAGTCGCCGCCCGCTTCCTGGATCTGGCCGGCGCGCTGGGGGACCTCGGCGCATGGGTGCGCCTGCACTACGTCTACCCCTACCCGCACGTGGATGCGGTGATGGAGTTGATGGCCGCCGGCAAGGTGCTGCCCTATCTCGACATCCCGTTCCAGCATGCCAGCCCCACCGTGCTGAAGCGCATGAAGCGCCCGGCCTCGCAGGAAAAGACGCTGGCCCGCATCCAGGCGTGGCGCGCGGCGGTGCCGGACCTCACGCTGCGCTCCACCTTCATCGTCGGCTTCCCCGGCGAGACCGAGGCGGAGTTCGAGGAACTGCTCGGCTTCCTCGAAGAGGCGGAGATCGACCGCGCCGGCTGCTTCAAGTTCGAGCCGGTGCGCGGGGCCGATGCCAATGCGCTGGAAAACCCCGTGCCCGACGCGGTGAAGGCAGAACGCTACGACCGCTTCATGCGCACCCAGCAGAAGGTTTCCGCCCGGCGCCTGAAGCGCAAGGTGGGCACCCGCCAGAGCGTGATCATCGATACCGTGACGCCCGACGGCGGCATCGGCCGCACCAAGGGCGACGCGCCGGAGATCGACGGCACGGTGAAGGTGTTCGCCCGCCGTCCGCTGCGCGTGGGCGAGATCGCCACCGTGAAGATCGAGGCGGCCGGGCCTTACGACCTCTCCGGCACCGCCGTGGGGTTCTGAGGGGCGCGCCCCTCAGGGCGTGGCCGGCTCCAGCTCCGCCGCCACGCGCTCCAGAATATCCGCCGCGGCGGATATCTCCGCCTCCGTCACCGTGAGCGGCGGCACGAAGGCCAGCACGTTGCCGAGCGGGCGGACGACAAGCCCCGCCCCGGCAAGGCGCGCCGCCAGATCCTCGGCCGGCACGGCGCACACGAGCCCCTGCGCCAGCCCGGTGCCGACAAGTCCGCTGAACAGGTCCGACCGCCGGTAGCGCAGGGTCGCGAGGCGGTCTTCCAGAAGCCAGCCGAGGCCCTGCACCCGCCCCTCGAAGCCCGGGGCAAAGGCCGCTTCCAGAATGCCGGCCGTTTCGGCCAGAGCGTCCTGCGTCGTCGCAGGCAGGGTGCCGGGCAAGCCGCGTGCCCATTTGGCGGTGAGCACGAGGGCCGCCAGCGGCAGGCCTCCCCCCTCCCCCACCAGCATGAGATCCGGCGTCACTGAAGCGCGCCACTTGGTTTTGCACGGCGGGACACATGGATTTTCACCGGACAAAGGACCCTCTCAGAGGTCTGTGAAGCGGCTCTAAGAGGGTCCTTGTAGCGCGCGCGCCCCAAGGGCGTCATCCCTCCGCGGAGATCGGGCTCAACGCCCTCGCTAGAATGGAGCGCAGCAGGTATCCCTCCAGCGCCCAAATCTTGGAGCGGGCATTGTCGCGGGCGATCCTGCGACCGATCTCCGCGTCGAAGTTCTCCGGACTCGCTGCTGCGCTTTCCCCCACCACCAGGAAGCCGTTGAGCAAGGTGAGCGCGCACACCGTAAGCGTGGTGCCGGGGAACACGTGATAGGCCTCCCCGACGATCTGGGCGTCGATGAGGGCGGGCGTCAGGCGCGGCGCGGTGAGCCCCTTCGCCTGGAGTTCGGCTTCCATGGCCGTTTCGTCGTGCGGCATCTGTTTCCCTTTCTCCGTGCTGCGGCGGCGTCTTGCGCGCCACTCCTAGGCCATCTGGCGCCAGACGCCGAAACGCCGAAGCTTTATCGTGGCGCTGCCGGCACCGGCGAACGAAGCGATAAATCGCGCCCCAAACCAACCGCCGGAACCCGCGGAGATCAGGAGACGCTCCGTTTCCGAGACGAAGGTGCCCGCCCCCGCCGGCATGCTAAGGGCAGATGCCCCCACGATGCCGTCCTGGGTAACAGTCGTGCCGTTATCACGATTGGCCTCCAAATAGGCCCCCGCGGACTGGAAGTTGTTGTGCCCCGCGACCAAATCCCATTCGCAGTTGGCGTAATACCGCTCGCCAAGAATGGCTCGCGCGTTCGCAAAGTCCATGATGAAGGCCACGTCCCCAGCCGCACCGGCAGTGATGGCGAGCTGGAGATCATTGCCGTAGGCCCCCGCCACCACCGAGCCGACAATGGATGATCCTGCCGGCGCCGTGACTTTGGTGATACCGAGCGGGACGGTCCCGGTCATGAACTGTGTGCCGCTGGTCCCACCGCTGGAATAGCCGGAGCCGCCCGTGGTGGTGAGGAACAGCGGATTGTCAAAGATCTGAGTGCCGCCGTTCGCCCAGGTCTGGCCGGCCGAGTAGACGAGACCGTCGCACGGCGGGGCGATCTGCTTGATCAGGTCAGCGAACTTGCTGCCGAGGGTGTATGCCCCCGCCATGAGGCCGATGTGCAGGCCGTCGGCCGAATAAGCCGGGTTAACCGTCATGGGCTGTGATGGGTCCATGACGATGGCTGCTGCATCGAACAGGACAGCGTTGCGGTTCGCGAGGCAATAGTCGCGAACCTGCCGGTTGTAGCGGAACACGGCACCGCGCTGGGCTGCGGTGGCGTAGTTATTCGCACCGGTCTCGGTGATGAGGATCACGCCGCGGCCCGTGGCGGTCCATGCGTCGGCCACCGGCTTGATGTTGACCGTGAAGTGATCAACGGTGTCCGAGAGCTGGCCGATGTCGTTGGCGACGCCGTAGAGGACGAGCCAGTGGCTGTTGCTCGCCAGCGCCGCGGAAACTCGATCAGCCGACAAATACTGGTCTGACCGATAGCCCGAGAACGCCAGATTGATTTCGCAGCGCATACGCTGACCCGCAAGCCGGAGCGCCATGGCGATGAAATTCGCCCCGGACTTGCGCATCTTGCCGGCGGGATCGAAGTGGAACCCCGCCAAGCGGCTGTCGCCCAGGAACACCGCCGAGTTGAGGTTGTAGTGTTTGCTGGCCTTTACGACGTCGCTCAGGATACCCATCGATCAGCCCTCCATCTGGGCAGCAAACGCCGCCTCTACCTGCGCATAGGTGGTGAGATCGCCGGCGGCGATCGCGGCGAGCACGGCCTCCTCGGCGTCGAAACAGTGCTGGGTGTGCGCCCCCACCAGCAGGCCCAGGGCGACCAGCTGGGCGGGCGTCAGATCGAACCAGCCGCCCCAGCTCTTCCAGCGGGCGGTAGGCGTGCCGGAGCGCTCCAGATAAGCGAGCGTGGCGGTGATCCGCGCCTGGCTCTCCACGTCCGAGGCGTAGATCACTCCTTCCATCGAGACGCCGGCCGCCTCGGCCACGCGGCGCTGGTACCCGGCCCAGGTGACCAGCTCGGCCGCCGTGCGGGGCAGCTCGGCGTCCGGAAGCGGCGGCGGCTCGGGCGGTACGACCTCCCAGGCCGCACCGGTCCAGCGCGCCCGCTCGCCCTCCGCGATGTCGGGCGGCGCGGTCTCTACGCTGCCGGCCGGCAGCAGGTAGACGCCGGGTTCAAGCGGCGATTCCCAGGCCTGACCCTCACCGACATAAAAGCCGGTCAGGTCATACTGGTGAACGATGCGATACTGCACGAACACCCCCTCAGAAGTAGATGATGGGCAAATACGCCCGGTTTTTTGGGCGCGCCTCAGCTCCGCCCGATGACGCCACCCTTTGCGTGGTGCTGCCGCTGTCCTGCAGGGCGAAGCCCGCGCCGCCGGCGGTGAAGACGCCGCTGACCGTCTGCCGGGCATGGTCGTGGCTCTTGTTGTCGTCGGCCTGCTCAGAGCCGAAGACGCGGCCTGTGTCGTACCCGCGGCCGTTGTCCCAGCCGCGCACGAAGATGCCGAGATCATTGGGGACGCCGAACGTCGTGGCTCCGTCCCCTGCGCCGAAGGTCGTGCCGATGACCGCGAACAGCGATGCATAGACGGTGCGCGAAAGCGTCGCGCCATTGCGCACCAGGGCGCCGGAAGGCGGGGTGCTGGCCGGCCACATGGCAATGGTGCCGGGCCGGGGTCGGCCGGACTGGAGGAGGCGGAAGGAAGCCCCGTCATAGACGAGGACCACCATCTCGCCCGCCACCAGGTCGCCGGCGATGACGGCGGTGCCGTCCCGACGCAGGATGGACTTCGCGCCGAGGGTGCTGACGTTGATGGTGGCGCCGCCCGTGTTGTCGGCCAGCACCTTGAGGGACAGCATCAGCCCCTCGAAATAGCTCACCAGGGCGGGCGTCGGCGCGGCGGTGATGATGTCGCCGGTGCCGGCGGCTGCCACATAGATGATCTCGCCGCGCGGCGGGCTCACGCCGGCGCACCGGAACGCGGCGCCGTCATAGATCATCAGGGCGACCTGGCCGGCCACCATGTCGCCGGCGCGCAGGGCCGAGCCGTCCGAGCGCAGCACAGACTTGGCGCCAAGGGCGTTGACGTTGATGGTGGCCGCGCCGGTGTTGGTGGCGGCGATCTTGACCTCGATCGCCAGGCCGTTGCCGAGCTGGGGCAGTGCCGGGGCGAAGGTGGCCACCAGCGCATTGGCGCTGCCGGTGGCCGCCACGTAGGGCAGGATCGGCAGGCCCGTCGCGCCGCTCTGCGGCGTGTGGACCAGCTGCCACGCCGCGCCATCGTAGCTGATCTGCACCATGCCCCCGGCGGGCAGGTCGCCCGCCTGCAGGGCGGAGCCGTCGCGCCGCACGATCGCAAGCGCTCCGCCGCCATTGATGTTGAGCGTGGCGGCGCCAGTGTTGCTGGTAGCCACCTTGATCAGCAGGCTGAGGCCGGTGGCCAGCGTCGGCGCCGGCGTGACCGCCAGCGTCAGGGCGTTGGCGGTGCCGCCGGCGGCCGCATAGGTCCAGATGCCCTGCTGCACCAACCTGCGCAGCACCTCCGCGATCTGGGCGCGATCGGCATCCGAGGGCACGAGCCCGCCTTCTTCGATGACCGCGAGCAACTCCTCCTGGACGGCATTCGCCCAGCCTGCCGTCAGCCGGGTGCCGGGCAACCCGGCATTGGTATCGCGGCCCCGGAAGCCCCGCTTGCCGCCGCCGAGATCGGCCGTGTTGGTGCCGGTAATGCGGTCCATGGATCAGCCCTCCTCGCCGGGCAGGTACGTGAAGACGACACGGGTGTGCGCGGGGGCGGCCCGCATGATGTCGCACTCGATGTCGGCCAGGGTGAAGTCGTAGAGCAGCTCGTCTGCACCGGACTCGTCGACGATGAAGTCGGTCCAGGAGCCGAGCGGGATCTGGACGGTCCAGATGAATTGCTCGGGTGGCTCCACCAGCTCGAAGTCCACCTCGACCGCATCCACCTCGCTGAGGTGGACCTCCTCGATGGTGATGGCGACGCCGCGCTTGGCCGCGAGCCCGACGAAATAGGGGATCGACTGGCCGCCGCGGGCCGTCCAGCGCTGGTGGGCGAACTGCTGGCGTGCCGGCAGGTTCATGGTGGAGACGTCGCGCCCGCACGGGTCCGCCCCCAGCACGCGCTCGAAGTCCGGCAGGCAGAGCACCGCCGTGCGCGGATCGAACTCGTCGACCATCGCCTCGGCGGTCGCCTCGACGTCTGCCAGCAGGCCCGCGAACGCCTCCACCACGGCGGCGATCACGCCGCCCGGCACCGGAGCGATCACGTCGCTCGGCCAGTACAGGGACAACCCCTCGCGCTGGATGGTCTCGGCCGAGCGGCTCATGGCAGCGCCGCCCAGGTGAGCGCGCCGGGCACCGGCAGCTGGATGTCGGTGGGCACTACGTCGGCGGCCGGCACCGACAGCTCATGGCGGTACTCGCCCGAGGCGGCGGAGATCGCCTCCGACAGGCGCGAGCGATAGAGCCGCGCGCCAATGTCCGCGTCGGCCGCGAAATGGGTCAGGATCGCCGCGTTGACCGCCTGCCGCACCCGCGCCTCGTCGGGATCGACCGCGAGGGTGATGGGCACCGCGAGCAGCTCGACGGCAACCATGATCACCTCAGCGGTCACCGGGCGGAGACCTTCGAGGTGCGCCGCCATGGCTTCCAGCTCCGCCGGCGTCGGAACGCGCGGCAGGGCGGCGGTGCCCATGGCCACGCACACCCCGACCGTGCCCTCGCCGACCCAGTTGGGCAGGGTACGCACCCGCGCCGCAGCGAAGGTGTTTTGAACCCACTTGGGATAGTCGCTCTTGGCGCCGCCATGGGCCGGCTCGCGGATCTCGGCGAGCAACCGGGCCAGCAGCGACGCGAGGCTCTCGATGGCCGCGCCGCCGGTGAGCCCGTCCGCATCGACCACGGCCTCCTGCGGATTGAGCCCGTCGATGTCGGTCTGGAAGGACAGCCTTGTGTCGGCCGCCGCATTGCCATCGGCGCCCGCATCGAGCGCGCGGACCGTGATGGTGGCGGTGCCGGCTACGATGGTGGCGCCTGCGGTCACCGTGTAGAGCAGGCCGCCCGCGCCCACGAGGACCGCATCAATGGGCACGGCAGTGCCGTTGGCGCCGGCGACAGTCGCGTATCCGATGGCCCGCGTTGCGGGCCTGCGGGTCACGCCCCAGATCGAGGCATGACGCACCAGGTACTCGGCCTCGGCGGTGTCGGGAAAGAGCTGATCGCCCCACCAGCGCAGATGCAGGTGCAGCTCGTAGACGAGCATGACCATGACGCGGATGGTCGCCGCGATCATGCCCCGCGGCGAGCGCACGGACCGGGAGATCGCAGCCGGATCGACATTGGGACGGGCCTTGCGCAGCGCCGCCTCCATCAAGGCTTCCGCGCGCCGGGTCAGATCGGCCGGTGTCTTGAGGGGGAAAGGCATGTCAGGCAGCCCGCACTGCGAACGCGGCCTCGCGGCCGTCCACCACCACCCGCAGGCCGAGCACACTGGTGCGCACCCACTCGACGGTGATGTCCGCCGGCGCGGCCGTCTCTTCGGCCACCCAGGCGAAGGCCTCTTTCGTCCATTCCTCCGCCATCAGGCGGGTCAGCTCGCCATCCTTGGCCCGGCGCAGCAGCCAGAGACGGGAACCGGCAGGGCGGCCGGCGATGTCCAGGGCGTCGCCCGGCCAGCCGCGTCGCGCCCGGAACTCGGAGGGCTCGGGCGTGCCGCCCGGCAGCTCGTCGTCGTCGCGGGCGCGGCGATCGGCGCCGAAGGAGATGAGCATCGGTGTGGCGGGTGTCTCGTCGAGCACGAAATCGCCGTCCTCGCCAAGCTCCATGTCGGCGCGGCGGGTCTCCGGGTCGTAGACGAG
This sequence comes from Xanthobacter autotrophicus Py2, assembly GCA_000017645.1. Taxonomy (NCBI): domain Bacteria; kingdom Pseudomonadati; phylum Pseudomonadota; class Alphaproteobacteria; order Hyphomicrobiales; family Xanthobacteraceae; genus Xanthobacter; species Xanthobacter versatilis. Next base: position 4,976,592 of record CP000781.1, read on the forward strand.
GGCGAAATCGAGCCAATCCATGCCGCCAGCATCCCGCGCGCGCGGGATCTCGGACATGAGGACAGGTGTCAGCTACAGATCCGGCGAGGGCTCGGCGCCGAGGGTCACCGCGGCCGAAGCCTTCGGCCCGCCGGCGGTGGCGGCGATGAAGTGGCCGCCGGCGACCAGCTTGGCAAACCCCGCGCCGGCGACGAACCGCTCGCCGCTGGCCATCTTGCCGCGCACATAGGTCATGGTCACGTCGAACTCGGCAACATCCGGGATTGCCACGTGCACGGCCTTGGAGCTGACGACGTCGATGCTGCCATCCGCCTTGACGTGCACTCGCGAGCCGTCCTTGCCGTAGAGCACCGCCTCGCCCGCAGGCACCTTGCCCATTCGCGAGCCCGGCGCGGCGATGGGGAGCGCGACCGGGTCGCCCTGGTCGCCGCCCACCGCCAGCACGATGACGAGACCGCCGTCCGGTGGGGTAGATGCGAAGCCGAACGGCTGCAGGATTTCCACCTCGGTCATCTCGGCGCCGGCGCGGCCCTGCAGGGTTGCCGTCTGCGTCTCGCCGGTGTCGTCCACGGTGCTCACCGTGGCCCGTGTGACCAGGCCGCGCAGCTGCATCGCCAGCTCTTTGATCATTATGTCCTCATAGATCGTGGGCGACGGTGTCGAGCTTTTTCGGCTGGGTGTGGTTCTTCGCCCTGTTGCCCTCGGGCTCCAGGTCGAACGCCTCCGGGCCGGTGAGTCGCAGCTTGGTGACCGCACCCTGGGCGCCGTAGCTGTAAACGAGGCCGGCAATCAGCAGGTCGCGATAAATCGCCTGGAAACTGTCCTTGACCATCACCAGCTCATTGGGGCGCCACAGCTTGCCGCCGGCCTGGAAGTCGCGCACCGGATAATCGAGCTTGATGGCGGCGGCGCGCGCTGTGCGCGACATCCACTCGGCCTGAGCCTGGGCGATCTTGGCATCGCACTGGTTGCGGGCGAGCACCACCATGGGCCGGTAGCGCTTGACCGCGTCATCCTTGGCGGTGCCGACGATCTTGGTCCCAGTCTGCTCATAGGCACCGCTCGACGCGCCACCCGAGCCGCCTGAAGAACCGCCCTCGCCCAGCGGGTGCGCGATGACGTCCAGCTTGGCCGGCTTCTTTTTGCGTTTGCCGCCGGCCTTCTCGCCCTGTGCCACCACGTGGTACTCGGAAAAGCGCTCGCGCATGCTGTCGCTGCCGGCGCTCTCGATCACATTGCCGCCGGGAAAGACCAGGTCGGCCGGGCCGCGCCCCTTGCCGCCGCGGGTGAGCACGATGCCACCCACGCCATCGGACAACACCAGCACCTGGCGCTGGCGGCAGAGCTTTTCGATCGCCGACATCGCGACCTCGCCGACGTCGATGCACACGCGGTCGATGGGGTCGCCCAGGTCCACATCCGCCCGCACCGTGAGCCCGAACGGCTTGACGATGGCCGCGATGATCTTGTCGATCTTCTGCCGGCGGTACTCCCACGGTCCCTTGACCGTGGCGGCGCAGTCGATGAGGTCGCAGGTCTTGTCCCGGCCGGACACGGACACGCTCACCTGGCCGCCGCAGCGGGGCGTGATCTCGTCGACCCAGCCCTTGAGCACCGGCTCGCCATCGATGGCGACGGTCACCTCCAGGCCGGCCGTGACCTGGGCGCGCAGGTCCATCAGGTCCGCCCAGGGAAATGAGACGTGGCGGGTCGCGTCGCGCAGCTCCGCCTGGAAACTGCCGGAGATCTCCGAGAGGTCGCGTGTCAGCTCGAAGGAGGTCCATGTGCGATAGACTTGGCCGCCCATGGTCAGGGAGATGCGGTCGGTCATGGCCCCCGTCACAGCAGGATCTCCAGCGGCTCGGGCGGCACGGCGCCGGGCTGGCGGAGCCGATTGCGGGCGACGATGTCATCGAGCATGGGCACGATGGCGGCGGGATCGTCACCGGCGAACGCGGTGGCGATGATCCAGGCGGAGACGGTGCCCGCCGGCGTCACCTGCCGCACCGCAGGCAGGCGGCCGATGATCTCGTTGAGGTCACGGGCCAGCGCGCCCCGCAGCTCGGCGACGGCACCCCACAGCGGGGCGACCTCCGCCGGCAGGCTCTCTGCCATGGCGGCCACGTCGTCGGCCGCAGTGTCGAGGGCGGCATCGAGCGCATCGTGCCAGGACTGCGCCTCCTGGCGGCTCTCATGGTCGATCTCGGCGGCGACACGGGCGGCCTCGGCCAGCGTCGCGAGCTGGGCGGTGAGGCGCACACCTGCAGCCGGCGCGCCCAGGGCGGCGGTGGCGCGCATGGCATCCGCCATCTGCAGCAGGAGCGTCGTGCCCGCCCGCGCCGTCAGCGCCGCCACCGGCGCGCTCGCGCTCCCGCCGATGCCGATGGCGGCGGTGGGCGTGCCGATCGCGGTGTCGGCCACGGGCGTGGCGAGGGCGGTGAGGGCGGCGGCGACCGCTGCTGCGGAGGTGGCGCCGGCGCCGGCGGTGGTGGCGGTCGACAAGGTGGCCTGGCTCGCCTCGATCAGCAGCTCCAGGGATGCAGCGGCCGATGAAGCGGCGACCAGCGACGACACCACCGTGCCCATGCCAAGCGCGGTGGTCATGGCGGAGGACCAGGTGCCCACCGCCACGGCGAGCCCGGAAAGCGCGCTGGCGCTGAAGGTCGTGGCGGCGGAAAGCAGCCCGGAAGCAGACGATAAGAGGGCCGAAAGAGACGAACCGGCGAAAGCCACCCCCCGCGGAACGGGCATGAAGGTGACGTCGACACTCACCATCCGCAGCTCGGTGGAGCGGAAGGAGATCTGCGCCCCGTCCTCGGGCACTACGACGCGCATCTCGCCGAGCCAGGGATGCAGCAGGGTGCCGGGGCCAGCCTGCTGGAAGGCGCCCTGCAGGGCCAGAGCGCGGGCGACATAGTCGTCGCCAAGCACCAGGCCGCGCACCGTGATGCGCCCATCCGACCGCCCCAGGTCATCCGCCGCCGGCGCATCCTTGCCGGGGAACCACGTCAGCACGATGCGCCGGCCGACCGAGTGGGAGATGTCCGGAATGAAGAAAGGGATGCCACGGAAGGCGCCCGGCTTGAGGCCGGGCAGCAGGTCCGAGGCGTCGCTCCAGATGCTCATGGGCACAGCGCTCCACCAGCGAAGAGGATGGCGAAGAAGAACACCAGAAGCACGTTGAGCGAGGCGCTCACAATCAACGCTCTGCGCCTTGTCCGCCGCCGATCAAGTTCGCGCTCAAGCAGAAACACGTACCGAGGCGAGCACTTGGCGATGGGATCGAATTCAGGATCCATAAAACCCTCACGGCCGACCGAGGACGAGGCCGCGATCCTGCACCATGGGCACCGCGGGGTTGTCCGACTGCACCCGCGCCTCGGTGCCGGGCTCGGCGCGCACGATGATCTCGCCGCCGACCTTGGTGGTGCCGGCCGCCGCAGTCGGCGCCGCGAAGCCCGGCGCCGACCAGCCGGTGCCGTCGCCCATTGGATTGACGGGTGCGTCGACCGCCGGCAGGGTTGCCATCTGCCCGCCATAGAGGCGCTTGACCCAATCTGGCATCTGGATGTCGAAGCTGGGCACGTGCGACTTGAACCAGTCGATCAGGCCTTGCCACGCGGCCTTGATGCCGTTGATCGCGCCGGTGAAGGCACCGGCCGTCCAGCCATCGATCCACGCCACGAAGCCCGTCCAGGACACCTTGACGAGGTCCCACAGGCCACCGGCGATGGTGGCGAGACCCTCAAACATAGTGCGCACGCCATCGGCCGCTCGCTTGGAATCGAGGGTGAAGATGCCGGCGACCCACTCGACGAAGCCGGAGAACACCGTCTTGATGCCCTCCCACATGCGGGCGAACATCGGCCCCACCGTCGACCAGTTGGCCCAAACCAGCACCGCGAGCGCCGCGATGCCCATGATGGCGGCGCCAATGGGCGACCAGAGCAGCAGAAGAACCCCAAAGCCAGCGGAGATGATGGCGAACGCTGGCCCCAGCGCGGCGAGCGCGACCACCAGGGCGAGGAACGCGCCGACACCCAGGAGGGTGTAATCGATCAGGCTGGGATACGCCTCATCCACCTCCCGCATCCATCCCAGTGCGGCCTTGAGGCCCTTGTTGACCTGCAACAGGACGGGAGCGAAGCCGTCCCCGATCCGGCGGCCGGCCTGTTCAGAGATTTCGGCTGTTTCCTTCAGGGCGCTGTCGAGGCCGGCGAGCTGGGTTTCCGAATCTCGACCGATCACACCAACGTCGGCCGCCTTGATGGCCTCCGTATATTGTTTGTAGAGCTGGGTGTAGATGCGCATCGGTGTAATGAAATCCAGCGCCTGCATGTCGCCGAAGAGCTTGCCGACCTTCGATCCTGCCAGCGCCTGCTCGATCCGCGACTTCACATCCTCTGCCGCCTCGACATCGGTTTTCCCGGCATCCTTCGACCGCTTGTAGATCGCATCGATCTCCTTCTGCGGCACCTTGGTCAGGTCCATCAGCTTCTGAATGACCGCTTCGACCGGGTTGATCCCCTTGGCCACGGCGTCTGCCTTAACGGCGGGAAGGTTGACGCCGGCCTCCTCAAAGTTTTTCACGGTCTCAGGCGCGTTCAGCTTGGCGAGAAAATTCTTCATGTTGTTCGCGGCCGTTGCCGGCGAATCCGTCGCCTTCATCGCAATCTGAAGCCCTGCACCAAGGGAGGCTACAGCCTCCTTGCCGGTCACGCCGAGATTGTTCATCTGAGCCGCCAGCCCCGGCAGCTCCTTCGCCATATTTTTGAACTCGAACGCCCCCAGCTTGCCGGCGACCACGAGCATCGCCAGCGATTGCTCCATGTCAGCTGCGGCGATCTTGAGGGGGCCAGCGAGAGCACCGGCAGTCTTGGCGGTATCGATGGGGTCGGCGCTCGCCGCCTTGGACACCCTGCCGATGGTGGGCATGAGATCGGTGACGAGGCCATTGTCGAAGCCGCCGGACACCAGGACACCCCGTGCATCTGCAAGCGCCTTGGAGGCGATGCCTGTCTTGAGCGCCAACTGCTCCATATCGCGACCGACCTTGCGGATCATACGCTCCGCGCCCTGGCCGAACTCGCCGGCGGTCACCGCCATGTCGCGCAGCTGTTGGTCATAGGCTGCAGCCGACGCCAGCGGCACGGCAAACGAGATACCGGCGACGGCGGCGCCGAGGATGCCGATGCGCTGGCTCAGCTGGGCGAGACCGGCGAACTTGCGCTGGAGCACTGAGAGCGGGCCGGTGACACGGTCCACCAGGCGCACGAGGATCGAGACGTCGAGGGTTTTGCCGGACACTACTTGCTCCCCTCAGATGCAGCCTTCTGGAACGCCATGCAGGCGTTCCACCACCACTTGGCGCCGACATCGTCGAGGCCCTCGACATCGCGCATGGAGAAGCCGGTGTTGGCCGCGATCCCGGCCAGGATCACTCCGGCTTCGTCCGGCCACCGCCCAAAAAAACCTCTGCGATCTTGATGGCATCCATGATGTCGGCGCCGTCCATCCGATCATAGAGGACTGCCATCACGGCTTCGCGGATGCGGGCCGAGCGAGCGAGGATGACGGTCCCCTGACTGTCCTTGGCCGTCGACTGGATGGCCCGCAGGTCGGCGCCGACAAAGCGGTTGAAGGTGAGCTTGTCATAGGTCTCGCTGCGCACGCCGCCGGACGAGGACTTGATCTGCAACGTCACGGGGTGGCGCAGCGGCAGCGTGATCGAGCCATCCGCGTTGGTCACGGCGCGCGGCGGCAGGCCGCCGGCGAGGTCCGCATCCTCATCCACCACGACGGACGGGCCGGCCTCCTCGACCAGATCCAGGGCGGTGGTGGACGTCGAGGCCGTCGCCGCGCTGGTCGGCTTGGTCTCGTCGATGTCGACGGCAAGGATCTGTTTGTTCGTCACGCCATGATCTCCTCATACAAACCGGCAGACCACTTCAGATCCATCTTGCCGCCCTCGCCACCCGTCATCTCCGGGATGTCCGTGAGGAACGCCTCCGGGAAGACGAAGGTGTGGCCAGTGTCGCAGATGCACTGCAGCTCGCCCTCGCCCTCATCGTAGATGTCGCTGTAGCTCTTGCCCCGCTCCAGGTGGGTGGTGGCGGAGATTTCCGACGCCATGAACTCCTGGGCGCGGCTGACGCGGCGTCCATAGGTGACGGGGTTGTTCTTGATGCCGCCCAGTTTGAGCTTGGCGCCCTTCTCGACGGGGATCTTCTTGCCCCGCCAGATGATGTCGATGATGCCGAGCACCTGTGCCACGTCGCGTCTCCTTCAGGTGATGGGCGTCAGGCCCAGAATTCCAGGCTGCTGGCGAGCACCATCATGTTGCCGATGATGTTCACCTGCTGGCGCGCGTTGAGGCGGTCATTGTCGGTGTCGTCGATGGCGAACACCGACTGGCGCACCGTCTCCTTCGTGTTCTGGAGCCAGCCCCAGCGCTCATACTTCTGGCAGCGCGCGCTCCAGCTGCCGTGCATGCGCATGGGCGTCACCACCACGCCGCTGTCATCGGCCTCGGCGGCGAGCGAGCCATCCTCAGCGAGCTTGCTGCGGGGATAGAGCAGGCTGACGTAGCTCGCCCAGTCGTAGCGCACGCGGCTCATGGTCTTGGGCACCATGATGTCGAGCCAGGCGCGATCGGTGACGCCCAGAGGCGACACCTTGTAGGTGGTCACCACGCGGTCGATGCTCACCGTGCCATCGTCCGACACGTTGAAGGTGGAGATGCCGCCCTTGAGCAGGAGATCCTGCTCCGTGTCGCTGAAGCGATCGGCCTCGGCCGGCGCCTCAACGCCGGGCAGCGCAAGGGTGCGCAGCTGGCGGGCCGGGTCGTTGGCCAGCTGGAAGGCCGCCACGCCGGCGAGCGATGCGGCCCATACCCACGGCGGCGAAGGCGAGGCCTTGGCGCCCATGCCGGAGATCTGGGGCGCGTTGGTAAGCCCGCCCTTGGTGGTCAGCGCGCCGAAGGTGCCCGCGTGGCCCACGTAGAGGTGGCCGTCCTTCTTCCCCATGGCCTGGTAGCGGGCCGCGAGATTGGCGGCGAGCGCCGTCAGGGTGGTGGCGTCGTCCCACGGCACGACAATGTCGGAAAACCATTGGGCGGCGATGGCGTCCAGCACCGGGGTGATGTCCGGATTGTTGGCGCCGCCGGACAGGGGCGCCACCGTCACGGTGAGGCCGGCCGGCACGCTGTCGCCCTGGCGGCGGGCAACGGCCAGCTGGAGCCCATTGCCCACCTCGCCCTTGTGCTTGGCGGTGATGGTGCAGACGGCCAGGGCGGCAACGGCGGTCACCGGCAGGGTGGCGACGGCATTGATGGCGGCGGCGGCGGCGCTGGCGATCTGGGCGGCCGTCATGGCCGCCGTCACGGCAAGCGGGATACGCACCTTGCCGACATAGAGGGGCAGCGGGCCTCCGCCGGCGCCGGCGAAGGTGAAGGAGCCGGTTGCGGCGACGCCGGTGCCGGCGTCGGCCACGCCGATGGCGTAGAGATCGCCGGTCTTGTTGGCGAGCTTGTAGGTTTCGACCATATCGGCGCCCACCGAGCCCGCGCCGAACAGCGCCCGGCCCTGGTCGGGGCGGGTGATGCGCACCTGCTGCAGCGCCGCGGCCGAGCCTGCGGCAAGCTTCTGGGTGATGAGCAGGGTGCGGGCCGGATAGGCCACCTTGCCCATGCGGTCATAGTTGGCCTTGACCTCGGTGTAATTGCCGGGCTTGAGCCAGTCATACGGGATCTCGTCGAAAGAGATGGTCATGGTCAGCTCCGGCGGCGCTTGGTGGCGGGTTCGGCGGCGGCTTCGACCTCGGCCGGGGCGTCTGCCACAGGTTCAGGCTCGGCCGGCACCTCGGCCGACTCGGGTTCGGCGGGCGGCTCGGCGAGCACCAGGTCGCCGTCCGCGAGGCGCCGGCGCACGTACTCGTCGCGTTCCGCCCAAGCGCCGCCGGCCGGCCAGGGCTTGCCGTCCGGCAGCGGCAGGGTGAGGCCCTCGGCGGGGACGACGTAGATCACAGGGTCGCTCTTCAGAACGTCGCTCATGGTGCGGAGGCTCCGGGCAGGTCGATGGTGTCGGTGACGGGCTCGCGCCCGTCCGCCGGCGGCTGCAGCTCGAAGGAGGAGACGAGGCGGGCGAAGTCGGGGGCGGCCTCGACCGCGCCGAGCACGTCCCCGAACTTGGTGCGCACGGACAGCTCGATGAGGCCGACGACGGCGCCCAGGTCGCCGTAGCCCTCGGCGTAGGACTGGCCGGCGCGGGTCACGTTGAGGGTGCCGATGTCAGGCAGCGTCTTGCCGTGCAGCACGGCCGCGGCCGTCACCAACGACGGATAGAGACCGGGACTGAGGCGGTCGCCAAAGAAGCGTCCATCAAGGCCGGCGGCATTCTTGGCGACGATGGTGAGAGCCAGCTGGTGCTGCCCCATGAGGGAGCGGCCGGCATTGGTGTCGACCGCAAACTCGCGCCAGGCAATGCCGATCCAGGGCGTCGCCCGCATCAGCCGCTTGAACTCGTCGAGCGACATCGGAAACGGCACCGGCTCGATCACCCAAATGCCACGCTCGAAATACGGGCGCAGAAGGGGCTCGATGGCCCGGTGGATCTCAGAGATGGGGTCAAGCGCGGGCATGGATTTCCTCCGCGCAGAGGAGCTGCAGGATGTCCTCGGGCGTGTCGCGGACAATGAGGTTGTCGCCGTTGTCCATGCGGATCATCGTGTGCTGCGCATTGGGCACCCGATACATGCACACGATCTTGCGGGCGTGGACGTAGACCTGCCGACCATCCGTGTCGGCCAGTACGAGCAGCGCAGCGAGGGGTGTGAAATACACCCTGCCATCCTTGGCGACGTGCTTGACCATCACAGGCCTCCGTCAGGGCGGGTGGTGAAGGCGCGCAGCCGGTCGGAGGTGCGGGCGCCGGAGGCGGCCGAGACCGGCACCACGCCTTCCAGCGAGGCCGCACCGGAGCCGAGCTTTTCCAGCCAGAGCAGCACCTCCTTGCGCGCCAGGCGCATCTGTTCCGAGGGTTCGCGGTCGCCGCCATGGGCGAGGTCATAGCGGGCGAGCACGCATGCGGCGCGCACCAGCTCGGCCGGCGGCGGCGCCACGGGCACGGCGTACCGCGCCCGCAGATAGCTATCGACCAGCACCGACGCATCCGACAGGGCCTGCTCAATGCGGCCCGTGGGCATGGGCTCGCCCTCGGGCGGCAGGAGGCCATCGGCGACCGAGACGCGGAGCATCTCGACGGCGCCGAAGCGCGAGGTCATGTCGGTGACGGTCGCGTAGCTCACGACCGCGGCCTCTCAAGACCCACCGGGCGGGGCCAGCTCCAGCAACCGGGCTCCGGCTGTTCGGAAAAGGGGACGCTGCCCACCCAGAGATCGGGCAGGAAGTCGTCGTTGGGGCCGTCCGTCACGACCTTGAGGTTGCACAGGCCGCCCAGGCCGGGATGATCCAGGCCGGTGTTGACGCGCACGATGATGGCGGGCCGGATCTCGCCGGCCCGCGGATTGGTCTCGGGCAACACGTAATGGACGATGCGGCCCGGCATGAGCGGATTGGTCGACATGCGCGCTCCGCTCAGCTGGTGGACTTGGTGGTGCGGGACTTCTTGGCCGGCGCAGAGACCGGTTCCGAAGAGGTCGGCTCGGAGGCGACGGCCGCCGCCGCCTCCGACGCCTCGCCGCTTTCCTCCACCTTCCCCAGGTCAGTGGTGGAGAGGACGCCCTCCGCACCAGGCTGCCCGGTGACGGTGGCTGCGGCGTTGTCCGGGGCATCGCCGGTGCCGGCCTGCATGGGACCATCCGGAGACAGCCCCGCATCAGCCGGCGGTGGCGTCGGCGCCCCCTCGGGATTGGTATCGGCCACGTAGGCATGCTTCACGAAGATGCTGTTCGCGGCGTCCTGGAAGGCGGCAGGGCTGGCGCCCATGGCGAGGGCAGAGGTCACCGCGTGGGTCAGCTCCCCAATGAGCGCGTCGGTGGGGGTGCCCCGCAGCAGCAGCCGCAGGACGCCCTCGACGGTCGGCTGATCGGGGCCGGACGCCACGGTGACCTCGCCGTCCGCCACCACCTCGACCGTGAAGGCAGGGTCCGCCTGCAGCTGGGCGAGCTGGGTCTGTGAGAAGGAGCCGTCCGGCCAGGTCTTGATGGCGGGGTGCGCCACGCCGGCGCGGCGCAGGCCCGGATGGGCACAGATGATCTTGAGCATGGGCGCCTCTTTCAGGTCAGCCAGGGCACGACGACGAGTTCGGCGGTGCCCCTCCAGGGATTGGTGGCGCCAACCTCGTTGCGTTCGCTTTGCAGGATCTCGCGGCCCACTTCCTCCAGCGCCGGCGGCACGATGAGGGTGCGAGGCACGATGCCCAGGGGCCGACCATGGTCACCGGTCATGCCGCTCAGCGCCGCACGGGCGGCGGAATAAGCAGCGGCCGTCAGCGGCTGCTTGGAGCCCCAGGAAAACTGCCAGAAGCCGTAGCCGACGTTGTAGCGGCCATCGACGCCATAGATGAATTTCTTGGAGTGGTAGACGTTGTCGTCGTCCAGCTTGTCCTTGGGCACGAACTGCCAGTCCTTGCGGACCTGCAGGATGATCGGCTTGAGGGTGCGCTTGTCGTCGACGAGGAACCAGGGCGCGCCAGTGCCGCCGTCCGTGTTGGCGACGGAGCGCACGGTGACACCGTCCTCCGCTAGCACGGGGTGGTCGACGTCGAAGAAATACTGGCCATCGTAGCAGGGCGTGGTGAAGCCGGCCTTGAGCAGCGCCCAGACGGAACGGTCATAGGCGGAGGCCACCGATGAACCCATCTCCTGGAACAGCGGCCCGTAGATGCCGATGTTGTCATCCTCGATGTCGTTGCGGTCGACGCCGAGGGTCAGCTCCCAGTCCTTGTTGCGGATGCGGTAGGACGAGCTGGTGATGTTCTGGACCTGGCGGTCGCCGATCCACTCGCGGATGTTGGGCACCTTGCCGAGCCAGCCATACTCCTGCTCACCGGTGGTGGACGGGACGCGCGAGGCGATGCGCGGATACAGGCTCTCGCCCTGGCCGAGGCCGTTATTGAAGGCGGTGTGGAACCCGACGCCCAGCGTCAGGAGAGTGGGACGATTGACGATCATGTGCGGGGTGCCCCTCAGAACTCGATCCAGACGCCCAGATCATCCACGTCGCGGATGATGCCGGCGGCCGAGCGGGTGTTGCTGCCGTTGGTTTTGGCCACCGTCTGGTCATCGACCATGTAGGCGGTGGTGCCGATATCGGCGCGGGTGATGAGGTCCGCCGCGCTGGAGTTCGAGTAGCGGAACAGGCCGCGCTCGTACTCGACATTCACGGTTCCCGGAGTCGCCGGGCTGGTGACGGCGCGGCGCACGCGGCCGAGCCCGCGCAGGGTGGTGGCGGTGGCACCGGGCGTGCCGTAGCCCGTGGCCGTATCGAGCGCGAGGATGGCGCCGGCGTAAAACACCTTCGATGCCGCCGCCGGGATCGAGAAGTTGCGCGCGGCGATGCGCTCCAGCGTGCCGCGGTCCCGGGTCAGCGCGACCATCACAGCACCTCCATCCGGGTCTTTTTGGTCGCCGCGAAAGCCTTGGGGTCGAGCCCCATTAGCTCGCAGACCTCGCGGTCGGCGTCCGTGAGGGCCGTGCCGTCCTGCGTCCCGGCGGGCGCCGCGCGTCGTCCGGCCATGTGCAGCGATGGCAGGGCGGCCAGCTCCTTCTCCACCGCATCGGGCTCGCGCATGTGCCGCTCGATGTAGTGGTCGCGCAGGGTGCGGATCATCTTGCCGGCCACGATCTGGCTATCGACGAACGCGACCGCCTTTTCCTTGGCGGTGTCGTTCTTCAGCGTGGTCAGCTGCGACTGCAGCTCGGTCACGGTGGTGCGCAGGGTGGTGACTTCCGTGCCACCGCCGCCGGCACGCAGATGGGTTTCAATCTGCGTTGCGCTCACCTTGTCGAAGTCGATCCCGGCGGCGGCGAGGCCCGTCTTCACGGCGGCGAGCTTGCTGGCATCGCCCTGGCGGGACTGCAGCTCGGTCACGACCTGGTCGCCGGTGGCGCCGGCGGCGAGGCCGAGCGCGGCGGCGATGGACGCCGTCTGCGCCTGGTGCGTGGCGAGGTCCGTCTTCTGCTGGCCGAGGGCGGCGAGGATCGCCGCCTCCGACGCATCGGCGGCAAGGCCGAGGGCCTCCCGCAGCTTGACGAGGTCCATGTGGTCTGAACTCCGATTGTGGAGGGAGGTGAGGAGGAGGTTGGGATCGTTGACGAGGGAGGCACGGGCGATGCCCAGCACACGCCCGCCGGCGGCCACCCGCAGCGCGGGAGAGATGCCGCGATAGGCCTTGTCGGTGAGCAGCTGCCGCCCGGTGTCGGTCCACTCGACGCGGCCCCAGATGCCGTCGCCGCGAGCCTCAAGGGCGACAATCCAGCCGCGGGCCGGAGACGGGCGACCTTCGGGCGCGGCCTTGTCGATGGCGTGGTTTTCGTCGATGGGGCGCCGGTCGCCTGCTGCGAAATCGGCCAGCACCGCCTGGGCGTCGAGCGTGTACGGGCCACGCCCGTCGCGGCCCTTGAAGGTGCCGGTCGGCGCCAAGTGCACCCATTCGGGCACGATGTCGCCGGCGGCGAAGGCGGAGAAGAGGATCACGTCGCGGTGCATGACGGCGACAGTGCCTCGGTCAACACCGGGGAGGCCATGAGGACAGATGTCAGCTGCTGGACGATGCGCGCTACGGGCTGCGACGAGGCGACCGATTGCGAGGGGCGAGTGCGGGCAATCTTCCCTCTATGGGTACTTCGCCCGCCCCGGACCTGTCGAGGCCTGCCACGCGCCTCTTATGGCCTCTTATTCGGCTCTCAAGCCATGCCGATCCGGTACGGGCCGACAGCACGGTCGACGGCGTCGTCCAGCACCTCGAAAATCACCCTCTCGCCGGACGGCCCGATGCCGAGGTAGGGGCGGGCCGGAATGGTCACGCTGAGGGCATGTACTGCGTAGCTCGCAAGGCGGAAGACGAGGTAGGGCGCATGCACCGGCCGGATGGTGGCGCCGAACTGGTGGACCGCCGCGTAGATCTTGTTGGTGCCGACCTCGACGCTCTCATGGTTGGCCCTGAAGGTGATCGAGCCCATGAGGCCGCCGCGCATGGCGCTCTCCCGCAGAATGCCGGGGCCACGCTTCATCGCGGCGTAGTCGGGCAGGAGCGGCTTCCAGGGATTGCCCTGCGGGTCCACGGCGCGCTCGAAGCGGGTGTGCACCTCCTCCACCAGGGCAACGCCGATCGCCCGCATGACGGGCGTGGTGTCGGTCATCAGGAGGCGGAGCTTTTTGAAGGCGAGCTGGGCGGCCTGCCCGACAACCGTGGTTTCGAGGGTGGCGCCGCTCATTCGGTGGCTGTGCCCGCCGGCGCCAGGGGACGCCAGTGAGCCGGCCGCTTGGCGGGCCAGCGCCCGGCGCGCTTTTGCGCGTCGCGCAACGCACCGTAATAGGGAGAGGCGAGGTCGGCCGGGGTCACCCGATCCTCCGGATTCAGAAATTCCTCGCTGCCGTCGATCACAGGCCCCTCCGGGCGATCGATGAAATCGTAGACAACCTTGGTCATCGGAGCGCCCTGGCCAGCAAATCCCGGTGCACCGGATCAACCAGGTCGGCCACGCCGAACCAGTCAGATCCCAGCAGCACTTGTTTTCCAAACGGGCCACCCGCATCGGTGACCGTCGCGACGTTATACATCAACTCGGTGTCGGAAGACGACTCGACGACACGCAGCAGCTCGAGACGCATCGTGGGACTGTAGGTGCTGGCGGCGTCGCGGAGCAGATCCCGCATGTCCTCGGCGTCTTCGACCCGGAAGCCGGAGCGGGCCCACGTATAGCCCCCGACGTCGATATTGGCGTGGACCTGGACCTTGGCCACGCCAATCCGGTCGTAGGCTGCGAAGCTCGTCCTGAGCATCCGCTTCGCGCCCCCCTTGCCCTGATGCTTTTGCAGCATCCAGAACAGGTCATGGTCAACGACCAGCCCGTCGGCATCGCGCCAGAATGTCCGCTCCAGCCGGACCTCGGCGTGGTCGACGACAAGCCGCACCGCCTTGTCTCCGGCTTCCCAGGAGGCCTTGACGGACAGGCTGTCCGGTATGCCGGCCATCAGCTCGTTGGCCAGCCGGCGGGCCTCGCGGTGGTTTCTGAAAATACCCAGCTTCTCGGCCTGGTCGAGCGCGGCGTTGCTGATCTCCATCTGTATCGGCTTGCGGCGTGGCTGGGGCTTCCACGGCCAGGCCGGGCGCTCCGGATCGATCCGGGGCGTGATCCGCACGTTCGCAGCGCGCGGCCGCACCGGAAGGGCCGGGACCGGCCCGAGATCCAGCTCCTTCTGTTTCGGCCGGATCGGCTGCCCGGCCGGGGGCGCGGGTCGGGCGGGCGCCGGCGATCGCGGCACGACGCCCCGAGGTGGCGGCGGGATCGGCACGCCCGGCGCCGGCGGCACAGGCGGCATCACCAGCACCGGCCCCGGATCGGACGCTGGTGGAGGTGGCGGCGCGGCAGGAGCGGCCGGAGGCGGCGGGGGCGAGGCCGGAGGCGGTGCGCCGGTCTTGGCCGTCAGGGTGGCATTGGCCGGGATCTGCGGTGCCTGTCCGGTCCACTCCTGGCCGACATTGTAGTCAAACCCCGGATCGATTCCCTCCGGCACCCGGATCACCTCGCCGGTCTTGCGGATGGTGTGCTCGATGAGCTTGATGGGGGGCGCCGTGTCCGGCCCGGACTTGCCCATGCGGGCCATCCCGCGGGCCGAGACCGGACGGGTGCGGCACCCGCAGCGCCAGCCATTGGGCGGGTAGTGGGTCTTCCAGAACGGATCGTCGGCGCGCAGGGTCAGGCCGTTCCACGCCTGGTGCTGCTTGCGCGGATGCAGCGCGCCGGAGTGCACGTACTGCCAGAAGGGGAAGGCGGCGAGGGTCTCAGTCTCGGTCTGCTGGGCATAGCGGCCGGCGCTGTAGGCCATGCCTAGGTTGGTCTCGAAGATGATCCGCGAGCGGAAGCCGGGCGTGCCGGTGTGGTCCCAGCCGTGCTTGGTGACGATCTTGTCGAAGGTCTTGCGGAACTCCTGGATCGAGGTGCCCGTCTCCAGCGCCTTCGCCGTCTCGGCGCGGAAGTCGTTAACGAGGGCCTCAGTGCTGGCACCGGCAACAGTGTACGACTTGACGTTGGCCTTGCCCCAGACATCGGTGTAGTCCCGCGACGTGACATTCGCCTTCTGCCGCAGGAAGGCGATGGCCTCGTCGAAGGGCAGGTCCAGCGCGCTGAGGGTGGTGGCCATGGCGCCGGTCAGACCTCGAGGCGCAGCTCATCCACCAGGGCGGCCTGCCCCACCAGGTGGGCCAGCGCCATGCCACGCGTCATTGCCTCGGCGAATGCTTTCGGGTCGAGCTGCATGCGCTCCAGGCGGTCGGCCAGGTCGCGCATGTCGCTCGCCTCGTCGAAGGCGCGGCGGATCTCGCCGGTGAGGCCGGCCATGACGCCGCTCATCTCCGCAGCCAGGCGCACCGTGAGCGCATCCACATATTCCGGGTCAGGGGCGGAGGCGTGGAGCGACACCAGATGACGGGTGAGGCCAGCCGCCGGCGGGCGGCCGCCATCGAGCGGCGGGCCACCCGGCAGGCCGGGCAGGATCTGCGGCTTTGCCTCCGCCGGCTTCGGCCGCCCGCCGATCTTGCGCACGATCTTGCCCTCGGTCGCCTTGGCGGCCTCGGTGAGGCCGAGACGGTCGAGGATCTGGCTCTCTTCCACCTCCAGCCCCAGCGGCCCGAGCTTTTCGAGGGCGGTGACGATCTCGCCGATGGGTAGTTCGTCCGGCCGGCCGATGCGCAGCACCGGATACTTGGGCTGGGGGCCGAAGTTGAAGGCCACCATCTGGTGGATGAGCTGGCGGTTGAGGGTCGCCGCGATGAGCTTGGCGTCGGCCCGCTCCATGTCCTCCTGCACCAGGCGGTGAGTCTGCCCAGCAGCATGACTTCCCGGATTGGCATCCGTGGTGGCCGTCTGCCCCAGCACGAGCTTGGAGATCTGGGCGTCCATCCAGCTCGCGCGCGCCTCATAGAGCTTCGAGCCATCCGCCGCGTTTTTCAGCTCGACGAACTCGATCCGCATGCTCTCGGGGATGATGGCGGCACAGTCGCCGGCGATGTTGGCCACCGCCGACCACAGCACCTCTTTGTCCTCGTGGAGGGCGCCGGCGCCGTAGCGGCCGAGGCGGATGGGCATGCCGTAGTTCTGACAGAAGAGCGCCCAATCGCGCAGCGTGAAAGCTTTGTACATCCACGCCCACGATGCGACGCGAGCGAGGCCGGAGCGGATGGTGAGCCCGCTCTTGGACTTGTGCCGGTGGGTGATGAACTTGTGCGGGGCCAGCGGCTCCTTGCCGATGCCCTCGTACAGCATGACCTCGTCGAGGCTCAGTTCATCGAAGCTAAACCACCTCGGGTCGCGCCATGTGAGCGAACTCGGTGCGATACGTTCGGGCGTGGTCTCCCACTCGATTTCGAGGACCGAGAAGCCCTTTCCGATGGCGTCGCAGAGGTCGAAAAGAGCCGCGTCGAGCACCCCTTCGGCAAGCCAGTCGCGGACGAAATCCGCGTGCTTGATGTGCTCGGGATCGTCGCTCGCCGTTTCCACCGTGATGGGGATCTGGGAGACCTGCCGCTTCCGCGTGCCGAGCACGGCGGCATAGTGCAGGTCGCGCTCCTCGATATCCTCGGCCAGCTCCAGGTAGGCGAGGATGTCGCCCTGGGCGGCGGCCCGGTGGATGCGCGCCAGGCGCGCCGGCGTGAGCCCATCCGCAGGGTGGCCGGAGATGGGCGAGCGCACGCCGGTGAGCGTCGGGCCGGCCTTCGCCTTGTCGAACAAGGCGTCGAGGTCGACGGGCCGGCCATCGGGGCCGAGGATCTTGGACAGGCGCGCCATCAGAGGCCTCCTCGCAGGCGGGGCAGGTGATGAGGCCGGACGCGATCGTCGCCGGCGGGCCGCCAGAAGCCGTCGCCGCCCATGCCGCCGGCGGCATCGGGCCGGCGCGCCGCCGGGCGATAGCCGTATTCCATGGGATCGGACGCGGCATGGATGCCGAGAAACGCCGCCCAGGTGCGGTCGGCATGATCGTCGTCGCGCTCGGCCACGAAGCGCGGCGCGCCGGTGGCGGAGGTCACCTTGCGCAGCTTGTGCAGGTCCGAGCGCAGGGCGACGTCGCCCTCGGAGATGCGCACGGTGCGGTCCTCGAACCGCTCCTTGCCGGCGGTGGCCAGCACGAGCTTGCTTGGGCCGGTGAAGAGCACGCCCTCGACGCGGGAGCCCCAGCGGCGCTGGGCATCCTCCACCACCTTCTCACCCATGCCGGTCTGGTCGATGCAGGCCCGGCCGACGCGATAGCGCACCATGATGTCGTCGAAGGCATCGTCCATCTCGGCGAAGGTGGCGCGCTTCTGCTCGATCCGCTCGCGCTCCCAGAGCACGTCGCCCACCTGTTCCCAGACCCAGATGACGTGCAGGTCCTGCCGCCGGCCGATGTCCCGCCCGACGAAGCACACGCCGCCCTGGTAGAGGGCGGGGTCGCCGGCGCGCTCATCCTCGCAGGAGGAGATGAGGTCGTAGGACAGCCAGGCGCTGGCCTCGTCGAGCCACTTCAGCTCGTATTCCTGCGCCCAGAGATCATCGTCGGCGAGGCCGGCCCGCAGCTCATCGATGTCGCGCGGCAAGCCGTCGGCCACCGCCTGGTAGATGTCCACCACGTGGCGCGACCACACCTCGTCGGCGGCGGTCATGATCTCGTAGAACTTGTTGCCCTTGCCGTTCGGGGTCGAGGTGACCCGGAGCCGGAGACCGTTCTTGGATATGACCGGGAACAGGGCACCCCAGATCGCCTTCGAATCCTTGTGGATGGCGAACTCGTCGAGGAAGACGTTGGCCGAGAAGCCGCGCGCCGTGTCGGGGTTGGCCGGCAGCGCGGTGATGCGGGAGCCGTGCGGCAAGGTGACTTCGAGGGCCTTGTGGGATCCCTCGTCGCCCTGCCAGTCGTACTCTGCCGTCTTGAAGCCGAGCTGGTAGGCGGCAGCGTGGCGCTTGATACCCTCTTCCATCGCCTCGCGCGCCTGGCGCTCGCCGCGGGACAGGATGACCCAGCGTTCGCGGCGGGTCTTCACCGCGGCCTTAAAGCAGTCGTCGACGATTTCCAGTGTGGTCGTGAACGTCTTGCCGCTCTGGCGGGAGAACATCCCGGCCTTGAACCGGCTGCCGTCAAGCAGCCATTTGCGCTGGTAGGCATGGAGCGGGACGGCGGGCGTCATTTCTCGTAGATCCCATAGATGTCCTCGCGGATTTTCCGCAGCAGCTCTTCGCCGCTCATGGCATGGCCGCCGGCCTCCGCTGCACCAACGGCCGCCTCGGCGGTCTTGAGCACTTCCTCTTTGGCGAGCTTTCGGATCGCGGCGGTGCGGGCCACGTCGTCTTTCGCGGCCTTGCCCAGATGATCTAGGGCCTTGGCGAGCTGCATCACCTCGCCGGCCGACATGTCGATGTTGCCGTCGCCGGTCATCATCGCGTCCAGCGCCGTCTGCTGCACGCGGGTGAGGATGGCGTGCAGCATGGCGATGTTGCCGCGGGTGACGCGGCTGTCGTCGACCTCGCCCAGTTCCTTGACCATGGCCTCGGCGACGACGCGCTGCCGGTCCACCATCTCCTTCGTGCGCTCCGCCTCCTGCATGTGGCGGTGCAGGGCCGAGCGCGAGGGGATCGGCACCGCGAGGCTGTCCATCTCGCGCAGCTTGGCGACGATCTGGTCATAGGTCGCGCCCTGCTCCCGCAGGCGCATGAGCCAGTCCTTGACCTCCTGGGGGAGCACGTCGACCGAGGACCGTTTGCCCATCTCAGTAGCTCGGCAGCTTGTCGGCGACAGCGGGATGCGCCCGCCCGCGCGCCACGTCGAGGCCGAGGCCGGTGAGCGTCACCCAGCGCTGTGGGCCGAGCGCTGAGGGCAGGTCCTCGGTGGCGACCAGGTTGTGCTGGGCGAGGATGGTGACGTCCCCCTCGACCACGTCGCGCCAGGCCCCGTGGCGCGCCTGGCCGACCAGCGACACCAGCACGCCGAGCCCGAGGCCGTAGCCCTCGGCGGCGGCCAGATGCTCCAGGATGAGACGGCGGCGATCCTTGCCCATGGTGTCGGCGATGCTCACGACCGGCCCTCCGAAATCTGATTCTGCAGGACCATCTCGACCGAGCGGTCCACCTTGATGAGGATGCGGTCGATGCCGCGCACGGTTTCCGCCGTCACCGCGCCCTGCTTCTCCACTTCGCCCAGGCGCCGCTCCAGCGCGGCGATGTCGGTGCGGCTCGGCAGATGCTCGGTCACCGTCTCCAGGTGCGACAGACGGCGATCGGTATCAGACCGACGCGCCTCCACCTGAGTGGAGAGGTCATCGATCGAGGTCTTAAGACCGGCATTCGCCTTTTCGGCCTCGGCCTTGGTGGGGAACTGGCTGCGCAGATAGAGCATGCCGATGCCGATCAGGATCGGGCTGATCGCCGTCACCATCCACACCCAGTCCTTGATCAGCGCCATCATCGCCAGTTCATCCTCAGCTGCTCGTACCAAAGGATGAACCGCTGTCCGCAGCGCCCCAGCGCGGCGAGGATGCGGCGGTCGCTCTTCCAGAATTTCTCCACCTCTCCTGCATCGAGCCCGCGCTCGGGGATCTCGACGCCCTCCATGTGCAGGCAGGCGCGGATCTCCTCGGGGATCTCCGGCAGCTCGCTGGGCGGGGGCGGCGGCGGCTCAACGGATGCTGCGCAGCCGGCGAGCAGCATCAGCATCAAGGCAAGCGCGGGGGTTTTGAGGAGTGGCATGGACGGCCTGTGCATTGGCGTTGTCCACCTTCGCCGCCTCGGCGGCACGGGCGGCATCGGAAGCGGCGAGGGTGGCGAGCGTGTCGAGGCGGGCCTGCAGGGTGTTGCGCGCCGCCGTGACGGTGGCGAGCTGGGCGCGCAGGGCGCCGGCCTCGCACCGGGCGGTGGCCGCGGCCTCGCCGCTGTGCCGGCCCCACAGGGCGCCGCCGGCGGCGGCCACCAGCACCAAGAGCAGCGCCACGGGATCGAGCAGGAGGGTGCCGAGAGCCTTCAGCATCAGAACCGCCCCCGCTCGCTGGCCAGCAGCTCGGATGCCGGAACGCACCGCCAGTCGGTGGCGAGGATGTCCGCGCCGGAGAGGCGATACGCGCGGTGGAGGATGGGCGGACCCCACCACACGCCGAGGAGCTGGCGCTCCGGGCCGATGTGGATGTAGGCCGGCGGCAGCAGCTCGGCCGGGCCGCAGGCGTCGGCCCAGCTGCGGCGCGCCACCACGTGGCCCTCACGCAGGATGATCAACGCGACCTCGAAATCGCGATCGGGAGAGCGCTCACGCATGACGGCCACTCACCTGGTCGGAGACGCGGCGCTTGATCACGGCGCCGAACTGGCGCCAGAGGACAAACCCGACGATGAGCGCGCCGATCCACCAGTGCGACGTCGCCCAGCCGATCAGCTCGCGCGCGCCATCCACCAGCGGGCGCACGGCCTGCACCTGATCGACTGCCGACTGCGCCTGGTCGAGCAACCCCGCATCGCCCGCCTCCTTGGCGCCGCCGGCGAGCCCGAGGCCCACGATGGTCTTGACGATGCCGCGCCCCTTATCGGCGATGGCAACCGTCTGAGATCCGGCGGCGCGCAGGTCATCCGCGCTGGTGGCGGCGCGGGCATCGGAGACGGCGCGGGGCGTCGCCTCGGCGAGGGCCTGCCGGGTGGCGTCGTCATAGTCGCCGGTGGTGGGCAGGCCCTCGAAGGCCTGAAACGCACTGACCGCGCCCGTGGTGTCCGGCCCCCATTTGCCGTCCACGAGGCCGATCTTGGGATAGCCGAGGTCGATGAGTTGCTGCTGGACGGCCTCGATCTCGCGCTTCGTCAGACGGGTGTGCTGCGGCAGCGGATTGGCCGTGCCGGCGCCGGCGGCGGCAAGCCAGCGCTCCCAGCGGCGGAAGGCGCCGGCGAGCTTGGTGTCGTACTGGTTCTTGGCGTAGCCGGGGCCATTGTAGCGGATGGCGAAGCCGACCCAGTCCTGCCGCTGCAGCTCGTCGACGAGGCCCTTCTTCCGGATCTCCGCGAGCATCATGTCGATCTGGACGGCGATGCCGCCGGCGGTCATCTTCGCCACCATGTCGGTGGCCGTGCCGTAGCCCAGCTCCTCGGCGAGGAAGCCCATGGTCTGGCCAAGGCCCCAGCTGCAGGAGCGGTTGGCCGGCTCCTCTTCGATCGCGCGTGCCTTCGCGAGGAGCGCGAGGCGGTTTCGCGATGGGCCCTGATCCTTGTACTGGGTTTTGGGCGACCATTCGGCGATGGCGAGACCGGCCTCGACGGCGGCGGCCAGCTTCTTCTTCCAGCCGGCCTTCAGCTCCCGATAAAACACATGGCGCTCGAAGAGGAGGCGCGGGGTGCGCCCATCGATCTCCAGCGCGGTGCCGCCGCTCTCCACCTCGACGACGGCGAGCAATGCGGCCGGCGGGATGCTCGCGCCCTGGGCGGCAGCGACGACGGCGTCGATGATGTCTTGGGAGAGCATAGTGCGGCCTCAGTCCGGATAGATCCGGACTGTGCCGCGTTGCGGTATGTGGAAGGAATGCGGACGCCTGACCTCTGTCAGAACTGGAAGAAGTCGAGCTGCTGCTCTACTTCGGCGGCTCGCCCGAGAAACCGCCTAACGGTGCGCTCGGTGCAGCCAGTGGCACGAGCGATTTGCGCATGGGACATCCCGCGGCCACGATACACGAGGATGCGCCATTGCCGCGCCCCCGGCACCTCAATTTGCTCGCGACCATAGCGCTCTGACAAACAGCGCGCAGCGTCCCCTCCGACCACTGCCCAAAGCTCGCTGTCGGGTCCAGACCATTTGGGGAGATAAAGGCGCGTGCCGCCCCACCGTTCCACCAGGGCAAGCGTCGCCTCTGGCCCGATCAAGGCCACAAGATGCGCAACCTCGCGGGTGGGTGGCGGCAGCTCGCTCATGGCCGCTCCGGCCCCGGCACATAGTTGCAGGTGTAGACGATGGAGGTGGTGTTCGGCCCGTCGTGGCGAGACCACTCAAACCGCGCGGTGAAGCTGCCGTCCCGGCGCATCCAGAGGCGCGGCGTGCGCAGCGACATTCCGCAGTCGGTGCAGCGCGCATGATAGCGCTGCAGCTCGGGGTCACCGGCGAGCAGCGTCTCGAAAGGGATGGTGACCGCGTGGCGGCGGGGCCGCCGGCAGGAGGGTGAGCGACGGCGGGCCATCACTTTGCTCCCGTCTTGCGGCTGAGGGCCTTGCGCAGCTGGCGGCCGAGATCGGAGGAGATCTCGTCGAGCCCGCGCTCGTCGGCCGCGTCCAGGGCGGCGCGGGTCGGGGCCGCGTGCTCGCCCAGCTCGGCCAGGCGTTTCACCTGGGCGCGGATCACCGCCAGCTTGCGCCAGCGCGGCAGGGTGTAGCCCCACTTGGTGAGGGTGGTGGCGGGCACGTCCCACGTGATGTCGGACCGGCCGAGCCACCCCTTGAGCGCCTCGATCACCTTGCGGGCGTCTTTGCCGTCATGGACCCAGTTGAGCGAGGCGATGCCCGTCTGCCGCTCGACAAAGGCGACGAGGGCGCGGTCGGTGCGGTCTCTGACGAGGCCGAGATTGTAGCAGGCGAGCCAGAGCGCGCGGCACACACCGACATAGGTGCCCTCCAGCCGCAGGGCGCCTTCAGCCGCGGGCTTTGCGGGCGCAGCAGCCGCCGGCGCGGCGGGATTGGTCCAGGCCTTCAGCCGGTCCAGCACACGGCCGGCCTGGGCGACGGACAGGCCCTTGGCGGAGCGCTGGCCGGTCTCGGCCTGGAGCACGTTGCGATAGCTGTCGTCGTCCAGGCCCATTCGGGCCTTGAGCGCATGGATGGCGCCGATCTGCTTGGAGGAGGCGGGGGCGGCGGCGATCATGCGATACCCCCATGACGCTCGACGGCCTCGCACCGGCACTGTGCCCAGTTGCGATCCATCAGGTCGAAGAGGCGCTGGCGGATCATCTCCCACTGATCCTGACGCTCTGGGGTCATGTACGAGCGGCCTTGCTCATGCGCGACAACCTCCCGCTCGAACCTGGTCAGCAGTCGGCGCTGGCGCCGGCCGAGCTGACGGTAGCGTGCGCGCGTCGCCATGCTGATCCGCCGCCAGCACTTGCCGCAGATGATCTGGGTGCATTCGGGGTGCCGCTCTTGCGACGCGGTGCGTCGGCAGAAAGGCACACAGCAAGGGATGCGGTTGAGGGCGGCGATCATTCGCCACCCCTGTAGGTGAGAAGCCGAGGCGCCGGGGCGAGCTTCTTTGCCTCGGCGCGCGCCGGCTTCACGGCTGCTTTCGCCGCTGCATCCTGGTCGCGCTGGATCTCGGCCAGCTCCTGCAGGATGTAGCCGAGCCGGCTGGGATCGAGCACCTCGATCTCGATCTTCACGACGGCGCCGCCCTTCGCACGGGTCGCCGCCGCATACGTCTTCAGGCGGGCTTCGTCCGCGCGCCAATGGATGCCGGCATAGTCCCTCACGGCCGATCCTCCATCAAAGCCGCGCGGTCACACTCTTCGCACGCCCAAGGCCACCGGATGCCGTGCTCGCACACGTGGGCGCGGGCCTCCGCTTCGAGCTTCGTGATCCGGAGATTGGCGGCGATCAGCCAGTTCTGCATGGCCATAGCCGACCCCATGGTGCTGCCGGAAACAACGCCCGCGAGCCTCAGCGTCGTGCCGTTGCCCTGCGAGCGCCACCGTGCCCCCTCGCTGGCCGCCAGTTCATTGAGGGCCGTCTCGCTTGCCTGCCTGTGACGCTGATAGCTGTCGAGCACGCCGACCTTGATTGCCGGGAGGGCGTTGAGCTTCGCGCCGACGAGGTCGACGAGGCGGTGAAGCTTGTCGATATCGGGTGTCATGACCGTTCTCCCAAAAGGGTTTCGATGGGGGCCGCCGGCACCGGGCATTCGGCCGGGAAGGCGAGGCGCAGCAGCTCCGGCACGCACATGACGGCGCCGGCCAGCAGCAGGAGGGCGAAGAACAGCAGGTCGTGCCGGCTCATACCGGACCTCCCGCGCGGATCGTCTGTTCCAGCGCCCCCAGCTCGGCCGCGAACGTGGGGTCGATGGAGAGCCGCCGGGCGACCGTGCGCTCGGCGTTGAGCACCGTGGTGCGGTGGCGGCCGAACGCTTCGCCGACCACCTCGGAATTGATGCGGGTGCAGCGGCGGCACAGCGCCATCGCCACCAGGCGCGGGCGCTGGTACTTGGGCAGCTTGCTGCGGGAGAGCATCGCCCGCTGGGGGATGCCGTAGCGCTCCGCCACCACCCGCAGGATGGTGGCGACGCGCGAGGGTGGCGTCTGCGCCGGCTGCGCATACTGGCGCCGCCGGGAAGGCTTCGGCCGCTCCGCCGGCAGCGCCGTGGGCGGCCCCGGCTGGGGCGGCATGGGCGGGAGGAAGCAGGTCATGCCAGCACCTCTTCGGCGAGGGCGGAGATGACGCGGCGGCGGAACGCCAGCAGCGCATCCAGCGCGTCGGCGTCGCAGGTGGCTTCGGGGATGCCGGGCACCAGCAGGGTTTCCCCATCATAGGCGTGGCGGGCCAGGACCTCGACCACATCGTGCAGCCGCCCCTGATCGTGATCGTCCGCGATGTGGAGGGTGTTTGCCGGCATGCGGTGACCGAAGCCGATGACGCCGGCGCGGTTCGCGAAGACGAAGAAGGTCATTCCGCCCCCCTGTCGTTGTCGATGGGCGAGCGCGGCTGGACGGCCTTGATCTCCAGCAGGTTGGCCTTGATGGAGGCAGCCATCTTGTCGAAGACCAGCTCGGCCTCTTCGTCGGTGGCGAAGGTGAGCGTGATCGCGACCTGGCAGTAATCTTCAGCGAGTTCCAGCTCGGTGTGGGTCGGCGTCGGACCGTTGGTTGTAGCCATCTTCCCCTCCTCAGGCCCGAGCCAGATCGATGGAGATCGACTGCCACTGGGCATCGGGGGCGGCCCGCTCGTAGAAGCGGATGTAAGTCTTCGATCCGATCACGCGGATGCTGTCGCGGATCGCAGCCATTGCGCTGCGCCAGCGCTCATCTGGGCTGTCGAAGCGCAGCAGCATGAACAGCTCGGCGCGGTTCACGACGCCTTCCTTGTCGACCTGAAACGCGCGCGTGACGAGCGCGCGGATCTCGTCGCGCGAACCTTCCGCCCACTCGGAGAGGCAGGCATCCAGGAGCTTTTTCGCCGCCTGCAGCTCGGCGCCGAACTCGATCAGGTCGGCCACCTGCACCTGCACCTTGAGCGTGCCGTCGACCGTGGTCAGTGAAATATTGCCCTTCTGGCCGCCGACCGTGGCGCCGTACTCCTGGGCGATCAGCGCCTGCAGGGAGCCGACATCATCGAAGCAATGGCCGCGGAACCGACCGATTTGAGCCGACAGATCACGCGCGAAGTGGATCATCTTGCGCACGGCTTCGTCGGTGAGCTTGTCCACCGGCTTGACCAGAGCCAACGGCACCAGGGCGCCTTTGGCGTCGGCCATGTACTTCTTGCTGCCGACTTCGATAACCCCGTCGCTATACGGCGCGGGGGAGTATTCAGCTTGTGCTTCCATCAGTGTTCTCCTGGGTTTCGATGGTGAGATAGCCGAGCGCGACAAGCGCCTCGGTGAGCGCGTCATGAGACGCGCCGACAGCCGCATCTGCGGCCTCGGACGCGGCGAAGCACTCCATGGTGTCGAGGGGGTGCTCAGTGGCGTCGAGCGCCGCCTCCTGGGCGACGAGATAGTCCGCCGCGGCCTGGGCGACGCGCGCGAGGGCGACCACGGCCCGGACGAGATCGCGGGTGTCGTCCACGGACACCCTGTGAATCTGTCGCCGGTTGCCGGATGTGGACAGGAAGTCGGCGATGTCCAGCGCCCGGTGGAATGCTGAGAGGGAGAGGGGCGCGCTCATGCCGCCTGCCCTTCCTGCATCTCGCGCTTGAGACGGCGGACGCGGCGGGCCGCCTCCTCCTCGCCCAGGTCGGCGGCGAAGTCGCGGTATTCCCCCTTGAGGCTGTCCGGCACCCACGAGGGGACTGCAACGGCCAGCTTGACGGCCGCCTTGACCAGGCCGCGGCGACGCCTGGCGTTCGTGTGGGCAACGCCGGGCAGCTTGATCCCCAGGCGGCGGCAGTAGTCATAGCCAAAGGTGAGCTGCCACCCCAGCTCGCGGGCGATCATGGTCATGGACCACCCCTTGGCAATCCACCTCACGATGCGATCGGCCGTGCCCTCCGGCACTGTATCGAGGG
The DNA here is from genome assembly GCA_000017645.1 of Xanthobacter autotrophicus Py2. Taxonomy (NCBI): domain Bacteria; kingdom Pseudomonadati; phylum Pseudomonadota; class Alphaproteobacteria; order Hyphomicrobiales; family Xanthobacteraceae; genus Xanthobacter; species Xanthobacter versatilis. Next base: position 5,002,965 of record CP000781.1, read on the forward strand.
AGTGGCGGATCATGCGGCACCTCCGTGCGCCGGCGCGGCGCGGCCCGGAAAGGCGACCACGTTGCCGCCGGCGACGGCGGACAGACCGACGCCGGCAGCGCGCCGCACCAGGGCGAGGGACATGACGTCGAGATCGGTCGCGATGGCCTCCAGCTCGGAGACCTGGCGCTCCTTCTCTTCCAGCGCAGCGGCGCGTTCGGCGTACTCGCGGAACTGGCCGGCGAGCACGAGCATTGCCGGCGCGGTGAGCACGACGGTGGCGTCGAAGTCGCTGGTGATATGGCGCTCATAGTACTGGGCGATGAGCGTGAGTTCGTGGGAGAGCTGCATGGCCGCCTCCTCACGCTGCAACGTCGAGGCTGGACGACGACAGCTGCGACCAGGCTTGCCGGATGTGCGTCGCGCTGATCTGGCCGATCTCCTCGGCCTCCGCGTACATGGAAGCCGCCCGGATCGTCTTGCCGACGAGCCGCAGCGCGCCGGGCTTGCGGGCGATGGCGCGGAGCACCTTCGTCACCCCCTCATCGGTGACACCCCAAGCGGCGATCAGCATTTCGATGTCGCGCGCCTTCGCCGACGCCCCGACGAACCGCGCGCCGACCCGACTGAAGAGCTGCGACCGCAGCGCGGCGGAGGCTCCCTTCTCGCCGGTGAGGCGGACGAGCAGGCTTTCGTTACCCGCCACCACCACGCCGCAGCCGGCGGCATCGGGAATCGCCCGCAGCTGGTCGAGCGCATCGGTGGTCAGATGCTGCGCCTCATCGATCACGATCAGCGCCGAGGTGCCGCGCACCCGATTGGAGATGGCCCGCGACAGCCACAGGGACCGCCGCTCGGTGACGCCGATCGCATCGGCGAGGATGGCGAGCATGCCGTTCGCCGACTTGCAGGACTGGTCGGCCGTCATCATCCATACGTTCGGGCTGCGCCGGCGATACTCCTCGATGGCAGAGGTCTTGCCGATGCCGGCAGCACCGACGATGACGCCGAAGTCGGCCGACGCCTGCACATAGATCAGGCGATCCGTGATCTCGCGAGCGGTCGGGGTTGCCACGAACGGCGGTGGCGCGGGCAGGGTCAGGACGGTGCGGGCCCGCTCGGCGCGGCTGTCCAGCCAGCGCGCCACATTGGCCGCGACCCTTTCGTTGTCGCCGGCATACGTGCCGTTGAGCCAGGCGCTGAAGGTCTTCTCGTTGACACCGGACTCTTTCGCGGCCGCCACCTGGGTCAGGTTGGCCTCCGTCATCACCGTCCGCACCCGCAGGCGCAGCTCGGTTCCTTCCGCCGTTTCGTCGATCATGATAGGCATCTCCTGTTGCTGATCTGCGGCCCCGTTCCAGGCCGCGCTCCATGGCGCCGCGGACGAGGTTCAGTCGTCCGCGGCGTTGTTGGTCACGAGGCGCAGCCGGCCCACGCCGCGCGAAAAGGCATCGGGCTCGACGTCCTGATCGGGTTCGCGCTCCAGCTGCAGCGCCAGAGCGGCCGCGCCGCCGAAAATGGGCCGGATCGCCCGCGGCTCCGGCAGCGCCTCCGGCACTTCCGCCTGCATCGACATCGCCGCGACTTCGTCCGGCGACATGGTGCGCACCGCATCGAGCAAGGTGCGCTGCGCCTTCAGGAAGGCGCCTCGCGCCCGGCCGTGGGCGCTCGCCTCGGCAACATCCCTGAAGCCGGATTTATCGATCGCCGGCGCATCGACCACATGCGCGCCGTCGAGCCGGTACACGCACACGCCGGCATGCAGGTCGGCGGGATCGAACCGCAGGATCACCTTGTGCCCGACCATGTCGGTAAGCTTTTCGTCCCAGTAGCGATTGCCTTCGAGGTGAACCGAGGCATCGGAGCGAACCTTCACGCCCTCGCAGGCGAGTAGCCAAAGGCGGCTCTGCGCCGGCGCGGCCTTGCGGATGATGGCATCGGCATAGGAGGCGGCGAACGCCTGCTGGAAGGAGAGCCGGCCGCCGCAGACGGAGCTCCGCCGCCCCGCGCGGGCGTTGTGCGCGGCGATCTCCGCCGCCACCACCTTCTCGAAGGTCTCGATCGGCACCGCCTTCGAGCCGTAGCTCTCGGGCTTGGCGTCCGGGCTGTTGCCGGCATAGGCGCCGTCGAACGCCGGGTGCTTGGCGATCTCGCCCGCGAAGTCCCGCCATGCGCGCTCGATGGGCTTCGACTGGCCGGAGTATGGCTTGGTCCAATGCACCTGGACGCCGAGCTGGGTCAGGACGCCGGCCGGGTCTTCTTCCTTTACCTTGAAGCGGTAGCGGTTGGCCTGGCGGCCGGTGAACCACTTCGAGGCGAACTCGCGGCCGTTGTCGAGCCAGCAATGCTCGGGGATGCCGTAGGTTTCCACGAGGTCGCCGAACGCCAGCAGCACGGTGGCCGCATCCGACGTCCGGGCGATACGCCACGACAGGATCATGCCGGAATAGAGGTCCTGGAACCCGATCAGCACCGGGCGAGAGACAGTGCCGTCGAGCCATTTGACGAACACGTCCCACACGTGCCCGTCGGCGTTGACTGCTTCCAGGGCATGGAAGCTGCTGCGGTCGCGCTCCTGCGCGGGATAGAGCTTCTTCAGCCCGTCGACACCCTCGCGCGCCAGTACGACTGTGGTTTTAGGCATGGCTTCGACCCTCCTCTGAAACGTCTTCATGGATGGAATGGCGAGGCCTGCGGCCTGAGCGGCACTCTCGGTGCGGCGGAAGCAGGCGGCGATGGTCGGCTTGCTGTCGCGCAGGTAGTCGGAGACGAACGTGGCCCACATCTCGGCCGGGATCTCGGCCTCCGCGACCCGGCCGATGTGGCGCGGCGCCAGCGCCGGAAGCCAGTCGGCGCGATCGAGCCCGCCCACCAGGTGGCTCCAGCCGTAGAGCGTGCGCAGCGACACATCGATCCGGCTTGCCATGTCCATCAGCGCGTGGTCGCGCGGGCGCCCCGCCTTCTGCAGCTCCTCGACGGCGAGCAGGGCGTCGAGGCGCCGCTTCGCCTCGTCCTTGCGCTTCTGCGGCAAGGCATCGAACCACGCCCACAGTTCGGCGGAATCGCGTAACGCCAGAGCCGCGCCCTCCGCCTCCTGTGGCGTTTCCGGCGCCGCCGCCCGCTTGAGCCGCAGCGCCAGCGCCGCCTTGGCCGCCCCCGGCAGCACGTCCATGCGATATTCGCGCCCGCCGCCGCGGCCCTGCCGCCGCCGCCAGATGCCGAGCGGGTTCTCGGTGGTGAACTGCCGGTCCGGCGCATTGCCGCCGACGCGCTCGATCATGGCCAAAACAGCCTTCTTGGCGGTCGGCACATCCGGCAGGCCAAGGTCGGCGAATTCCGCGGCGGTCCACCATTCACGCATCACAGGACACCGTTCTTCCGGAGGACGTTGCGGTCCGCGTCGATCTCGCGGTCCAGCTTGGCGCGGCGCTCCATGCGCTCGGCGAGGGCGATGGCCGGCAGGTATTTCCGCTCGATCACGGCCCAGCCGAACATGGAGGCGATCAGCTCCAGCAGGCGGCGGTCGTGCGTCTCATTCAGCAGCGCCACGAAGCGCACGAGATTGATGATGTGCTCGCCCCTGGCCTGACTGGCGTAGGCGTTGAGCATGTGCTCGGACACCTGCTCGTCGAGGAACTGGCTCATGGCCTCGGCGACCTCGGCGCGGCTGCGGCCGCAATCGCTCAGCGCCTGGGAGACGGCTTTGCTGATCGAGACCGCGATCGAGGCGCCGCGCACCATCTCCGGCGCGAACGCCTCCACCGGCTGGCTGGGCTGCCAGTCGGTGAGCAGGTCGAGCTGGTCGGGAGAGGCGGGCCGGCGTGCCATGTCAGGCACCGGCCACGAGGCTGAGACGGGCGTGCGGGGGCTTAATCAGGGCAGTATCCCGCGCGCCCGTCCCTTCCCCTAAACTCGGAGTGCAACCAACCGAATCGGGGAATTGATGATGACCGATGAAAAATTGTTCGAGATGGCCGGGCTCATCTACGCAGCGCATGTGCAGAGCGGCCAGCAATCCAATGGCCGCATCCTGCTGGAGCAGACTGCAGATCTCTTTCCGGTCCTGTACGACACCATCAAGAAAGCTTGGAGCGAGCGGAATTTGGCTCAGGACTTGATGGACTTGGCTCCGGGCGGACCGGCGTCCGGAAACGTGAACTGATCCGCCTCGGGGAACACGTACATGGACTTCCAGTTGAGCGCGGCCGGCAGATAGACCTGACACCCGCCCGCCGGATGCGTGAGCAGGGTGCGCCGTAGCGAAAGGGCCGCGCTGGGGTTCAGCTCGGCCCACCGCGCGAACCACCGGGGCAGCTCGTCGAACGGAATTTTGGTCATCTTCCATCTCCTTGCGAAACAGACGCGTCACCGCTCGCCTCCCACATGCACGACCGTGGAGATGGAGGCAGGCTGGATGCGCCACAGTTCAGCGCCGGGCAGGCCGGCGGCGGGGCCGAAGTCGTTCAGGATCTTGGTGAGGAGGGTCGCTGCGGCCTCGTCGTAGAGCGCGGCCGCCGTACGGAAGAGGGACGTATCGGGGACGAGCACCTTCCCGTCGCGAGTGGCCTGCGACGAGGCGCTGCCGATAAAGAAGCTGTGGCCTTCGGGCGGGCCCGGCTTCCGGCGGCAGATGAGGAAGTCGATGCGCTCGCTCATGGCCGTACTGCCAGCGAGAGCAGCGCGATGACCGTGCCGAGCATCGGCGCGGCGGCGACGACGAGGAGCGCGCGCAGGGCGCCGGCCCGGATCTCGGCGAGGCGCCTGTCGGCGCGGTGGATGAGGTGTCGGCGCATCACGCCGCCCTCCGGCCGGCGCCGATGGCGCCCTGCCGTTCCAGCTCGGTGAGGAACCGTTCCTTCGCCCGCGCCCCGGCCCGTCGCCATGCCTCCATCAGCCGGTCATATTCGGCCTCGTCGGGGGCTGGCGCCGCCGGCCTTGCCCCACTCATTGCCGCCACGGCCTGGCGCACCGAGGCGGCGTCGCGGTTGAGCAGGGCTGTCACCGCCTTGCGCTGTTGTGCGGGATCGAGACGGGCGAGAGCATCCAGCTCCGTGCCCTTGTCGGCGATCCAGGTGAGCGCGATCTGCGCCCGCACGTCGGGGGCGATCCGCGTGTAGCGGGCGATGGAGCGCTGCACGTCGCGCTCAGAAACACCGAGTTTTTTGGCCGCATCCGATGCAAACGACAACTTGTCGGTTGCATGCCAACGTGCCGTGGCGCCAGCCGCGCCAGGCCGCGTCTCGGGGTAAAGCTCCTGATAGATGCGCTGGCGCTCAGAGAGGTGCGCGGCGCGGTCGAGCGGCGAGAGCGGCCGGTGGAACAGGTTCTCGTCGATCTCCAGCAGCCGGGCTTCCAGCGCCTTGCCGACGAACACGTTGGCCGCGATCTCGCTCCAGCCGAGCTGCCGGGCCGCAGAGAGGCGATGCAGGCCGGCGATCAGCCGGAAGCACTCGCCCTTCTTCGGCGCCGCCACCGTGATGGGGTGCATGAGGCCCCGCTCATCCATGGACAGCGCGATGGCCCCGACCGCATCGGGGTCGGGCAGGCGCAGCCGGTCTTCCGGCACGTCGATGAGTTCGATATCAATGTTGCGAATATGGTCCATGCTATGCTGGGCCTCGACGTTCAGGATGCGGATGCGTTTTGACGGTGACCGGCGGAGGGGGTGGGCCTAGCCTTGGTCCTGTGCCGCACCTGGGGGATGCGGCCACCGTCCGAACGGAAGCGGCTCGGCCAGATTTCGCGGGGAGAGAGGCTGAGGAACTCGGCGATGGCGAACTCGCCCTCGAAGTTGGGGCCGCGCAGCGCCGAACGGCAGGCGTGCTCGGGCAGGCCCGCATCGCGGGAGAGGTCATAGAGGGTCGATCCGCGCTTGCGCACGGCCGACTTGATTTCCTCGGGGTGCCAGTCGCCGTTCGGCAGGCGCTCCACGGTCCACCGGCCGTTCGGATGACGGATGGCCAAGATTCCATGTCCTTGTGAGACCCGGTTGGCAGACCGGGATTGCGGGGTGAGCTACTACGGTTCGGAGGTAATATGGGTCTAAAAATTGACCATTGCAAGATAAGAAATGAGCCACAGTTCGCCGGACCGCGCCGTCGCATTGGCCAATATATTATCCAATTGAATTTATTGACTTATTTCCGTTCTGTGGCGTGGTTCGCGCAAACTGGCGCAGACGCCACAGTTTCGGAGGTTTAACTGTGGCGTCTGACGCACCAGGGATCGCTCGCCGTCTCGCTGATGCGCGTCAAAATCTTGGCCTGTCACGGGCGGCGCTCAGTCAAATGATTGGCCTATCCGCCTCGGCAATAAAATACCTTGAGGGTGGCCACGGCGTGCCGAATGGGGATTCGCTACTCAAATACGAAAATGCAGGGATCAACCCTGGTTGGCTGCTGTCGGGCCTTGGCCCAATGCGACTCGATGGGCCGAGTGAGGTTGGGGTTTTTGTGGCTGGCGACGAACTGGTCGAAGAAGCGCCAGTCTACGACGATGCCTTGATGGGCAAGGTGCTGGACGCTATCGGGGAGCTCTATAAGGAGGAGAATGTGCGCGTTTCTTTGGGGCAGCTAGGTACCATTGCTATGGCCGCCTACCGGGAAATCGTCACCGCCGCCACGGACCCCGATGAATACCCAGCCCGACTCGATCTAGCTATTATCGCCGAGCGTCGCCGCCTTCGCGCCTCGAAGGTTGATCCGATCGGGACCAAACACTCGGCCTGAAGCTGGTATGGGTGGCCCAAGACACGCGATAGGCGAAAATTTGCATTGCGCAATGTCAACATGGGGATGGGTTATGTTGAGACATCCGATTGCATTGGCAGTACTCGTATTGGCCATTACTGCGGGGGGATCAGGAAAAGCCCACGAGGCCGATGAATATATGGTTGGTGGATGCGCCCTTATTCCGCAAGTTCAAGACTGTGAGGTCAAGATGACGGCATTCCGCACTACATACGTGAAGGCATTCCGGAATGATCTTGCGGCTCAGCGCGTGGTGGCATTCACTCTCTGGCGCGGCAATGACGTTGTTTCCTCGGACTGGATACCGGCGTGCACCTGGTACATGACCATGATTGCTCTTGGCTCACCCAAACTCGAAGAGCTGGACTATCAGAACATGCGTAAGGCCTGCTCGCTTCTTCGGCCTGACCAGGTTGAGGTGGCGAAGAACAGGGCGCGCGCCCTCGGACACCGCATCCTCGCCAAGGATAAGATCGATACCTCGGTTGAAAAGCCCGACCCGGTGCGCCAGCGTTCACTGGATGGCACGGCCCACCCCCTCTAAGAGGCCGTTGCGGCTCCTCTGAGGGAGCGGGTCCGGATCTGCAACAGCAACTGTCCTGGCCGCCGGAACGACCCCTTCTGCAAGACTAAAAGCGCCGCCGCCGATTTTGCCCGCGACGCCCCGCTAACCCAGGCAGGACAACGGCTCATCCCGATATATCCCCGCATGTCCCACGGTATCCCACGATCTGCAGGATGATGTGTCTGCATTCAGTCACGCCGGTCCATTCATGGGCGAAGGCCATGCCGGTACGCCCGAGGCCCGCGTCGGTCTCGTCGAAGATCAGGGCGAGGCCATATTCGTCCGCCGCCTCGCGCAGTTCAGCGAGGAAGGAGCCCGGCAGCATCTCGATGCCCGCCGCAAGCCGGACCGGAGCGACGAACAGGCCGGCCGTCTTCGGCCCTATGGCGGCGCGGATGGCGCCGATCTCATCAGGCATGCGGCTGACCTCCGCATCGCCGGCAAATTCCAGCGCCAAAGGCCCATCCCCGGCGCAGACCAGCAACTCTCGCCGTTTGGGCCGTCCGGCGACGCGGTGCTGGGCACGGACGGTGTCGAGGATCACCCGCCGCACGGTAACGGCCGATGGCAGCAGCACCGCGGTGTCGCCGAAGGAATGCGCCACCAGCAGGTCCGCGAGGGCGGCGGCATCCGGGGTGGGCGCGGGTTCCAAAGGCCCCTGCGCCGGCTCAGCCGTGGCGACGAGGCAGGCGCCGGAAAAATCGAGGGGCGCAAGGTGCGTCTCGCCGCTTTCCCCGGGCGGCTCCGGCGCAGGTTGGGACGCAGACTGGGACATGGCACCTCCGGCGCCGACAAAAGCCGGCGGCAATCGCGACAGCATGCGCATGCAAGAACGCGGCCTTAACCGGTCACATCTGCGAACCACGATCCGACTTCAAGCCTGCGGCCGAGCCGTCTCTGCCTCGTCTCCCCCGCCCGAACGCGGCTGGTGCCGGATCCGGACGGGGCAACCCAAACCCCGGCGGCGGCCCGCTCAATCGTACTTCAGGTAGGAAAAGCGCAGGTCGTGCTGGGGCGTGCCCTCCAGCGGGGCGTCGGGCGCCGCGCCCGGCTGCCACATCACCACCTCCTCGATCTTCTGCGCCAAAGCGAAGTCGCGCACCGTGATGCCCTTGGCATCGTGGGACATGAGGCGCACCTCGACCCAGGCGTAGGAGGCGGTGAGGTCGGGATGGTGCCAGGCGGCTTCCGCCAGGTGGCCAACGGCGTTGATGACCATCAGCGTGCCCTTCCAGCTGTTGGTCTTGTAGGTGCGGCGGATCCAGCCGTCCTCAAGGCGCCAGTGGGGCAGGTCGGCCTTCAGACGGGCCTCGATCTCTTCCGGGCTGAAGGTGTGCTTGCGGTCGACAGTCATGGGATGGCCTCCTTGATCGGGGTCCGGCCGGGCCGGTCCGGGGGACTTATCTATCTCATTTGTTTGTCGCATTTTCTGTGCGCGCATCGGTATCCACCGGCGCGGTGCGATCCGGGAATGGAAAGAAACCGTACGCAGGATTGATCTGCCACAGGGCGCGGCGGGCCGGCCGATGCTGTATATCCAGCCTGCCGCCGGGCGCGCATATGCCCCCGCGGGCCGCAGCCGATGGGAACCTCATGTCCACCAGCCTCGCCTTCCTCGTCAACGCGCTCATCGTGATCGCCACGGTCGCCGCCATGGAAGGGGTGGCCTGGGCCGCGCACAAATATGTCATGCACGGCTTCGGCTGGGGCTGGCACAAGTCCCACCACGAGCCGCGCGAGGGCGTGTTCGAGCGCAACGACCTTTATGCGCTGCTGTTCGCAGGCATCGCCATCGCCCTCATCTACGCGTTCCGCAATGGCGGCGCGCTGCTGTGGGTGGGCGTGGGGATGACGGTCTACGGCTTCCTTTATTTCTTCGTGCACGACGGCATCACCCACCAGCGCTGGCCGTTCCGCTACGTGCCGCGCAACGGCTATCTCAAGCGCCTGGTGCAGGCCCACCGGCTGCACCATGCGGTGGATGGCAAGGAGGGCTGCGTCTCCTTCGGCTTCATCTATGCCCCGCCGCCTGCCGACCTGAAGGCCAAGCTGAAGAAGCTGCACGGCGGCAGCCTGAAGCAGAACGAGGCGGCGGAATAGGCGCCTTCGCCCGCTTCCAATTTCGAGCACCATCCCCCGGAAACGAAAAGAGGCGGCCGAAGCCGCCTCTTTCTTTTTGTCTCAGCCGGTTGGGCGCTCAGGCCTTCACCAGCGGCAGCTTGGGCACCGGGCTGCCGGAACGACCGGAGCCACCCGCGGGACCACCGGACTTGGGCCCCTTGGGCCCGCTCTTGGGTCCCTTGGAACCGGGGCGGGAGGCCTTCGCCTTGGCCGCCGGCTTGCGGCGCTTGGCCGGTTCCGGGGCGATCTTGTCCGGCTTGGGGGTGACGGGGCCTTCGGGGAACTCGAAGCCGAGCTTCGAGTCGGTGCCCTCGCCCTCCACCACCACGCGGACATGGCCGCCATTCTTCAGCGCGCCGAACAGGACGAGATCGGCGAGCGGGGTCTTGATGTGCTCCTGGATCACGCGGGCCATGGGCCGCGCACCCATGTGCTCGTCGTAGCCGCGATCCACCAGCCACGCGCCGGCCTCGTCGGACAGCTCGATGGTGACGTTGCGGTCCGCCAGCTGGGCCTCCAGCTGGAGCACGAACTTCTCCACCACCTGGGTGATGACCTCGGGCGGCAGGTGGCCGAACGGGATCACCGCGTCGAGACGGTTGCGGAACTCCGGCGCGAAGGTCCGGTTGATGGCCTCCGAATCGTCGCCCTCGCGCTTGGTGCGGGTGAAGCCGTAGGCGGGCTTCGCCAAGTCCGCCGCGCCGGCGTTGGTGGTCATGATCAGGATCACGTTGCGGAAGTCGATCTGCTTGCCGTTGTGGTCGGTCAGCTTCCCGTGGTCCATCACCTGCAGCAGGATGTTGAAGAGGTCCGGATGGGCCTTCTCGATCTCGTCCAGCAGCAGCACGCAGTGCGGGTTCTGGTCCACCCCGTCGGTGAGCAGGCCGCCCTGGTCGAAGCCCACATAGCCCGGAGGCGCGCCGATGAGGCGGCTGACCGTGTGGCGCTCCATGTACTCCGACATGTCGAAGCGCAGCAGCTGCACGCCCAGCACGGAGGCGAGCTGCTTGGCCACTTCCGTCTTGCCGACGCCGGTGGGGCCGGAGAACAGGTAGGAGCCGATGGGCTTCTCCGGTTCCCGCAGCCCAGCGCGGGCCAGCTTGATGGAGGCGGCCAGCGCATCGATGGCCTTGTCCTGCCCGTAGACCACACGCTTCAGGGTGGTGCGCAGGGTGGCCAGCACCTCGGCATCGTCCTTCGAGATGGTCTTGGGCGGGATCCGCGCCATGGTGGCGATGGTGGCCTCGATCTCCTTCAGGCCGATGGTCTTCTTGCGCTTGGCCTCGGGCAGCAGCATCTGCGCCGCACCCGACTCGTCGATCACGTCGATCGCCTTGTCCGGCAGCTTGCGGTCGTGGATGTAGCGGGCCGACAGCTCCACCGCCGCCTTGATGGCGTCGTTGGTGTAGCGCAGCTTGTGATAGTCCTCGAAGCAAGGCTTGAGGCCCTTGAGGATCTCGATGGCGTCGGCGACAGACGGCTCCGCCACGTCGATCTTCTGGAACCGCCGCACCAGCGCCCGGTCCTTCTCGAAATACTGACGGTATTCCTTGTAGGTGGTCGAGCCCATGCAGCGCAGGCTGCCCGAGGCGAGCGCCGGCTTCAGCAGGTTGGAGGCGTCCATGGCCCCGCCCGAGGTCGCACCGGCACCGATGACCGTGTGGATCTCGTCGATGAACATGATCGCGTTCGGGTAGGCCTCGATCTCCTTCACCACCTGCTTGAGGCGCTCCTCGAAGTCGCCGCGATAGCGGGTACCGGCGAGCAGCGCGCCCATGTCGAGGGCGAACACGGTCGCGGTGGCGAGCACCTCCGGCACGTCGCCGTCGTTGATGCGCTTGGCGAGGCCCTCGGCGATGGCGGTCTTGCCCACGCCCGGGTCGCCCACGAACAGCGGGTTGTTCTTCTGCCGGCGGCACAGCACCTGGATGGTGCGGGTGATCTCCTGGTCGCGGCCAATGAGGGGATCGATCTTGCCCTCGTGCGCCTTCTTGTTGAGGTTGACGCAATAGGCGTCGAGCGCGTCGGCCTTCTTCTTGGTGTCGTCGCCGGACTTGGTCTCGGTCTCCTCCTCGGCGCCGCGCACGGGGCGGCTCTCGGACATGCCCGAGCGCTTGGCGATGCCGTGGGAGATGTAGTTGACCGCGTCGTACCGCGTCATGTCCTGCTCCTGCAGGAAATAGGCGGCATGGCTCTCACGCTCGGCGAAAATGGCGACGAGCACGTTGGCCCCTGTCACCTCTTCCCGGCCGGAGGACTGCACGTGGATGACCGCGCGCTGGATGACGCGCTGGAAGCCGGCAGTGGGCTTGGAATCATCCGAGCCGGACTGGACGAGATTTTCCAGTTCCGTGTCCACGTATTCGATGAGATTGCGACGAAGCTTCTCCATGTCGACGTTGCAGGCCCGCATGACAGCGGCGGCGTCCTGATCGTCCACCAGGGAGAGAAGCAGATGCTCGAGGGTCGCGTATTCGTGGTGGCGTTCGTTGGCGAGGGCCAGAGCGCGATGGAGCGACTGTTCGAGGCTGCGTGAGAATGTAGGCATCGACACCTCTTTCGCGCATCGCTCCCGGCCCTCGGAAACCCCGCCAGCTTGGGGAGCGCGTGCACCATTCACACAAACTTCGTACCGGATGCCGCAGTGCGCAAGCCCCTCCTGCGATGGAAAAACGCTTCCCTTAGCCTGTCGCCCATGGCGAGCACAAGACAGCGCCTCGCATTCCGGGCCTCAGCGACCCGAAATTCGTTCATCACGATTTTTTAGCGAAGGGCGTGAGCCGGCTTATTTCTTTTCCATCACGCACTGGAGCGGGTGCTGGTGCTTGCGGGCGAAATCCATCACCTGCGTCACCTTGGTCTCGGCGACCTCATAGGTGAAAACGCCGCACTCCCCGACCCCGTGATTGTGCACGTGGAGCATGATCGTGTTCGCCTGGTCACGGTCCTTGTTGAAGAACCGTTCCAGCACATGCACCACGAACTCCATGGGCGTGTAGTCGTCGTTCAGCAGCAGCACCCGATAGAGCGAGGGCCGCTTGGTCTGCGGCTTGGTGCGGGAAATGACCGCCGTGCCGGGACCATCGCCGCCCCTGCGGGGTGGCGTGTCGGGGCCGGCCAGAGCCGGCGCCTGAAAAGTGGAAATGGAAATATGCATCATGTCCGTCGCGCCCTGTTCCGCTGCTCCGGCCGTCAGGCGGAGTTTGGCGCAGCTCCCTGAATGAGGAGAATAATAGGAAGAGCGACGCGTCTTCGCCAGTACCACGGCCCAATCCGGGGCCGCACAGTGCCGCATCCACGCCGGGCGCGGCGGTACAAGGTCCACCTGCGGGTGGCCAGAACGACTAAGGCCCGGCGCTGGGCCGGGCCTTGTGACGCAACACTTCTTTACGCAACTTACGCAACCGAACGCATACGCGGAACGCGTTACGCACTTACGCCAGACGCACTTACGCGTGGCTCCCGAGGGAGCCGGCGCGCCGGAGGGACGCGAGAACAGCCTTCCGGCACGATGCCTGTTGCAGGCGAAACGTCAGTCTCAGGCCGGGAACTTGAAGCCGGTCTTGCTGAGGGTCGATTCGAAGGGCTTGTAGCTCTCCTTCGCCAGCTCCGTGTAGAGCTCGCCGAGCTTGGTGGCCTGGGCCACGGCGCCTTCGTAGGCCGACTTCAGGTAGGTCTGCTGGATCTCGATGGCCTGCTCAACGGTCTTGGCGCCGAGCAGCTTCTCGAGGGCAGCGGTGCCCTGCTCGAAGGAGGTCTTGGTGTAGTCGGCGATTTCCACCGCGATCGCCTGGGCGCTCTTGGACAGCGTGCCGAAGCTCTTGAGGGCGGATTCGATGTTGTCCTTGCTGATCTTCTGCAGCTCTTCAGCGGTCTGAACCATTGGGAGTCCCCTTTTTTGCCGGCAAATGGGCCGGCCCCGCGCAGAGTGATTATTGCCTCCGCTCAGCTGTGGATAATATGCACTGCAGCACGAACGTCAAGCAGTTTTTGTGCATCGCACAATATGGCAGCGCCGCCAGGTTTACGCCTTGGTAACTCCGCGTTTTTACGCTCTGCACTTGGTCGCTTCCTCCAACCCTCGGTGCGACGCACAAGCCTTACTCAAGGCTCCAGTGTCACAACGGGCGCGGGAACTGGCTCAGGTTTGCGACCAGCGACACGGGACAAAAGTGCATGCGTATATCGTCGGCCGGCCTCTCCATGACCTCGAAAGCCCTTGCTTTCGCGGTGCTTGCGGCGTTTTCCCTGACCGCGACCGTGGCCGACGCAAAGCCGCGCAAGAAGGCCCATGTGGAGCGCTCAAAGGAGCGTTCCAAGAGCCGCACCGCACAGCGCTCCACCCAGCCCGCGTCCGCCCAGGACAGCGAGGACGCCAGCCGCTGGAGGTATGGATCCTCCGCCATCATCGTGGACGCGAATACCGGCAAGGTGCTCTACGAGGATAATCCGGACGCCCTGCGACATCCCGCCTCAGTCACCAAGATCATGACGCTTTACCTCCTGTTCGAGCAGCTGGAGGCAGGCAACCTGAAGCTGGACAGCGATCTTCAGGTTTCGGCCAAGGCGGCCTCGCAGCAGCCCTCCAAGCTCGGCGTCAAGCCCGGCTCCGCCATCGAGGTGGAAGACGCCATCAAGGCGCTGGTGACACGCTCGGCCAACGACGTGGCGGTGGTGATCGCGGAAAACCTCGGCGGCTCGGAATCCGAATTCGCGGAGATGATGACCCGCAAGGCCCGCGCCCTGGGCATGAGCCGCACCGTGTTCCGCAACGCCTCCGGCCTGCCCAATCCCAACCAGGTGACCACGGCCCGCGACCTCTCCATCCTCGGGCGCGCGATCCAGGACAGGTTCCCCAAGCAATACAAGTATTTCGCCACCCGCACCTTCTATTATCGCGGGCAGGCCATCGGCAATCACAACCGCCTGCTCGGCCGGGTGGAGGGCGTGGACGGCATCAAGACCGGCTACACTCAGGCCTCCGGCTTCAACCTCGTCACTTCGGTCAAGCGCGACGGGCGCTTTCTGGTGGGCGTGGTGCTCGGCGGCTCCAGCGCCGGGGCGCGCGATGCGCGCATGACCAATCTCATCAGCCAGAACCTCAACGTCGCCTATGCCGGCGGGCGCACCGCGCCGAAGGTCACCGAGGTGGCCGAGGCCGCCATTCCCGTGAACCGCTCGTTTGCCGCGCCCATGCCGGTGGTGGCCCAGCGCGACGACGACACGCCCCACGCCGTCGCCCCCCTGCCCAAGCCGGCCGCCGTGCAGATCGCCGCCGCCGAGCCGGCGACCACCGCCTCCATTCCCCCGGCCAGCCACCGGAGCCAGAACCAGCAGCCCGCCACCCAGCAGGTGAAGCCCGGTTCCGCCGAACCCATCCGCCCGGTGGCGGTGAAGACGGTGGCGGTGCAGCGTCCGGTCCAGGCGTCGGCCACGACCACGGCCGTTGCCCCCTCCCCGGCGAGCTTTGCCGCCCCCGCCGGCGTGCTCGGCTATCTCGGCCCCTCCGGCAACACCCTTTCGCCGGCCGCCTCTGCGGTGCAGGCCGTGGCCCAAGGCCATGCCCGTCAGGCGCCGGCCAAGGAGGCTCCGGTCCAGACCGCGTCCCTTCAGCCCGCAGCCGCCCCGCAGGCCGCAGCACCCACCGGCAAGGACACCTCGCGGCTTGCCTCGGCGGTCGCCAGCGGCGCCTCCGAGCAGGCACTGCGCGCCGCCCGCATCGCCGCCATGGAACCGGACGACGCCTATGCCCAGGCCATGAAGGCCGCCCAGCGCACCCAGAGCGCGCCGCAGCAGGCAGCCGCCGCCCCGGCCCGGCCGGTGCGCACCGCCTCCCTCGTCCCGATGGCCGCCCCCGAGCCGACAGCCACTTCTGCCACGGCCAAATCCGCCCCGGCGAAGTCCCCGGTGCCCGCCTCCGCCCATTCCGGCTGGCAGATCCAGATCGGCGCCTTCGGTGCCGAGCGCGAGGCCAAGGCCAAGCTCGATGCCGCCAAGGCCCGCGCCAAGTCGGTGCTCGGCAGCGCCGATCCCTATACCGAGAAGGTGACCAAGGGGTCGTCCGAACTCTACCGCGCCCGCTTTGCCGGGCTGGATGAAAAGGGCGCCCGCGAAGCCTGCCGTTTACTCAAGCGTAATGACTTCGACTGTATGACTTTCAAGAATTGAAGTCATGCACGGGACTCAGCCATGCTTGCGCAAGATCACGTCCTTGGCGCGATTTATCCTCGACGCGAGATAGCTGGATCCGCCCAGGTCGGGGTGGAGCCTCTTCATGAGGGCGCGGTGCGCCGCGCGGACAGCCTCGGTGTCCGCACCCGGCTCAAGGCCAAGGATCTGATAGGCTTCCTCTTCGGTCATCGCGTCGCTGCCCGCGCGGACGCTCTCACCCGCGCCCATATTCCCGCCACCCGCATCCGTCTGTGCGTGCTCACGCCAGGCGGGCGCCCGGCGGTCGAGATAAGCTTCGAGTAGCGCCAGCGATTGCGGATCGCAGATGCGGCGCATGGCAAGCAGGGCCGGCACGTCCAGCGCATCGAGCGTGGTGCCCGCATCGGGACCGGAAACGACGACGCCCTTCATCTCACCGCTGGCAAGGTCCAGCTCCATCTCCAGCAACTGGGTGCGCACCTTCGAGACCTGCGGTGCGCCTCGCTTACGGAACAGGCTGCCGAGATAGCCGCCCACCCCCTGCGGATCGAGCCGGCCCAGCAGGCCGATGCCCACCGCCGCCAGCGGGATCGCCGCCCCGAACCGTCCCATGGCCAGCGCCCCCGCCGCGCCCAGCAAAGCCGCATAGGCCAGCGAGCGCATGAGGATGGCCATCAGCACCTTGGGGTCGGCCTTGGTCCAGATCTTGAGGCCGTAGAGGCCGATGATCAGCAGCAGGGCACCGGCAATCAGGCTGATCACGAAAACCACCTCACAGGTCGAACGGGTTCAAGGTGTGGGCTCAGGATGTCCGCCTCAGCGGCCGAGCGCGGCGATGAGCAGGCGCGCCCCGGCATCGCGTCGGTTGGCGAGGGCGAGGCGCCCCCCCGCCGCATAGGCGGCCACCGCCGAGAGCAGCTGGCGCAATTCGTCGGGGGCATGGGCATCGAACCGGCAATAGGCGCCGGAGGTGACATCCGCCAGGGTGCGGAACACCTCCTCCACCCGGCTGTCACGCCCCTCCTGGAACATGAACAGCCGCACCCCGCGCAACGCCAGCTGGCCCGCCGCCTCTATGAGCCGGGCGGCATCCTCCTCCATGGCATCGCCCACAAAAACCGCCGCCTTGAGGCCGGAGCGCTCAGCCTCCCGCGACAGGTGGGCGAGCACGCGATGGATCTGGGTGAGCCCGCCCTGGCAGGCAATGCGGCGCATGAGGGCGCCAAGCGTCACCGCGTCCTTCACGAAGGGCGAGGCCCGGCATTCCCCCTGCCCCCGGTAATAGACGATCTGCATGTCGAGCCCGCCATGGGCGGCGGCGGAGGCGAACATGTCGGCCTGAATGTCGCAGGCCAGCGTCCAGGTGGGCTGGCGCGAGCCGGTGGCATCGAGGGCGAAGGCGAGGCGTCCGCGCCCGTCCGCCGGCCGCGCCGGGGGCATGGCCCGAGCCGCCGCCAGGAATCGCGCCACGTCGTCGGCGCCGGAAACCACCGGGGATGCCGTATCCTTCGCCTTGGGCAGGCGCGCGTTCTTGTCGTCGGTCTTCGCCATCGGGGCCTCTTGGTCCACACATAAGCCGGGCCGCCCGCCGAACCAAGGGGCGGGGCCGCCTGCACGGAAACGCCAACTCAGCAGTTGATGCGCGGACACCGACGCCCTATCTCCTCCCGGCGCTGCCGGCCTGAACGCGTGTTCCGGCGGGCGGCAGGAGAGGCTTGAGACCATGGCGACATTGCCGAAGGTGGTGGGGCGCGTTCGCGACCTCAGGGCGCGAGTGGCGGAATTCCGCGCGGAAGGCGCGCGGGTGGCGCTGGTGCCCACCATGGGCGCGCTGCACGCCGGCCATGTGGCGCTGGCGGAAAAGGCACGCGAGCTGGCCCAGCGTACCGTGGTGTCCATCTTCGTGAACCCCACCCAGTTCGCCCCGCACGAGGACTTCTCGCAATATCCCCGCTCGCTGGAGGCCGACCTCTACAAGCTGGCGGACGTGGGGGTGGACCTCGTCTACGCACCGACGCCAACCGAGATGTACCCGGCCGGCTTCGTCACCCGCATTGCGGTGGGCGGCCCCTCGGAAGGGCTTGAGACGGATTTCCGCCCGCATTTCTTCGGCGGCGTCGCCACCGTGGTGGGCAAGCTGTTCATCCAGTGCGCGCCGGACTACGCCATGTTCGGCGAGAAGGACTACCAGCAGCTCAAGGTCGTGACGCGCCTGTCGCGGGACCTGGACCTCGGCGTCGAGGTGGTGGGCCTGCCCACCATCCGGGAAGAGGACGGCCTCGCCCTGTCCTCCCGCAACGCCTATCTGGACGAAGAGCAGCGCACCATCGCGCCGGTGATCTACACTGCCCTCTCCCGCGCCGCCGACGCGATCCGCGCCGGCACCGCGCCGCAGGCGGCGGTCAGCGTGGCCCGCGGCATGATCGAGGCGCTGGGCCTGAAGGTGGACTATGTGGCCGCCCGCAACGCCGACACCCTCGCGCCCCTGAAGGAAGGGCCGGAGGCCGGCCGCGAACCCATCCGCCTTTTGGCGGCGGCGTGGCTCGGCGAGACCCGGCTCATCGACAACATCCCGGTGTGAGCCTGGCCGTGCGAGGCGCGCGTCGCCTCACACGGCGCCCATGTAGCTCGCGGCGAAACCGATCACCACCAGCACGAGGCTCACGATCAGGACCGTCAGGATGCGTCCGGTGGAAAAGCCCTGCCGGGCACGGACCGCCGACTTCACCGCGCCGCCGTCCGCCGTGCGGGTGTCCGGCTGGTGGAATTCGCGGTTCTGCTTCCTTTCGGCGGGATCGGGCATCGCTGTCTCCATGATCGTTCTCCGTGATCGTTGCTCTCGAACAGGGATAACGCTAGGGAAGGCACCGAAGGTCCCTACAGCAGCATGAAGTCCACGGGCTCGGGCGCCGCCGGCAGACCGCTCTCGCCCATGCCCTCACGCAGGATGATCTCGATGCCGGTTGCCAACGCGGCGATGGGCAGGTCGTTGGGCAGCGTGCCAAACGGCTCCTCCAGCTCGCTGCCCAGGGCATCGAGGCCGAAGAAGGTATAGGCCACCAGCGCCGCCGCCAGCGGCGTGCCCCAGCCCAAGACATCGGCGAACCCGAACGGCAGCAGGAAACAGAACAGATACGCCGTGCGGTGGAGCAGCAGGGTATAGCCGAAGGGCACCGGCGTGGACTTGATGCGCTCGCAGGTGGTGAGCGCCTCGGTCATGCGGCCAAGAATTCCGTCGAGCATGACGAATTCCATGTCGGAGAGATGGCCCGCGCTGCGCAGCCTGGCCAGCACGGCGCCCATTTCGCGCAGGATGCGATCGGGCAGGAACCGGTCCGGCACGCCCGGCGGCGTCTGCGACAGGCCCGCCGGAAGGACCCGCAAAAGGTCTGCCGTCGCGGCCCCCTCGCGCAGATGCACCACCAGCGCATGGGGGAATGCAATGGCGAGGTCCACCAGCCGGCGACGGCCCGCCGCCGCCTCGGGCCCGCGCTGCTCCAGCAGCAGGGTCTGGCGCAGCAGGTCCCGCGCCATGGCGATGAGCTGGCCCCAGGCTTTGCGCGCTTCCCACCAGCGGTCGTAGCAGGCGTTATTGGAAAAGCCGAGGAACACCGACAGGGCGATGCCAAGCAGCGCGAACGGCGCCCCGTCGAAGCTCGGGATGCGGCCGGGATCGGAGCGATGGGCCAGCACCACTGCGCCCGACAGCGCGAGCACCACCACCACCTGCGGGAAGATGCGCTGGAGCACCGATCCCCGCAGGATGAAGAACAGCCGGAGCAACCCCGGTCGCGGCCGCACGATCATGGCTGATGCACGTTCCGGTCGGGCGGGGCACCCCATCCGACCGGGAGAACGGTCCCTGTTGGTGGATGTACGGGCAGCGTCAGGCCGCCGCCCGCATCCTGGCGAAGGCCTGGTCCAGATCGGCCTTCAGGTCGGCCACGTCCTCGAGCCCGATGTGCAGGCGCACGCCGGGGCCTTCCACGTCCCAGACCGTCGCCGTGCGATAGTCGCGGCAATCGAACGGAATGGCGAGGCTCTCGTAGCCGCCCCACGAATAGCCCATGCCGAACAGGGCGAGGGCATCGAAGAAGGCCGCCACGGCGCGCTCCGGCACCTCCTTCAGGATCAGGCTGAACAGGCCGGTAGCGCCGGTGAAGTCGCGCTTCCAGATGGCGTGGCCGGGATCGGTGGGCAGGGCGGGATGCAGCACTCGCGACACTTCCGGCCGATCCTGAAGCCACTGCGCCACCTCCAGCCCGGAGCGCTGGTGGTGCGCCAGCCGCACCGCAAGGGTGCGCAGGCCGCGCGCGCCAAGCGCCGCGTCATCCGGGCTGATGGTGATGCCCAGGGTGCCGTGGGTGGCGATCACCTTCTTCCACGCCGGCCCCACGGCGGAAATGGTGCCGAGATTCAGGTCCGCATGGCCGCCGATGTACTTCGTGCCGGCCTGGATCGAGATGTCGACCCCGAAGGCATGAGGCTTGAAGAAGAGCGGCGTCGCCCAGGTGTTGTCGATCAGCGTGGTGATGCCCCGCGCCCGCGCCACTGCCGTGATGGCCGGCACGTCCTGCATCTCGAAGCTCTGCGAGCCCGGCGATTCGAGGAAGATGGCGCGGGTGTTGTCGCGGATAAGCTCGGCGATGCCTGAGCCCACCAGCGGATCATAATAGGTGGTCTCCACCCCGAGGCGCTTCAGCACCTGGTCGCAGAAGGTGCGCGTGGGACGATAGGCGGTGTCCACCATCAGCAGGTGATCGCCGGCATCGAGCACGGAGAGCAGGGAGATGGAGCAGGCCGAAAGCCCGGACGGGGTGAGGGCGATTCCATCGCCGCCCTCCAGAGCCCTCAGCGCCGTCTCGAAGCCTTCGGTGGTGGGATTGCCCCGCCGGCCGTAGCTGTAGCGGCCGCGATGGTGGATGAGATCGTCATAGGTTGCCGAAAGAACGGTCGATCCGCGCACCACCGGCGTATTGACGAAACCGTCGAAACGCTTGGGATCACGGCCGGAGTGTACGACTTTCGTCGCAGGCCTCAGACCGGTGCCGCTGCCTGTTCCATCATCGTGCCCATGCGACATGCAATTCTCCTGTGCCGATGGTCGGCCGGTGCACGGCCCTACTATTGACCCGCCCGCGCCGAGGGGCTGTGATGGGCGGGATAGACGTCTTGGGTCGCCCCGTCGAGCCTGACCCGCCGCCCTGGCGGTTCGACCGGACGGCAGGGAGGCGGAGGCGTCATCTCAGAGAAGGAACCTTCCGTGAAACGCATCCTCTTCGCAGCAGTTGGGCTTTTGTCTCTGGCCGGTGCCGTCAATGCCGCCACGCTCGACGAGGTCAAGGCGCGCGGCTCGGTCAACTGCGGCGTGTCGCAGGGCCTGCCGGGCTTCTCGAGCCCGAACGACAAGAATGAGTGGGGCGGCCTGGACGTGGACTTCTGCCGCGCCATTGCGGCGGCGATCTTCAACGATCCCGCGAAAGTGAAGTTCAGCCCGCTGTCCGCCAAGGACCGTTTCACGGCGCTGACCTCCGGCGCCATCGATGTGCTGTCGCGCAACACCACCTGGACCATGTCGCGCGACACCACGCTGGGATTCAACTTCGCCGGCGTGATCTATTATGACGGCCAGGGCTTCCTCGTGCGCAAGGCGCTGGGCCTGAAGTCGGCCAAAGAGCTGCAGGGTGCCTCGATCTGCGTGCAGACCGGCACCTCCAACGAGCTCAACGTGTCCGACTTCTTCCGCTCGAACAACATGAAGAACGGCGAGGTGATCGCGTTCGGCACCATCGACGAGACGGTGAAGGCCTATGAATCGGGCCGCTGCGACGTGTTCACCGCCGACCGCTCCCAGCTCGCCGCCGTGCGCCTCAAGCTGACCAATGCCGCCGATCACGTGATCCTGCCCGAGACCATCTCCAAGGAGCCCCTCGGCCCGCTGGTGCGCCATGGCGACGACCAGTGGTTCGACCTCGTGAAGTGGGTCTATTTCGCCCTGCTCAACGCAGAGGAACTGGGCGTGACCCAGAAGAACGTGGACGAGCAGGTCAACTCCCAGAACCCGGACGTGAAGCGCCTGCTCGGTACCGACGGCAAGTATGGCGAGGGCATCGGCCTCACCGCCGACTGGGCGGTGCGCATCATCAAGGCCACCGGCAATTACGGCGAGATCTACGACCGCAACGTCGGCCCCGCCACCCCGCTCGGCATCGAGCGCGGCCTCAACAACCTGTGGAACAAGGGCGGCATCCAGTACGGCATGCCGGTGCGCTGACCCAGCTCAGCCTGCACACTTAAGCTGACGGTGGCGGACGCCCGGGGCGGCGCCCGCCACCACCAAAGATAAAGGGCTCAAAAGCCCACACTTTCGGGGGTACCATGTCGGATGTTCGCCTTTCGGGGCCACCGGCGGCGTCGCGCCGTCGCTGGTCATGGACGGATCCCAAGCTGCGCTCCTCGGTGATCCAGATCGTCCTGGCTCTCATCATGGTGTGGCTGGTCTGGTCCTTCTATGCCAATGCGCAGGCCAACCTCTCCCGCCTCGGCATCGCCTCCGGCTTCGGCTTCCTCGACAATCGCGCCGGCTTCGCCATCAGCCAGACGCTCATCCCCTACAATGAATCCATGAGCTACGGCCGCGCCTTCGTGGTGGGCCTGCTCAACACCCTGCTGGTGGCCTTCCTCGGCGTGGTCCTCGCCACCCTCATCGGCTTCGTGATGGGCGTCGCGCGCCTCTCGAAGAACGTGGTGATCAAGGCGCTGGCCTCCGCCTACGTGGAAATCACCCGCAACCTGCCGCCCCTGTTCCAGATCATGTTCTGGTATCTGGCGGTGCTCTCTACCCTGCCCGGCCCGCGGCAGAGCTGGGGCTTCGGCCTCCAGCCCCTGTTCGGCGCCATCGGCTCCGGGCTCTCGGCCATCGGGCTGGGTTTCCTCGGTACGCCCATATCGAACTTCGCGGCGGGCCTGGCGGCGCCTTCCGTGTTCGTGAACAATCGCGGCCTCGTGCTGCCGCGTCCCGTGTTCGAGGAGGGCTCCATGGCCATCCTCTACGCCCTGATCGCGGCGGTGGTGGCGAGCTTTGTGCTCGCCCGCTGGGCCAAGAAGCGGCGCGAGGCCACGGGCAAGCCGTTCCCGGCGTTCTGGGCGGGGCTCGCCCTCCTCATCGCCCTGCCGCTCGCGGCCTCCTTTGCGGCGGGCAACCCCGTCACCATCGAAACCCCGGAGCTGCGCGGCTTCAACTTCGCCGGCGGGCTGAAGGTCATCCCCGAATTCGTCGCGCTGCTGCTGGCGCTCGCCATCTACACCGGCGGCTTCATCGCCGAGATCGTCCGCTCGGGCATTCTCGCCGTCTCCAAGGGCCAGAGCGAGGCGGCGCATTCCCTCGGCCTGAGGAACGGGCCGACGCTGCGCCTCGTCATCATCCCGCAGGCCATGCGGGTGATCGTGCCGCCGCTCACCAGCCAGTATCTCAACCTCACCAAGAACTCGTCCCTGGGCGTGGCGGTGGGCTATCCGGACCTGTTCGCCGTCTTCGCCGGCACCACGCTGAACCAGACCGGCCAGGCCATCGAAATCATCGCGGTGACCATGGCGGTCTACCTCACCATCTCGATCCTCACGTCGGCGATCATGGGCTGGTACAACAAGCGCGTCGCGCTGGTGGAGCGGTGAGATGAGCGACACCACCGTGCCCCTCTCCGCCCCCCGGGTCTCCCCCGCGCAGGCCTATGTGTCGACAACCCTGCGCGAGCAGGAGCCGGCCCCCGTCGCCACCCGCGGCCCCGTGCTGTGGGTGCGCAAGCACCTGGTCGGCTCGGTGCCGCAGGTGCTCCTGACCCTGTTCGGCATCTGGCTGGTCTATGTGACCGTCCCGCCGATGATCAAATTCTTCCTGATCGACGCGGTGTGGACCGGCGCCAACCGCGAGGCCTGCCTGCCCGAGAAGGTGGGCCGCGCCGTCGGCGCCTGCTGGCCCTTCGTGTGGGCGAAGCTCGACCAGCTCATCTACGGCTTCTATCCCGCCAGCGAGCGCTGGCGCGTGAACGTGGTCTATGCGCTGGGCGTGATCCTGCTGCTGCCGCTGCTGATCCAGAAGCTGCCGGGCAAGCGCCTCAACGCGATCCTGTTCTTCGGCATCTACCCGGTGGTGGCCTTCGTGCTGCTCACCGGCGGCAATCTGGAGATGCAGCGCTTCCTGATCGGCTATTTCGGCCCCACCGACCTGTTCGCCGGTGCCGGCATCGTGCAGGGGATGCGCATCAGCTTCTGGATCGACTTCCTGCTGTCGACCGCCATCGTCACCGGCATCGCCTATCTGGTGTCGCGCATCGTCGCCGGGCCGGAGGCGGCGCCGGGAGCGGCGAAGACCACGCTTTCGGTCTTCGTCCTGCTCGGCCTCGTCATCTTCGCCATGGACATCGACGTGGGCCTGCCGCAGGTGGAAACCCGGCTGTGGGGCGGCCTGCTGGTCACCCTCGTCATCGCGGTCACCGGCATCACGGTGTCGCTGCCATTCGGCATCCTGCTGGCACTCGGCCGGCGCTCGAAGCTGCCGCTGGTGAAGGCGCTGTCCATCATCTTCATCGAGTTCTGGCGCGGCGTGCCGCTCATCACGGTGCTGTTCTTCGCCACCTACATGCTGCCCCTGTTCCTGCCCGGGCGCCTGACCATCGACGGGTTGCTGCGGGCCCTGGTGGGCGTCGCCCTGTTCGCCTCGGCCTATATGGCGGAGGTGGTGCGCGGCGGCCTGCAGGCCATCCCCAAGGGCCAGTATGAAGGCGCCATGGCGGTGGGCCTGCCGTCCTCGCTCATGCTGCGGCTCGTGGTGCTGCCGCAGGCGCTGAAGCTGGTGATCCCCGGCATCGTCAACAACTTCATCGGCCTGTTCAAGGACACGACGCTGGTGCTGATCGTCTCGATCTTCGACCTGCTCGGCTCCATGCGCGCGGCCTTCACCGACCCCAACTGGGCCTCGCCCACCACCCTGTTCACCGGTTTCGGCTTCGCCGGCATCATCTACTTCGTCTTCTGCTTCGGCATGTCCCGGTATTCGATGGCGCTGGAAAAGCGCCTCGACCGGGCTCAGCGGCACTGATTGAAAGGGCGACCCATGAGCGCAGATCCCATCATCGCGGCCAGCGAGGCCGCCGCCCCGAAGATCGCCGTCGAGATGACCGGCGTGAACAAGTGGTACGGGGACTTCCACGTGCTGCGCGACGTGAACCTCACGGTGGAGCGCGGCGAGCGGCTGGTCATCTGCGGGCCCTCGGGCTCGGGCAAGTCCACCCTCATCCGCTGCATCAACCGGCTGGAGGAGCACCAGAAGGGCCGTATCGTGGTGGACGGCATCGAGCTGACCGACGACCTCAAGCGCATCGACGAGGTGCGCCGCGAGGTGGGCATGTGCTTCCAGCACTTCAACCTGTTCCCGCACCTCACCATTCTCGAGAACTGCACGCTTGCCCCCATGTGGGTGCGCAAGATGCCGAAGAAGGAGGCCGAGGACCTGGCCATGCACTTCCTCGAGAAGGTGAAGATCCCCCACCAGGCCCACAAATATCCGGGCCAGCTCTCCGGCGGCCAGCAGCAGCGCGTGGCCATCGCCCGAGCCCTCTGCATGCGCCCGCGCATCATGCTGTTCGACGAGCCCACCTCCGCCCTCGACCCCGAGATGGTGAAGGAGGTGCTGGACACCATGGTGAGCCTCGCCCAGGACGGTATGACCATGCTGTGCGTGACCCACGAGATGGGCTTCGCCCGTCAGGTGGCCAACCGGGTCATCTTCATGGACGCCGGCCAGATCATCGAGATGAACGAGCCCAACGCCTTCTTCTCCAATCCGCAGCACGAGCGCACCAAGCTGTTCCTCAGCCAGATCCTGCACTGAGGCGGGGCCGGGCGGGGGAGCTGTTCCTGTTCACACGCTGCCGGCCTCTGTGCTTCCGGGCTAACCGATCCCCCCTTCCTCAGCCACCCCTCCCACGCGAGCGGGTGGGATGGCTGCGGCGCTCGCAACTCGGACACCACCGGTAAGGAAGCGTCCGGCGGCATGAGCGATGCCGCCGGACGCCGGCCTTGCCGGCCCTAGCCGGCCCTAGTCGGCATGCAAGGCGGGCCCGCCTTCGCCCCGCCCCGCAGGTGATGTTGGCCGTTGGAAGGCGTTTCGTGCGCCTCAGTCTTGTTGCCCGCACCTGCGGCCACCCTTCCTCGACCCTGCCATCCCAAGCCCTGCGGCGACACGAGCTCCCAGCGCGCGGCGATGAGGCGCCGGCACCCGCCCTATGTGGCCTACCGCTTCGCTTAAATGGAGCTATGACAAACAAGCGTGCGAGGAGTTGATCTTAAGCCATCGATGTATTACGCCCATCATATGGAGTGGTATTCTAGTATTGAATACTTCTAAACTGCCCCAATGCTCCGATTGTGCTGAGGGGTGCACCTGCTGATCTGGAGCGATTCAAAAATGAGCAGGCATGAACACGCGAACGCCGGCGTCTTCGGCGTGACCATGGGAAATGACGGCGCCTTGCGGGGCGCGCGGGGGTCCTGCCGCACCATTCCCATGACCGATGCGCAGCTCGACAGCCGCGACCTGTTCGCGGCGGGCCGCCTCATCACCATCACCCATGGGGAACACACCTACCAGTTGCGCCTCACGGCCCAGAACAAGCTGATCCTCACCAAATAGCCGTCCTAGCCGTCCGGCGTAGGCGCCGGGGCAAAGACCGCGGCCATGGGAATAAGGCGCGTGCCTTTCCTTTGCCGCGTTTCGCCTGCATCAGGGCCGCCCCCGGGGAAAGGCGCGCCGCGCGCCGATTGCCCGGCCCTTTTCGGCACGGGCGTTTCTGCTATTGTCCGCGCCGATTTCAGCGGATCCAGACAGAAGCATGGCCATCTCAGAGCCCGCGTCCAACACGCGCCGGGCGTTCGACCTCGACCTGCCCCGGCGCCTCGTGCGCCTCCTGGACGGTGCCTCGGCGCGCCATGGCCGCGCCAGCCTGCTGCTCGTGGCCGTGGCGCTGCTCGCCTTCCTGCCCGGCTTCTTCCAGCTCTCCCCCATCGACCGCGACGAGGCCCGCTTCGCACAGGCCACCAAGCAGATGCTGGAGAGCGGCAATTATGTGGACATCCGCTTCCACACCCAGGCGCGCCACAAGAAGCCGGTGGGCATCTACTGGCTCCAGGCCGCGACGGTCCGGGCCGGCGAGGCGGTCATCGGCCCCTCCGCGCTTTATTCCATCTGGCTTTATCGCCTGCCGTCCCTGTTCGCCGCCATCGGCGCGGTGCTGCTCACCTATTGGACGGCGCTCGCCTTCGTCACCCGCCGGGGGGCGCTGCTCGCCGGCCTGATGATGGCCGGTTGCGTGCTACTGGGGGTGGAGGCGCGACTCGCCAAGACCGACGCGGTGCTGCTCTTCACCATCATCGCCTCCTTCGGCGCGCTGGCGCGGGCCTACATGCGCCCGGCCACCGAGCGCGCGGGCGACCTGAAGCTTGCCGCCATCTTCTGGACGGGCCTTGCCGCCGGTATCCTGATCAAGGGGCCCATGGCGCCCCTGTTCGTGGGGCTGCCCATCCTGGCGCTGGCGATCGTGGAGCGCTCGGGCGGGTTCCTGAAACCGCTCAAGCCGCTTATGGGCCTCGCATGGTGCGCCCTGCTGGTGCTGCCCTGGTTCGTCGCCATCTATTTCGTCACCAACGGTGCCTTCTACCAGCACGCCGTGGGCGTGGACATGCTGGGCAAGGTGGCCGAAGGGGCAGAGGGGCACTGGGGTCCGCCGGGCACCTATTTCCTTGCCGCCTGGGGCACCTTCTGGCCGTCGGTGGTGCTGGTCGCCATGGCCGCGCCCTTCGCCTGGCGCGCCCGGCGCGAGGAGAAGGTGCGCTTCCTGCTGTGCTGGCTGGTGCCCACCTGGCTGGTGTTCGAGATCGCCGTCACCAAGCTTCCCCATTATGTGCTGCCGCTCTATCCGGCGCTTGCCATCCTCACCGCGCTGGCGGTGGAGCGGGGCGCCATGGCCAAGGCGGGCAGCCGGCTCGCCGGCCTGGTGTGGATCTGGCCGGTGCTCGCCATCGTGCTGTCGCTCGGGCTCGGGGCGGCCTATCTGTGGTTCGGCAGCGGCTTCGGCCTTGCGGCGTGGCCGCTGCTCGCCCTCGCCATCGTGCTGCTGTGGAGCGCGGCGCGCGCCTTCCCGCGGGTGGGCGTGGAGGGAGCGTTCCTCACCGCGCTGGTGGGAACGCTGGTGCTGTTCTTCGCCATCTATCAGGTGATGCTGCCGCAGATGCGGGCGCTGTGGATCTCCGAGCGCCTCGCCCAGGTGGCGCGGGACGAAGGCTGCCCGGCGGAGAAGATCGCCTCCTTCCCCTATCAGGAGCCGAGCCTCGTCTTCCTGGTCGGCACCAAGATCAACTACATCCTGCCTGACGCGGCGGCAGTGCTGCTGAAGCAGGGCGGCTGCTCCCTCGCCTTCATCGATACCCGCTTCCACACCTGGTTCGAGACCAAGGCCACCGAGATCGGCCTGAAATATCACGCCGTCGCCACCCTTTCCGGCTTCACCTACAATGGCGGGCGGCAGGTGGCGATCACCGTCTACCGTTCCGACGAGGCCGCCCCGTGACGGCAGAGGCCGCGCCCGGCGTGCCCCCGTCCCGTCCCGGCACCGCGCCTGTCATCCTGCGGCAGGTGGGGGAAGGCGCGCGGCTGCTGCTGGTCTCCATCCGCGACGCACTCGCCTATCTCGCGCACCGCCGGGTCGGCGCCCCCCTGCCCCGGCTCGGCTTCCTGGGCCGCTGGGAAATGCTCGCCCTCGCACTGCTCGCCGCCGGGCTGACGGCGGCGGCGCTGGTTCTCCTCGATCCACTGGCGCTCGGCCTGCGCCAGAAGCTGCCGGCCGGACTCATCACCGTGTCCGAGCGCCTCACCGATCTCGGCTTCAGCGGCGTGGTGCTGTGGCCACTCGGGCTGACGCTCGCCTATGCGCTGCTGCTGACCCATGCGGGCGACGCCGTGACCCGCCTCATGGCGGCGAGCCTTGCCGCGCGGGTTGGCTTCCTGTTCCTCGCCATTGCGCCGGTGGGGCTGGGCGTTTCCCTGTTCAAGCACATGCTCGGCCGGGTGCGACCCCATGCGGCGCTGGCCCTGCCCGGCCCCAATCCCGAGCAGACGCTGCACCTTTTCGCCTTCAAGTCGAGCTTCGCCGCCTTCCCCTCGGGCCATGCCACCACCACGTTCGCGGCGGCTGTGGCCTTTGCCGCGCTGTTTCCCCGCGCCCGCGCGTGGCTGATCGCCCTGGCGCTGCCGGTGGCGGCGACGCGCATCGTGCTCGGCTCCCATTTCCCCAGCGACGTGATCGCCGGCGCCGCCATCGGCACCGCCTTCGCCCTGTGGATGATCCGCGTGTTCGCGGCGCGCCGGTTGGTGTTCAAGGTTGACGGCACAGGCGCCATCGCGCCCATGGCGGGTCCATCGGCACGTCGGCTCGGCCGCCTGCTGCCACGCACCGCTTTTAGCTCCGCCGTCCCAGTCGAAGAGGCGAGACCGTGACCTCCCCCATTGCCACTCCGTCCGCAGCCCCCCGGCTGTCGGTGATCATTGCCGTGAAAGATGAGGCGGATAACGTCCTGCCGCTGATCGACGAGATTGACCGCGCCCTCACCGCCGAGCCGTTCGAGCTGATCTTCGTGGACGACGGTTCCACCGACGCCACCCTCGCCAATCTGCGCAAGGCGGCGGCCACGCGGCCCTATCTGCGAATCCTGGTGCACGAAAAATCCTGCGGCAAGACCGCGGGCGTGGATACCGGCGCCCATGCGGCGCGGGGCGACATCCTGCTGCTCCTCGACGGCGACGGGCAGAACAACCCGGCCTACCTGCCCGAGATGGTGCGGGCCATGGACGAAGGCGGCCCGCGCGTCGGCCTGGTGCAGGGCGAGCGGCAGGGCCGCAAGGACACCCGCTTCAAGCGCTACCAGTCGCGCCTTGCCAACCGCATCCGCGCCGGACTGCTGAAGGACGGCTCGCGCGACACGGGATGCGGCCTGAAGGCAGTGCGGCGCGACCTGCACCTGCACCTGCCGGTGTTCGACGGCCAGCACCGCTTCATGGCGGCGCTGGTGCGGCGCGAGGGCTATGAGACCCGCACCGTGAAGGTGGTGGACCGCGAGCGCTGGTCCGGCGTCTCCAAATACGGCTTCTGGAACCGCTTCGGCGTGGGCATCCTGGATCTGTTCGGCGTGTGGTGGCTGGTGCAGCGCCGGCGCGTGCCGCACGTGGTGGAGCGCGGCTGATGATCTATTACCTCAGCCAGATCGGCGATTACCTGCACGACGTCTTCATCGACCAGTTCGACTGGTGGGTGGTGCTGGGCCTCGTGGCCCAGATCATGTTCACCATGCGCTTCGTGGTGCAGTGGATCGCCAGCGAAAAGGCGCAGCGCTCGGTGATCCCCTTCGCCTTCTGGACCTTTTCGCTCGGCGGAGGCACGCTTCTGCTGATCTACGCGCTCTACCGGCGCGATCCGGTGTTCATCGCCGGGCAGGCGCTGTCCACCTTCATCTATATCCGCAACCTGCAGTTCGCCCTGCGCGAACGCCGCGCCCAGCGCGCGGTGACCTGAGCGGCGGGCGGGCGCGCTCCCCTACTCCGCCGCGATCCGATCCGGAACCGGCTTCGGCGCCGGCTCGGCGTGGCGGCCGGAGATGGCGTGGTGCACCACCCCGTCCAGCCGGTCGAGATAGAGATAGATCACCGGCGTGATGT
Organism: Xanthobacter autotrophicus Py2; assembly: GCA_000017645.1. Classification (NCBI taxonomy): domain Bacteria; kingdom Pseudomonadati; phylum Pseudomonadota; class Alphaproteobacteria; order Hyphomicrobiales; family Xanthobacteraceae; genus Xanthobacter; species Xanthobacter versatilis. Next base: position 5,033,293 of record CP000781.1, read on the forward strand.
AGAGCGTCAAAAGCTGTGACAGGAGCAGCCCGCCCACCACCGCTACGCCCAAGGGCTGGCGCAGCTCAGAGCCGGCGCCGGCCCCGAGCGCGATGGGCAGCACGCCGAAGATGGCGGCGAGCGTCGTCATCATGATGGGACGAAACCGCAGCAAGGCCGCCTCGCGGATGGCATCCTGCGCCATCGCCCCGGCGCGGCGGCGCTCCAGCGCCACGTCGATCATCATGATCGCGTTCTTCTTCACGATGCCCACCAGCATGATGATGCCGATGATGGCGATCACCGACAGTTCCATGCCCGCCACCATCAGCGTGATGAGCGCACCAATGCCCGCAGACGGCAGGCCCGACAGGATGGTGATGGGGTGGATGAAGCTCTCATAGAGAATGCCCAGCACGATATAGATCACCACCACCGCCGCGAGGATCAGCAGCGGCTGGTTGGAAAGCGAATCCTGGAACACCTGGGCATTGCCGGCAAAGCCCGTGGTGATGCTGGCCGGCAGGGCGGCGTCGAGCGCGGCGGCGTCGATCTGCTCCACCGCCTGGCCCAGCGCGGTGCCGGGGGCTAGGTTGAACGAGATGGTCACCGCCGGCTGCTGCTGCTGGTGCTGGATGGAGAGCGGCCCCACCGTGCGGGTGATGTTGGCCACCGTCTCCAGCGGCACCACGGCGCCTGACGAGGTGCGCAGATAGACCCGGCCGATGTCGCCGGGCTCGCGCTGGAAGCGCGGCTGCACCTCGGCGATGATGGCGAACTGGTTGGTGGGGGTATAGAGCGTCGCGATCTGGCGGGTGCCGAACTGGGTGTAGAGCGCGTCGCGCAATTGCTGCTCGGTGATGCCGAGGGCCGCTGCCTTGTCCTTGTCGAGGACGATGGTGAGCTGCGGATTGGAGATCTGAAGATCGGAGGTCACGTCGCGCAGGCCCGGCAGGGCGGCGAGGCGCTGCTCCATGTCCTTGGCGACGGTGAACAGGGTCTGCGTGTCCGCGCTCTGCAGCGTGTATTGGAACTGGCTCTTGGAGACGACGCCGCCCACCGCGATGTTCTGCACCGGCTGGAAGAACACGTTCACACCCGGCACCTGCGCCACCCGACGGCGTAGGTTCTGGATCACCCCGTTAGCGGAGACGAGCCGCGTGTCGCGCGGTTTCAGGGCGATGAACAGGCGGCCGGTATTGGTGGTGCGGCTTGCCCCCGTGGCGCCGGCGGTGAACACCACATAGTCCACGTCCGGGTCGCCGCGCACGGCTTCGGCCACCTGCTTCTGCCGCACCACCATGGCGTCGAAGGATGAGTCGGTGGCTGCCTCCACCGTGCCGGTGATGAAACCGTTGTCTTCCTGCGGGAAGAAGCCCTTGGGGATGATGATGTAGAGGTAGACCGACAGCACCACGGTGGCGAGCGTCACCACCAGCATGAACGGGCGGTGGCGCAGCACGAAGTCGAGGCTCACCCGGTAGGCGCCGAGCCAGGCATCGAACATGCGCTCGGTGATGCGGAAGAAGGCGGACGGCTTCTTCGCGTGGTCCGGCGCCTTCATCACGCGGGCGCACAGCATGGGCGTCAGGGTCAGCGAGACGAAGCCCGAGACCAGGATGGCCACCGAGATGGTGACCGCGAATTCCCGGAACACCCGGCCCACCACCCCGCCCATGAACAGCACCGGGATGAACACCGCCACCAGCGACAGGGTCATGGAGATGATGGTGAAGCCGATCTCCCGCGAGCCGCGGATGGCGGCGCGGAACGGCTTTTCGCCGTTCTCCACGTGGCGGTAGATGTTCTCCAGCACCACGATGGCGTCGTCCACCACGAAGCCCACGCACAGCGTCAGCGCCAGCAGCGTCATGTTGTTGATGGAGAAGCCCAGCAGCCACATCACCGCGAAGGTGGAGACGATGGAGATGGGCAGCGCCAGCGAGGGAATGATGGTGGCGCGCACGTTGCGCAGGAACAGGAAAATCACCAGCACCACGAGGACGATGGCCTCAAACAGGGTCTTCTGCACGTCGGCCACCGCGTCGCGGATGGAGACCGAGCGGTCCATGAAGGTGTCGATGTTGACCGAGGCCGGCAGCTGGGCGCGGAACGAGGGCAGCCGCGCACGCACCGCGTCCACCACACTCACGGTGTTGGCGTCGGGTTGGCGCACCACGGCGAGGATGATGGCACGGGTGTCGTTGAACCAGCTCGCCACCCGCTCGTTCTCGACGCCGTCGGAGATGGTGGCGATCTCCTCCAGCCGCACCGGCGCGCCGTTGCGCCAGGCCACCACGATGCGCCGGAACTGGGTCGCATCCGCCTTCGTGGAGCCCATGTCGATGGTCTGCGACTGCTTGGGGCCGGAGATGATTCCCAGCGGGGTGTTGGAGGCGGCGGCCGAAACCGCGCCCTGGATGTCTTCCGCCGAGATGTTGCGCGCGCCGGCGGCGGCGGGATCGACGCGGATGCGCACGGCATATTTCTGGGTGCCGTAGATCTGCACCTGCGCCACGCCGGGCAGCTGGGAAATCTGCTGGCCGATGAGGGTGTCGGCATATTCGTTCACCGCCGACAGCGGCAGGGTGTCGGACGAGACCACCAGCAGCAGCACCGGCGCGTCGGCTGGATTGACCTTCCGGAAGCTGGGCGGGGTGGTCATCTCCTGCGGCAACTGGCGCTGCGCAACCGAAAGGGCCGATTGCACGTCGAGGGCGGCGGCGTCGATGTTGCGGTTCAGGTCGAACTGGACGGTGATGGAGCTGGAGCCCTGGGTACTCGACGAGGTGAGCGAGGAAATGCCGGCGATGGTGGCCAATTGGCGCTCGATGGGCGTCGCCACCGCCGTCGCCATGGTCTCGGGGCTGGCACCGGGCAGGGTCGCGGTGATGGTGATAGTGGGAAAATCCACCCGCGGCAGCGCCGCCACCGGCAGCTGGCGATAGGCGAACAGGCCCGCCACGATCAGCGACAGCATCATCAGCGTCGTCATGACGGGGCGGCGGATGCACAGTTCGGCGAACATGGCGGATCAGCTCCCGGCGGCAGGCTGCGCGGGGTTGCGCACGTTCACCCGGCTGCCGTTGCGCAGGGAGAGCTGGCCATCGGTGACCACCGTCTCGCCGCCGGAGAGCCCCCTGGTGATGACGGAGCGTCCCTCCACCGTGCGCGTGGTGGTGACCGGCCTCACCCTGGCGATGCCGTCCTCCACCACGAACACGAAGGTGCCATCCTGCCCGTTCTGCACCGCCTCGCTGGGCACGGCGACGATGTCGGACTCCATCCGCAGCGTCACGGTGACGGCGCCGAGCGTGCCCGGCCACAGCCGCTCGTCCGCATTGGCAAAGATGGCGCGGGCGGTGAGGGTCCCGGTCTGCGGGTCCACCGTATTGTCGATCACCGCCACCCTGCCGTCGGAGATGGTCTCGCCCGAACCCTGGAGGGTGATGGAGACGTTGGCGTCCTGGGCCGCGCGCAGGTCGGCGATGTAGCGTTCCGGCAGGCCGAAGGCGACATAGATGGGCTTCAGCTGGCGCACCGTGGCGAGGATGTCGTCCACGCGGATCACCGCGCCGGGCCGGGCCGCCGCAACGCCGATGCGACCGGAAGCCGGGGAGCGGATGTCGTAATAGCCGCGCTGGACCTTGAGCGACTGCAGGTTGGCCTCGTCCTGCGCCACGGTGGCTTTCTGCACGTCGGCAGTGGTCTTGGCGTCGTCCACTTGCACCTGGGAGACCGCGTTGCGCGCGGCAAGGCCGGTGTAGCGCTCCACGTCGCGCCGGGTCTTCTCCAGTTGCACCTTGTCACGGGCCAGCGTCGCCTCGGACTGGCGGATCTCGGCGTCAATGACGCGGGAATCGAGGGCGAAGAGCAGGTCGCCCTCCTTCACGAAGGCGCCGTCGGCAAAGCCGACCTTTTCCACCGCCGCCGCCACGCGCGAGCGGATGGGCACGGTGACCATGGATTCCACGGTGCCCAGCGCCTCCACCCGGACCGGAAGGGCCGTGCGCTCGGCCTTGGCGGCCAGCACGGCGACGACCCGGCTCGGCGCGCCCTGCGGCTTTGGCGCCGCGGCGCTGGCCCACGGCTTCCTGTCCCACGCCCAGGCGCCCGCGCCGAGCGCGGCAAGACACAGGACAGCCAAGAAAATCCGTCGTCTACGCGTTCCCGTCTCGGCGGACATGCAAACCTCGATCGACCCAACGCCGAAGCCGGAGGCCATCAGGATCGCTCGACCCGATCGGCACCCCGCCTCCCGCCTTCCTGAAACCGTCTTTCCGCTCCGATTGCGACACAATCCGAACGGACGGGGTGCCTGACCCTGGCTCCCATGCCGCAAGGCAACACTAAATCGATCTTTGGGTCCAATTAAGGATTGGTCAGATCCGCGCCCGGCATGCCATGGCCCCATGACGCAGTCGTGATCCCGCGCCAGCTTCAGCGCAGCAGCGGCACCTTGGCCAGCCGCTCCAGCGCGCGGTCGATGGTCTCGTCGCGCTTGGCGAAGCAGAAGCGCACCACGCTCTTCACCGCGTCCTGCGCATAGAAGGCCGAGACCGGGATGGTCGCGACCCCGTGGGTACGCACCAGATCGAGGCAGAAGGCCTCGTCGTCCGCGGCATTGGTGTGGGCGGCAAGGTCGATGGAGAGGAAATAGGTGCCAGCGGAGGGCAGCACCGAAAAGCCGAGGCCCGCGAGCCCCTGCGCCAGCCGGTCGCGGGAGCGCTGGAGGTCGGCCCGCATGCCGGTGAAATAATCGTCCGCCTTGCCGAGCCCGTAGGCCACCGCCACCTGCAGATTGGGCGGCGTGGTGAAGGTGAGGAACTGGTGCGCCTTCGACAATACCTTCATCAGGGGCGGGGCGGCGAAGACGAGCCCGACCTTCCAGCCGGTCATACCGAAGATCTTGCCGGCGGAGGAAATCTTCACCGTGCGCTCGCGCATGCCCGGCAGGGCCATGAGCGAGGTGAAGGCGACGCCGTCGAAGATCACGTGCTCCCACACCTCGTCGCACACCGCATAGGCGTCGAACGCCACGCAGAATTCGGCCAGCAAGGCGAGATCCGCGCGGCTGTAGACGACGCCGGTGGGGTTCTGCGGATTGTTGAACAGCACCAGCTTGGTGCGCTCGGAGAAGGCGGCCGTCAGCGCCTCCCGCGTGATGCTCCAGGACGGCGGCTCGAGCCGCACCAGCCGGGGGATGCCGCCGGCCCGCTTCACCAATGGCAGATAGGCGTCATAGAGCGGCTGGAACAGCACCACCTCGTCGCCGGGTTCGATGAGGGCGAGGAGCGCGCCGGCCAGCGCCTCGGTGGCGCCGGATGTCACCATCACCTCGGCGTCGGGATCCAGCTCCAGCTCCTGCCAATGGCGATAATGGGCGGCTGCGGCGGCACGCAGCTCCGGCAGGCCCATCATGGGGGGATATTGGTTCCAGCCGTTCACCACCGCGTCGGCCGCCTTGCGCCGCACATCCTCCGGGCCAGGATCGTCCGGGAAGCCCTGGCCAAGATTGACCGCCTCATGGGTACGGGCGAGCTGCGACATCACCTCGAAGATGGTGGTGGGCAGCTCCGCATACAGGGGATTGAGCGAACGGGCGGGGCGGGCGGACGGGGAGGAAAGAAGGGACATGGAACGGTCACGGCAAGGGGAAAACGCTCTGGCCGTTTAGACCTTCTCGCCGTGGGGCGAAAGTCCGGTGGAGACCGCGGCCTCCCCGGCCATCAGCGGCTTCAGGGCCGCCACCAGCGCCTCCGGCGTCACCTGCGCCATGGGCATGAGCACTTTTGCGGCCTGGGTGCGTTCACCCGGCCGCATCACCAGCACCACAGTCTCGGAGCCACCGCAGGCGGGGTCGCCGCACGAAATCTCGGAGACGGAAACGGTCGCCTCAGGCTCGAGGGCGAGGGTATCGCGCACGAGGTCCGCCAAGGCGCGGGCGGCATCGCGCGCGGGTCCCGCCTCCCCGCGCCGGCGCATGAACAGCCTCATCCCCGCCTCCTCGATGGATCTCGCGGCGGGTTTTGAACCGTCCTCGCGGCGCAAACATGACGGCGTCTCACGCCTCGTCGTCCTCCCCCTCGGGCTGGAGGCCGAACAGTCGCCGCACCTTCGCGATGGAACGCTTGAGCCGGCCCGCCTCCAGCCGCAGCACGGCCCAGGTGACGCGGCCGTCCACCACCTCGCGCACCTCGATCACCGCATTGCCGTACTTGATGCGCATGCCGCGCGCGGGATGATCATCCGAGCGGTCGGCGAAAGCCTCGGCGATGGTGAGGCCAAGCTCCGAGTCGGGCACCGTGAGGCCGTAGAAGCTCATGAGGTCGCCGAGCCGCACCTCGCCCACGAAGGGAAAGGCGGCGCCATCGTCCATGGGCGTCGCTTCCTGCGGACGGAACAGGCGGTCGAGCTGGTGCACCCGCTTGGGCGGCGCCAGCACATAGCCGTAGTCGCCGACCTTGAGGTGACCGGCGGCCTCCGGTGTCAGGGTCTGGCCGGCGCGCACCACCATCATCAGTCGCGCCCAGGTGGGCAGCGCGGCCTGCCCGATGGCGGGCGTGCCGGCCACCACCGGATAGGCGACCAGCTCCATGTCGGTCTGTCCCGGCAGGTCGATCTCGAAGCGGCGGATGCCGGGGGCGGGATCGGACAAGGTCACGTCGAGCCGCCGCGCCACCGCCGCCATGGTCCAGCCGTGAAGGATGAGCGAGACCAGCACCACGGCGAAGGCCACGTTGAAATAGACCTCGGCCTGCGGCAAATGCGCCAGCATGGGGATGGTGGCAAGGAAGATGGACACCGCCCCGCGCAAGCCCGCCCAGGAGATGAACAGCTTCTCCTTCAGCGAGAAGCGGAACGGCGCAAGGCACAGGAACACCGCCGCCGGCCGCCCCACCAGGATGAGGAAGGCGGCGACCCCCAGCGCCGGCAGCGCATAGAGCAGGATCTTCTCGGGCGAGACCAGCAGGCCCAGCATCACGAACATGACGATCTGGCACAGCCAGGTCACGGTATCGAGGAACGAGGTGATGGAGGCGATGGCCCGCACCGGCCGGTTCCCCAGCACCAGGCCGGCGAGATAGACCGCCAGGAAGCCCGAGCCGTGCAGCAGCGAGGTGACCGCGAACAGCAGCACCGCAATGCCCATCACCATCACCGGATGCAGGCCGCCGGGCAGGTCCACCCGGTTCAGCAGGGCCACGATGGCATAGCCGCCGGCCACCCCCATCGCCGCGCCCAACGCCATCTCGCGCAGCACGCCGAACACCATGGCCAGGCCGGGATTGCCGGTGTCGGTGGTGAGCAGTTCCACCAGCAGCACGGTGAGGAACACCGCCGCCGGGTCGTTGGTGGCGGATTCGATCTCGATCACCGAGCCCACCCGCCGGCCGAGATGAAGGCCCTGCGCCCGCACCAGGAACAGCACCGCCGCCGCATCGGTGGAGGCGACGATGGCGCCCACCAGGAGGCTCTCCAGCGGGTCGAGGCCAAGCAGAGGCCCCGCCACCAGCGCCACCAGCGCCGCCGTCATCACCACACCGACGGTGGACAGGCCGATGGCGGGAATGATGGCGCCGCGCATGCTGGCGAGGCGCATGCGCAGCCCGCCGTCGAACAGGATCACCGCCAGCGCCGCCGAGCCCACCATGTAGGTGGCCCAATAATCGTTGAAATGGATGCCGCCGGGGCCGCCCTCCCCCGCCGCGACGCCGACGACGAGGAACACCAGAAGGATGGGCGCACCGAACCGCGCCGCAAGCAGGCTCGACAGGGTGCCGACCACCACCAGGGCGGCAACCACAAGAAGAACAAGATTGGAAACGAAAACCGAACTCATCACATGCCGGGCCACCCGCCCGCCCTTCGCGATTGAGACGCAACAGTAGCGTCTGTGAAGCCGAAGGCGTAAGCTTCTGATCGTCGCGGTCGCGAGGTCAGGCCGTCCGCGATGTGGACCGAAAAACCGATCCGGGGGCGGAAAGGTTCAGGAAATGTCGTTGACCGGCATTCCCGCAGCGTATCTCGTCATGTCGATGGTGCGTTCGCGGGGTAGTCTCGTTCTTGAGAGCGAAACGATTTGTTTTGACCGCGACCTGGCCGTCGCAATCGCGACGGAAGACTGCTCGCGATGCGTGTGGTCAGGTGTCTATCCGCTCGACGCGGCCGGCCGCTGCGTCGCCGGCAGTCCCATATTCTGCATGGGGTCGCTCAGCGCCGAGTTCCGGCCCGAGCTGGATGGCACCGTTGCCGCAGGCCTCAGGGAAGCCTCGCCCTCAGCGCCCTGATCCGCGCTTGGCTATGAAGGCCATGGCGAGGTACGGCGAATCGAACTGAACCACCTGCACCCGCCGGCTACCGCACAGATCGCAGCGCAGCGAGACCGGCTCCGCCGGTTCGTTGGACGTGAGCTGAGGCACGTCGGCGTCAGCGCGTTGGGAGAGGATGGAACGCCGCCCGCAGCGGCCGCATTCGGCGCAGATCATCATCGGTCGAAACAGCCCCCCAATCACGGTGGTATGATGGCGGTGTTCGCCCGGCTCTCAAAGAAGCGCCCGGGTGCGGAAGAACAGGCGCACCTTGCGCTCCGCAAACGCCACATCCTCCGGCCGGCACGCCTCGGCGGCGCCGATGAGCGCCTGGAAGGCGGCGTCGAGCTCCGCTCCGCCTTGCCCCGCCGCGAACCGGCGCAACAGCACGCGACCGCAATCAGCCAGGGTGGAAAGCGTGCTGCCGTCGGGTAGCCAGATCTGCCGGCTGAGCGGGGTTTGCCAATGTCGCGCCATGGTGACCTTCAAACGCAGGGATGAAGCCCGGTCCTGCCCGGATCCTTCATCCGTCCGCCCCCCGACCGCCCCGCGCCGCCGGGTCTCACCCACCGGCGCCTGTATCAGTTCCCCGCCCCGTCCCGCTCCAGCGCCGCCACGGCGAACCAACCCTTGGGATCGGTCCACATCCGGCGCATGCGCCACCCGGCATGCCGGGCCAGCGCGAGGAACGCATCGGCGGAGAACTTGTAGGAATTCTCCGTGTGGATGGTTTCGCCCCGCGCGAAGGCGAAATGGTGGCGGCCGATGCGTACCTCCTGCTCCCTCACGCTTTCGAGATGCATCTCGATGCGGCTTTCGCCTGCATTGAAGAAAGCCTTGTGCCGGAAAGCGCCGGGATCGAAATCCGCGCCCACCTCCCGGTTGATGCGGGCCAGCAGGTTGAGGTTGAAGGCGGCGGTGATGCCCTGCCGGTCGTCGTAGGCGGCTTCAAGCACCGACCAGTCCTTGGCGAGATCGAAGCCGATGACGAGGGAAGACCCCACGCCCAGCACCTCGCCAACATGGGCGAGGAAGGCAGTGGCCGCGTCTGGTGTGAAATTGCCGATGGTGGAGCCGGGGAAGAAACCGACCCGCCGCCCATCGCCGAGCGGCGGCAGGCGGACGGCCTGCGTGAAGTCCGCCTCCACCGGCAGCATGGCCACGCCCGGATAATCCTCTGCCAGCCGTGCCACCGCCGCGCGCATGTGCGGGCCGGAGATGTCGATGGGCACGTAGGCCGCAGGCTCGGCCATGGCATCCAGCAGCAGGCGCACCTTGGTGCTCGATCCCGAGCCGAACTCGACGAGGCTCGCCCCGGGGCCCATCAGATCGCCGATCTCGCCGGCACGGGCCTTGAGGATCGCGACCTCGCAGCGCGTCGGGTAATATTCCGGCAGCCGGCAGATCAGGTCGAACAGGCGCGAGCCGGCCTCGTCATAGAAATATTTGGGCGGCACCGCCTTCTGCGGCTGCGACAGGCCGAAGAGCACATCGGCGCGGAACACGGCCGTGGCCTCGTCCGCCGCGCGCTGCTCGGCGATATCGAGGGATCGGGCGAGGGATGCGGCGAGCGCGTCCGCATGGGGCGTGGCGAGGGAGACGGGCTCCATCAGGCATCCTCCGCTAATCTCAGGCCGGCGAAAGGCCAGCGCTGGTGGGGGTAGAAAAAATTGCGGTAGGTGGCGCGGGCATGCCCGTCCGGCGTGGCGCAGCAGCCGCCGCGCAGCACCATCTGCGATGACATGAACTTGCCATTGTATTCCCCGAGCGCCCCCGCCGCCGGCCGGTAGCCGGGGTAGGCGACATAGGGGCTCTGGGTCCATTCCCACACGTCGCCATAAAGCTGGGCGGGATGGCCGGGCACCGGCTCAGCCGGCAGCGGACGCAGGGCGCTGGCCTTGAGGGCAGCGGCCTCCAGGAAATTGCCGGAGACGGGCATCTCGCGCGCCGCCACTTCCCATTCGGCCTCGGTAGGCAGGCGCCGCCCGGCCCAGCGGGCATAGGCGTCGGCCTCATAATAGCTCACATGGACCACCGGGGCGGCCGGATCCACGGGATGGCGGCCGCAAAGCGTCATGGCCTCCCAGCCGGCGTCGGTCTTCTCCCAATAGAGCGGCGCCGCATATTCGCCCGCCTTCACCCGCGCCCAGCCGTCCGAAAGCCACAGGTCGGGACGGCCATAGCCGCCATCCTCCATGAAGGCGATCCACTCGCCATTGGTCACCGCGCGGCTGGCGAGGCGAAACGGGCGCAGCAGCACCTGGTGGCGCGGTCCCTCGTTGTCATAGCCGAATCCGGTTCCGGCGTGACCGATCTCGACGATGCCGCCGGGATAATCGAAGAAGGCCAGCTCCGGCGCGGTCCCCGCCGGGAGGGAGGCGCAGGGCCGGTAGGCCGGGTGCAGGGGGTTGGCGGCGAACAGGTTCAAGATGTCCATCAGGATCAGCTCCTGATGCTGCTGCTCATGGTTGATGCCGATCTCCAGCAGCGGCGCGATGGCAGCGAAAGCCGCCTCCCCCGCGCTCGCGATCAGCTCGCCCATGGCATCCGTCACCCGCGCGCGATAGGCGGCGACCTCCTCCACGGTAGGCCGTGTGATGAGGCCGCGCGCGAAACGGGCATGGCGGGCGCCGGCGGCCTCGTAATAGGAGTTGAACAGATAGGCGAACTGGGGATGGGCCACCTCATAGCCGGGACAATGCGGCACCAGCACGAAGGTCTCGAAGAACCAGGAGACGTGGGCAAGGTGCCACTTGGTCGGGCTTGCGTCCGGCATGGACTGGACGGTCTGGTCCTCGGGGTGGAGGTCGCGCGCCAGATCCTCGCTCAGCGCCCGCACCTTCTGGAACCGGTCCAGCCAGACGCTGCGCGGCATGCAATCGTCGCGCATCTTGTGATGGATCGTCATTTTACCTCGCCGGCGGGCGGCTTACGGGCGGCACCCGTCCAAGGCGATAACGCCGGCGAGCCCCTGATGGTTCTACGGATGGTTTCCGTCCGATCGGTCCCACCGGTTACACCCGGCCGAACACGATCCCGCGAGGCTCAGGCTGAAGCGAGCGCCACCACCGCCGCGATGGAACGAAGCGACGGGCTGCCGGCATGCCAGACCGCCAAAGTGCGCACATCCGGCCCCGGGATGGGGCGGGTCTCGATCTCGCCCAGGGAGCGCCAGCGCTCCACCGCCGCCTCCGGCAGCAACGTGCGACCGAGCCCGGCGGCAACACAGCCGATGATGCCGTCCAGCGTGCCGAGTTCCAGCATGGGCAGGTCGCCCAGCACCGTGCGGCAGCGCTCCCGGTAGCAGCACCCTTCCCGGAACACGATGGCCGTGCTTTCCGGCGGCGTCCCGTTGGGCCGCGCCTTGGGCAACACCTCCACCAGCCGCTCGCTCCACAGCGGCTGCGAGGCGAAGCGATCGTCCGCCATATCCTCGGCGACGAAGACGAGGTCGAAGGCCCCGCGCCGCAGGCCCGCCATCAGCTCGCCGCTGGTGCCGGTCTTCAGGGTCAGGCGCAGGGGGGAGAGGGTGTCGCGGATGCGCTTCAGCACCGGGGGCAGGCGCACCGCGGCCGTCGTCTCCATGGTGCCGAGGCGCAGGGGCGGCCAGTCCTGCGCCGAGGCCTTGAGGCGCGCCTCCGCCTCGGTGGAGAGGTTGACGATGCGCGCGCCATAGTCGAGGGCGAGGCTACCGGCGGCGGTGGGCACCATGCGCCCGTCCATGCGCGCCACCAGCTTCTGGCCCAGGCGGTCCTCCAGCTTCTTCAGGCGCGCGGTGACATTGGACTGCACGCAGCCGAGCCGCTCCGCCGCGCGCGTGATGCTGCCGGTCTCGGCCACCGCCTGGAGGAACTGGATGTCGCGGATATCCATCATCAGAAGTGAACAGTAATATCAGAATGTTTCAATTTCAATGAAACTCGCATGGGCCATAATGGGCGAAAGAGCGAAGGAGGCCCGCCATGACCCAAGCGACTCGTCCGCCGGAGTCCTTCCAGCAGACTGCGCGCTGGCCCGACCGCCGCATCCTCGACCTGTTCGGCATCGCGCACCCGATCCTGCTGGGACCCATGGCGGGCGCGGGCACACCGAAGCTTGCCATCGCGGTGGGTGAGGGGGGCGGCCTCGCTTCCCTGCCCGGTGCCATGTACCAGCCGAATGAACTGCGCGCGGCCATCGAAGAGGTGCGCGCCGGGCTTCCCGGCCGGCCGCTCAACGTCAATTTCTTCTGCCACACTCCGCCCACGCCCGATCCGGTGCGCATGATGGGCTGGCGGACGCGGCTCGCGCCTTATTATGTGGAGCACGGCCTCGACCCGCAGGCGACGCCGCCGGCCGGCGGGCGCGCGCCGTTCGACGCCACCTTGTGCGCCTTGGTGGAGGAGACGCGGCCGGAGGTGGTGAGCTTCCATTTCGGCCTGCCCGATCCGGCGCTGCTGGCGCGGGTGAAGGCGACGGGGGCCAAGGTGATCTCGTCAGCCTCCACCGTGGCCGAAGCCAGATGGCTGGAAGCGCGCGGCTGCGACGCCATCATCGCCATGGGGCTGGAAGCGGGCGGCCATCGCGCCACCTTCCTCGGTAACGATGTGGCGGGCGACATGGCCGGCGACATGAGCCGGCAGGTGGGCACCTTCGCCCTGGTGCCGCAGGTGGCGGATGCGGTGGGCGTGCCGGTGATCGCCGCCGGCGGCATCGCCGACGCGCGGGGCATCGTCGCGGCGCTGGCGTTGGGCGCTTCCGCGGTGCAGGTGGGCACCGCCTTCCTGCTGTGCCCGGAAGCGAGGATCCCGGCCGTGCATCGCGCCGCGCTGGAGGCGGCGGGGGACGACAGCACCGCCCTCACCAACCTGTTCACCGGCCGCCCGGCGCGCGGCATCATGAACCGGGTGATGCGGGAGGTGGGCCCCCTCTCCGCCGACGCTCCCGCCTTCCCGCTGGCCGGCGGCGCCCTCGCCCCGCTGCGGGCGGCGGCCGAAGCCGAGGGCCGGGATGACTTCACCAACCTGTGGGCCGGGCAGGCCGCGCGCCTCGCCCCCCGCCTGCCCGCCGCCGACCTGACCCGCAAGCTCGCCATCGACGCCCTCGCCCAGCTAAATCCCTCGGCCTGAACTGAAGCAGGCACGGTCCTTCGCTCGGCTCTCCTGTGCCCGGTGCGTGATCTTGGCGCTTGGCGCGGCCCGTTCCGCGTGGTCATCTCCCGCGACCATCGAAGGCCGAAGCACGGCCGGGTGAAGCGTGCGGACGGGACTTAAGGATGCCGGGTCGAGGGAAAAGAAGGTGAGTGACGCCTTCCTGAAGGACGCGTTCGTCTATCTCCTCGCCGCCGGAATCCTCGTTCCGTTGTTTCACCGTGCCCGAATCGGCGCCGTGGTGGGCTTCATTGCCGCCGGAGCGCTCATCGGCCCCCACGGTCTCGGCCGGCTGGCGGACAGCCTGCCCTTCGTGCGCTTCATCACCATTTCCAGTCCCGAGCGCGCCGCCCCCTTCGGCGAACTGGGGGTGGTGTTCCTGCTGTTCCTGCTGGGCCTTGAGTTCTCGGCCCCCCGCCTGTGGAAGCTGCGGCGGGAGGTGTTCGGCGTCGGCGCCCTGCAGGTGCTGTTCTGCGGCGTCCCGCTGGCCCTCGGGCTGGCATTGGTGGCCGTGCCGGAGCCGGAGGTGGCGCTGGTGCTTGGCTTCGCCCTCGCCCTGTCGTCCACCGCGCTGGTCAGCCAGCTGCTCATCGACCAGCACCGCTCTTTGGCGCCGCTGGGGCAGCTGGTCATCGCCGTGCTGCTGTTCCAGGACCTGATGGTGGTGCCCATCCTGCTCGCGGCCGAGCTTTTGAGCGGGCCGGCGACCGATGTCCTCACCCTCGCAGCCATGGCGCTGGCAAAGGCCACGGGCGCGGTGGCGCTCATCCTGGTGGCCGGGCGCTTCGTGCTGGCGCCGCTGGTGGCGGTGGCCGCCTCCACCCGCTCGCGCGAGCTGATCATGGCCATCACCCTGGTGGTGGTGGTGGGCTCGGCGGCGGTGACCCATGCCGCTGGGCTGTCCAGCGCGCTCGGCGCCTTCCTCGCCGGCATGGCGCTCTCGGAAACCGCCTATCGCCACCAGATCGAGGTGGACCTGGAGCCGTTCAAGGGCCTGCTGGTGGGTGTGTTCTTCGTTACCGTGGGCATGAGCCTTGATTTCGCGGCTGTGCTGCCGCGCGCCCTGTGGGTGGTGGCTGGGGTCGCCGCGCTGATCGCGGTGAAGGCCGCCTGCACCTATGGCGCCGCCCGGTTGCTGCGCGTGAGCGCGCCCGCCGCCGCCGAGGCCGCCCTGCTGTTGTCCCAGACCGGGGAATTCGCCTTCGTGGTGCTGGGGCTGCTCGCCGCCAAGGGCGTGCTGGGCGCGCAGGATGCCGCCACCCTCGTCGCCGTGGTCAGCCTCAGCCTTGCCGCAACGCCGGTGCTGGCCCGTGTCGCGGCAAGGCTCGGGCGCACGCTGGATGCAAGGCTGCATGACGCCCTGGCGCCGGTGGCCAGCACCGCCAGCGGCCATGTGATCATCGGTGGGTTCGGCCGGGTGGGCCGCACCATCGCCGACGCACTGGACGAGGAAGGCGTGCCCTATGTGGCGGTGGACGCCGACCCGAGACGGGTGGCGCAGGCCCGGACGGCGGGACGACCGGTGTTCTTCGGCGATGCCGGGCGGGCCGAGATCCTCGACCGTCTGGGGGCGGAGCGCGCGCTCGCCTTCGTGGCGACGCTGGACGCGCCCAACGCCGCCGAGCGCATGGTGGCAGCGGTGCGCCAGCACTGGCCCGGCACGGCGGTGATCGCCCGCGCCAAGGATGCCGAGCATGCCCGCCGCCTCGCCGCGCTCGGGGTGGCCGGCGTCATTCCGGAGGCGGCGGAGGCGAGCCTCCAGCTCATGGCCCAGCTTCTGTCCAGCCTCGGGCTTGCCGACGAGGCGGTGGCCGCCCGCACCGAGCAGACGCGGGCGCGCATCCGCGACGACATCGAGCGGCGCACCGGCGCGGAAGGGATCTGACGGCATGAGGTGGAGAAAGCTGCGCCGCAGCGTCTTCGACATTCTGGAGCGGGACCTGCCTGGCGACCATATCGCCGATGCGGTCCACTATTTCCTCATCATCACAGTGCTGCTCTCGGTGAGCGGCGCGGTGCTCGCGACCGTTCCGTCGCTGCAACTGCGGGACAAATGGTGGTTTCACTGGGGCGAGTTCAGCGCCCTCCTCATCTTCACGGTGGAATATGCCGTGCGGCTTTGGGTGGCGCCCGAGCACCCATTGCGGCGCCGGCTCAAGCCCCTCGTGGCGCGGGCGCGCTACGCGGTGACAGTGCCGGCGCTGATCGACCTTGTCGCCATCCTGCCCTGGTTCGTCTCGCTCATCACCGAGGTCGACGTCCACGCACTGCTGGTGCTCCGGCTGCTGCGCTTCCTGAAGCTTGCGCGCTATTCCTCAGGCTTCAACGCGCTCTACCTGGCAGTGCGGCGCGAGCGCTATGCGCTTTTGTCCTGCCTCATCATCCTGTGGACCGGCGTGCTGATGGCGGCCACCGCCATGTATCTCATCGAGCGCGACGTGCAGCCGGAGAAGTTCGGCTCCATTCCCGAGGCCATGTGGTGGGCCATCACCACACTGACCACGGTGGGCTATGGCGACGTGGTTCCGGTGACCAACCTGGGGCGCGTGGTGGGTGCCGTCACCATGGTGTCGGGCCTGATGATGCTGGCGCTGCCCATCGCCATCATCGCCAGCTCGTTCTCGGAGGTCATCTCGAAGCACAATTTCGTGGTCACCTTCTCCATGATCTCGCGGCTGCCGCCGTTCTCGGACCTGGAGGCGCCGGTGCTGGGGGACATCCTGCCCCTGCTCAATTCCCGCAGCTTCGACCGGGGCCACCATGTGGTGCGCAGGGGCGAGAACGCCGCCCACCTGTTCGTGGTGCTGCAGGGCCAACTGGAGATGGAGGACGAGGCGGGCACGCGCCGGCTGGGCCCCGGCGACGTGTTCGGCCTGTTGCCCGGCCTCCCCAAGACCAAGCCGCTGCAGGTCCGCGCCCTGGTCAAGACCAAGATCCTCGCCATTGAGGAGAACGAATTGCACATGCTGGCGCTGCGCCATCCCACCCTGATGGGCCGCCTCCTTGCCGCCGCCGCCGTGGACCGGGAGCCGGACCCGGAGGCGTGAGAGGAAGTCCTGTTCGGCCATTCGGGACGAGCATTGTCGCCGTCGACCGCCGTCATGGCCGGGCTTGTCCCGACCATCCACGCGGGGATGCTGGGAAAAGTTTTCGGGCGTTTTCGCAAGCAGTTGGGCGTGGATACCCGGCACAAGGCCGGGCATGACGAAGGGATCGCGGCAACGCCTTTTTTAGTTTCCAAACAAGATCCTGGGGCAGGTCCATTCGCGCAAAAAGAAAGGGGCCGCGATGCGGCCCCTTCCGGAACAGTCGAACGCGGGCGTCACCGCCCGCGCCGTGACATCACGCAGCCATGGCCTTGGTGAGGTTCTCGGAGATCTTGTCGAGGAAGCCGGTGGTGGAGAGCCACTTCTGGTCGGCGCCGACGAGGAGCGCGAGGTCCTTCGTCATGTAGCCTTCTTCCACCGTGTCCACGCACACCTTCTCAAGGGTCGCGGCGAACTTGGCCAGCTCGTCGTTGCCGTCGAGCTTGGCGCGGTGGGAGAGGCCGCGGGTCCAGGCGAAGATGGAGGCGATGGAGTTGGTGGAGGTCTCCTTGCCCTTCTGGTGCTCGCGATAGTGACGGGTGACGGTGCCGTGGGCGGCCTCGGCCTCCACGGTCTGGCCGTCGGGCGTCATCAGCACGGAGGTCATGAGGCCGAGCGAGCCGAAGCCCTGGGCCACGATGTCGGACTGCACGTCGCCGTCGTAGTTCTTGCAGGCCCACACATAGCCGCCGGACCACTTGAGGGCCGAGGCCACCATGTCGTCGATCAGGCGATGCTCGTAGGTGAGGCCGCGCTTGTCGAACTCGGCCTTGAACTCGGCCTCGTAGACCTCCTGGAAGATGTCCTTGAAGCGGCCGTCATAGGCCTTCAGGATCGTGTTCTTCGTGGAGAGATAGACCGGGTAGTTCCGGATCAGGCCGTAGTTGAGCGAGGCGCGGGCGAATTCGCGGATCGACTCGTCGAGATTGTACATGGACAGCGCCACGCCGGCGCCCGGGAACTTGTACACTTCCTTCTCGATCTTGGTGCCGTCCTCGCCCACGAAGGTGACGGTCAGCGTGCCCTTGCCCGGCACCTTGAAATCGGTGGCGCGATACTGGTCGCCGAAGGCATGGCGGCCCACCACGATGGGCTGGGTCCAGCCCGGCACCAGGCGCGGCACGTTCTTGCAGATGATGGGCTCGCGGAAGATCACGCCGCCCAGGATGTTGCGGATGGTGCCGTTGGGCGACTTCCACATTTCCTTGAGCTTGAATTCCTCGACGCGGGCCTCGTCCGGGGTAATGGTGGCGCACTTCACGCCCACGCCATGCTTTTTGATGGCATTGGCCGCGTCGACCGTGACCTTGTCGCTGGTGGCGTCCCGGTTCTCGACCGAAAGATCGTAATATTCCAGGTCGATGTCGAGATAGGGGTGGATCAGCTTGTCCTTGATGTACTGCCAGATGATCCGGGTCATCTCGTCGCCGTCGAGCTCGACGACCGGATTTGCCACCTTGATCTTCGCCATGGGACGGCCTTTCAGGACTGCTCTGTGAGCCAAAAGGGAAAGCGGAGAAGGGACGACCTGCGCTCGCGTGCGGGAAATCCTTCAGCGTCGCCGCTATAGCACCGGCGTGGCGCAGTGCAACAGCCGCAAACCCCGGCTTTGGTGTGAGATGATTTCCCACGCCTCGGTATACCGCGCGGCCTTACCTCTCGACCTTACCCCTCGACCTTTTACCATCGGCCTCGGTCTTCGACCGATACCAATTGGGTACGCCCAAGAGCCGGCGGGCTTGACCACTGGCCCATGAGCCAAGCGCATCGGCATGACATCACCCCTCGACTTGGCTGCCCACCCTGTGCAAAACAGCGCGAAACGGGAGACGACATGCCGGGTGCCGGGACCGACAGCACGAAACCATGGGTGGCCGGCGGGCCGGTGGTGATCCTGGTGGAGCCGCAGCTGGGCCAGAATATCGGCTCGGCGGCGCGGGCCATGGGCAATTTCGGCCTCTCGCGCCTGCGCATCGTGAACCCCCGCGAGGGCTGGCCCAGCGAGCCGGCCCGCATCTTCTCGGCCGGGGCCGACCGCATCCTCGCCGAGGCCGTGCTCTATCCGGACCTGCGCTCGGCCCTCGTGGGCGTCAACTATGCCTTCGCCGCCACCGCCCGCGAGCGCGGCATGGCCAAGCCCGTGCTCGGCGCCGACGCGGTGGCGCAGGAGGCCCGCTCCCGCCTTGCCGGCGGGGAAGACGTGGCCCTGGTGTTCGGCCGCGAGCGCACCGGCCTCTATACGGAGGAGGTGTCGCTGTGCGACGCCATCCTCACCCTGCCGGTGAACCCCGCCTTCGCCTCGCTGAACCTCGCCATGTGCGTGGCGGTGACCGGCTATGAATGGTTCAAGGCGGAAACCGGGGGCGCCCTGCCCTTCGCCCCGCCGGACCGCTCGCCGCTGGCGGACAAGGGCGACCTCCTCGCCTTCTTCGATCACCTGGAAGGGGCGCTGGAGCAGTCGGGCTTCTTCCGCTCGCCGGAAAAGGCGCCCTCCACCATCCGCAACCTGCGCAACATCTTCCATCGCCTCGGCCTGACGCGGCAGGACCTCGCCACGCTGCACGGCGCCGTCACCGCGCTGGAGGAAGGCCGAGCCGGCCGCGACGCGCGCAAGACCATCCGTATCGCCGACGCCGCCATCCACAAGAGCCGCAAGGCGACGGCACGCAAGACGCCGCCGGAAAGCGCGGAGCCGACGGCGCCGGTACCGCCCGAGGGCGAGGGCGACTGAGCTTCAGCCGCCGAGCCTTTCGCCTAGAAAAGCCCCGGCCTCGGCCAGCGCCCGGCGCCCGTCGGCGAGGCGGTGGTACCAGATGGGCCAGGCGTGGATCATGTGCGGATAGATGGAGAGGCGCACCTCTCCATCACAGGCGCCGATCCGACCGGCCATGCGCACCGCGTCATCCAGCAGGGTTTCCGCCGATCCCACCTGAATGAGGATGGGCGGCAGGCCCGAAAGATCTGCAAGAAGCGGGCTGACCAACGGATCCGTCCGGCTTCCACCCCCCGAATGATAGGCCTCAGCCAGCATTTCGAGATAGGCCCGATGGATGAGCGGATCCACCGCATCCTTGGTATCGATGCTGGCGCCCGTCATGTGGAGGTCCACCCAGGGCGAGACCAGCCAGCCGCAGGCCGGCAGCTCCCAGCCCTTCGCCCGCAGCCGCTGGAACAGCGCCAGCGTCAGCCCGCCCCCGGCGCTGTCGCCGCCGACTGCGATGTGGCGCGCCGCATAACCCTGCGCCAGCAGGAAGCCATAGGCCGCCTCGGCATCCTCCAGCGCGGCGGGAAAGGGATGCTCGGGCGCGAGGCGATAGGCGATGGCCAGGGTGCGGATGCCGGCCGCCCGCCCTGCCCCCGTCACCATGGTGCGATGGCTCTTCAGCGAGCCGGAGGAATAGCCGCCCCCATGCAGGAACAGCAGCACCCGCGCCTGATCCGCCCCCGGCGCCAGCGACCATTCGCCGGGCACGCCGCCCGCGTCCACGGGCGTCACGGTGATGTCGGGATCGATGGGGTCGATGGCGGTGACCTGATCCATCCGCGCGCGCCGCTCGGCCAGGGTCTGGGGCCGGGGACTTGCGGCGAGGATCGCGCGCAGCGCATCCATGTCGGAATTACCCATCGGCGCTCTCCCCGGTTCTGATTGTCGCCATCCTGGGCGTTTTCCGAGGACTGGCAAGGGCTGGCGCGGGACCGGCCGGGCCGGCGCAAGGCGCGTCGTCCACAGGGCGGCCCGCTCGCGGGCATTATTTCCGCGCCAGCCCTTTCAATCGGGAACGAGGGTTGCTACATACGCCTCGTCGACGGGCGGTTCGCCGGCTCGACAATTGACGCGGGGTGGAGCAGCCCGGTAGCTCGTCAGGCTCATAACCTGAAGGTCGTAGGTTCAAATCCTACCCCCGCAACCATCTCAAATTGCGATACCAAATCGCGCAAATCAGCCGCCCCCACCGGGCGGCTTTTTTGCGTTCGCAAGTTCTGATCAGAGCAGGTCCCCGCAACCATCTCGACTTGCGATCGGCCCGCCCCTCTGGCGGGCCGTTTGCTTTTGAGCGAAATCGCAAGAATTCCAGCCAGATCACCTCGCACGTCGACCCGAAGCTCGCCTTCTGCCGGCGTCAGGATGATCTCCTTCACCAGCGAGCGAATCAGGTCGGCCGCCGTCATCCGCTTTTCCTCCGAATCCTCCTGAAGCGCCGCATACAGCTCATCCACCTGGGCGTGGTAGTGATGCGCCATGTTTGGATGCAGGAGGGGCGGCGGCTCCTGGGCGTCCTGCAGGAACGCTTTTAGCTCCTTCTGGCGAGCCTCCAGCTCCTTCATCTGCTTCATCATCCGGGTGGGGGCGTCGTCGCTGTCGGACGCGAGGATGAGCTTCATCAACTTGTCGAGTTCCCGGTCGATTCGCTTGATCTCGGCCTCGGCCGCATCGATCGACGCTCGGCCTTCCATGCGCAGCCGATTCATCTCGCGGGTGAATTCCTCGCAGAATTCTTTGAACAGCGCTGGGTCCATCAGGTGATGGCGCAGCGCGTTCAGGACGCGCGCCTCGAACTGATCGCGCCGGATGTTCCTGCGATTGTCGCAAGTGCCCTTATTCCGGGCTGTCGAGCAGCCAACCAGGTCAGCCGAGATCATCGAATAGCCACCGCCACAGCAGGCGCACTTGGTCAGGCCCGAGAAAAGGTATTTGGGGCGCCGACGTTCCCGGAAGTGGTTCTCGGTCTCGCCGTTGTCGCTACGGTTCAGTTTGACCGCTTTCTGGCGATCCTTGACCGCCCGCCACAGCTCGTCGTCAAGGATGCGCAACTCGGGCACATCCTGGGTGATCCAGTCCTCCTCCGGGTTTATGCGCGCCTGGCGCTTGCCAGTGTCCGGGTCTTTGATGAAGCGCTGACGGTTCCAGACCAGCTTGCCAACGTACATCTCGTTGTTGAGGATTCCGTTGCCGCGCTTCGGATTGCCGTTGATCGTGCTGAAGCCCCATTCTCCACCGCCCGGCGCGGAGATGCCCTCCTTGTTCAGCTCGAAGGCAATTCGCTTCGCCGACTTTCCGGCCGAATAGTCACGGAAGATGCGGCGGATGACCCCCGCCTGAAACTCGTTGATGGTCCGGTCGCCGCGTATGGGCTCGCCGCCGGCGTCGAACTTCTTCACCACATCATAGCCATAGGCGTTGCCGCCGCCGGACTTGCCCATCTCGACGCGCCCGCGCTGGCCTCGGCGCGTCTTGTCGGCGAGATCCTTGAGGAACAGGGCGTTCATCGTGCCCTTCAGACCGACATGCAGATGCGTGACTTCGCCCTCGGAGAGCGTGACGATCTTCACGTCCGCATAGGCCATGCGCTTGTAGAGGCCGGCAATGTCCTCCTGATCGCGCGAAAGACGATCCATCGCCTCGGCCAGCACGTACTGGAAACGGCCGCGCGCTGCGTCCGAGATCAGGGCTTGGATACCGGGACGAAGAAGGGAGGCGCCGGAAATGGCGTGGTCGGTATATTCCTCGACCACCTGCCAACCCTGCTTCTCGGCATGGAGGCGGCAGATGCGGAGCTGGTCGGCGATGGAGGCGTCGCGCTGATTGTCGGACGAATAGCGGGCGTAGATCGCGACTTTCAAAGCGCACTCTCCTGAGGTGTCAGGAGCGCGTCGTGCTGCGTTCCTTCATCTGCTCTTCGAACACCTCCCGCGCAGCACGACGGGCGAGCAGGCGAGCCAACTCGCTCAGGCGCGGGTCGGGACCGTCGCCGCGGCGCACGAGCGACAGTTCCGGCTCGACGAGCCGAAGCGCGCTCCTTTGCTGCTGGCGTTTGTCCTGGTCCATCGTTGCGCCGTTCGATAGCGATTGCAAGTTGATCGGCTTCACGATTGTTGTGAATCGAAGTATAAGCAACGCAAATCAACGGAGAGTATTCGACGGCATTCGGCATATTGTTGCTGGTGCTGGCGCCATCCGGCGTAGAAAAGCGCATCACAGCAGACGGAAAATACCGGCATCGGATGGCGCGGCGATCCGCTCTCTGGCCAAGCCTGTCTGAAACGCGTTTCGCCATCGCGTCCTCACTTGTCTGCACAACAAATCTGGGCTATATATCCAGATATAGCATGGAGGGTGGCCATGGGCAATGCTGCACAGAAGAGAGCGATCCAGAATTACCGCGCCCGTCTGACGCAGCGCGGCTTCACGCGCTTCGAGATCATGGCGCTCGAATCCGATCGCGAGCTGATACGCGCTCTTGCCCGTCGTCTGGCTGAGGAAGGGCCGGAAGCGGAGCAGGTTCGCGCGGCCGTGAAGACAGTCGTCGCTGGCGAACCACCCAAGCCCGGCGGCATCCTCACCGCTTTACGCCGCTCGCCGCTGGTGGGCGCGGAGCTTGATCTTTCCCGCCCGCGTGAAGAGGGGCGTAAGGTCGATCTGTGACGCGCTATCTCCTCGATACCAACATCATCAGCAATATCGTCAAGCCGCAGCCGTCGGCGTCGTTGCTGGCTTGGATGGCAACACAGCGCGACGAGGACCTGTTTATTGCGTCATTGACCGTCGCTGAAATTCGACGTGGCATTCTGGAAAAGCCCCGCGGCAAGAAACGCGATGCGCTCGACGCCTGGTTTGTCGGGCCGGAGGGGCCGCAGGCCCTGTTCACGGGCCGCATTTTATCCTTCGACGCCAAGGCCGGCCTGATCTGGGCGCGGCTGATGGCGGAGGGCAAGGTGGCGGGTCGTCCCCGTAGCGGACTCGACATGATCATCGCCGCCGTCGCCGGTGCGAATGAATGCGTCGTGGTGACTGACAACGAGAAGGACTTCGCCGGGCTCCAGATCATCAATCCGTTGCGTGGCGGCCTGGAGGGGGAAAAATGAAGATGGCGCCGCCGCCTGTACCCATCGAGTACCAGCTCATCGGTCTGACCGAAGACGGCAATGCTGGAGATCTCCTGCTTGGGCTTGACCAGAAACAGGGGCGAGTTCGCCTCCAAGCTCTGATCTCCGAATGGCTACGCATGGAAAACCTCGTGGTTTTGACGGGTTCCGGTACGTCGGTTTCAGCCGGCGGGAAGACCATGGCGAATCTTGAAACCGCTGTCTTCGAAACGATCGAGGCCCTCCCGGATGTGCCTGCCTCAATCGGCCCCATCATCAAGGCGCGGAGGGACGCCGTCTGGCTGGCTAATTTTATCGATGAACCGACGCTAGGTTTCGAAGCTTGGCTATCCTTCGTCGCCAACGCCTTGGTCATTGGCCAGTCGAAAGACGCACCATTCTCCGGTGTCACCTGGCCGAGCACACCCGCACCAAGCTTTGACGATCTCCAGTGGTTCGTAAACCATCTGCGCATGTCGATTTTCGCAGAATGCGCGCTGTCCTTGCCCGATAAGGCCATGGCGAAGTCGATAAGAGAGACCCCGCCGCAGCTCGCATTTCTCTCCAAGCTCGTCGCCCGAGATAGCAATCTCGGGCGAACTCATCTTTTCACGTTGAACTACGACACCCTGTTCGAGCAGGCGCTGGAGTTGCTCGGCATCCAGTATTTCGATGGGTTCACCGGCCGCGCCGCAGCGCGGTTCGATCCCTCCGTCTACGGCCTTGACGTCTATTATCCGGGGGAAGTCGCCGAAGGCCGAGTCCGGCGCTTCGACAAGTTCCTGCATTTTTACAAGCTGCATGGGTCAATTCACTGGTTCGAGCAAGATGGCGAGATGCGGGCGCGGCACCCCGACCTCGCGCCGTTCCGAGCCTATGTGGACTTGAAGCCGGAGGAGAAGGCAGCCGCACTCGTTGATCTTGCCGAGGGAACCGCATCGATCGGTATTCTGCCGACCGCGAATAAGTTCACGCAGACGCTGACGATGCCGTATGCGCATCTCTTCCGATCATTCCAAGTGCGCCTCGGCATCCCTCAGACGTTCCTGCTCGTCCTCGGCTACGGCTTCGGCGACGATCATGTCAGCCGAATCATCGAGAGTGCCTTGATCAACCCGTCGCTGGTTATGCTGGTGGTGGAGCCCAATCCGGAGAGCCCGGTCGTCGAGCGCATCCGGCGGTACAAGGACCTTGGCAAGCGCGCTTTCGTGTTGTGCCCGACCGACGCAGCCTTTGCGGCTGCCACGTTCAAGCACGCGACCTTTGATGATTTTGCGCGGTCAGCGATGCCCGACGTCCAATGGCTCGACGATTTCTTGCGTCTGCGTCGTTTTGAAAAGCAGTTCGCCTCGTCTGCAATGCCCGCCGAACCCGATACGGGGGCTTGACCATGGATAATCCTAGACTTGTCGGCCACATCGTCGCTGTTCAGGGGTTTCGGGTGAAAGTCGAGCTTTTGCCCGAAACCCGCTCGGCGCTTCGCGCGACCCTTGACGGCGTCCAGGTCGCGATCGCCATCAACGCCTACCTGACATTTTCATTGGGGGCGGGCGAAACCGTCATCGGCATCATTACCGACCTCGAGGCGCGCGAGAGCTTCGACCCTGCAAGTGGCGACGACCTCAGCCTTGAGTTGATGAAGTCTCGCCGGATCGCCAGCGTGCAGTTGCTGGGCACGATCGAGAACATTGATGACGACGCCTCCTTCAGCCCGGGCATATCCGTTCTGCCAACCCTCGATACCCCTGCTGAGATCGGATCGCCGGCCGTGCTGCGCGCTGTGTTCGAGCTTCCGCCGCGGCGCAATAGGCCAGAAGGCTATGATGACAAGGACTTCGACTACGACCTGAAAATCGGGTTTCCAACGGGCCAGACGCGCAATGTCGTGCGCGCCTCCTACAACGATCTGTTTTCGCGCCCTCTGGCGATCGTCGGCAACACCGGCTCGGGCAAGTCCTTTTCCGTTTCCAGCCTGATCCAGAAGGCGATGAAGGCGCTCGATGGTGCCGCCGAGGAGCCGCATGTCTTTATCCTCGACATTAATGGCGAGTATGAAAAGGCATTCCCAACAGGCAAGACCGTCACACGATTGCCCGATCGCATCTACCTCAACGGTGAAGAATTCGGCCTTCCACTCTGGTTTCTCAATGCTGAAGAGATCTGCGCTTGGTTGAGCGCTGCCGAACAAACGCAGGAGCCGGTCCTGAAGGATTGGTGGGCGATCGCGAAGGGCGGGAATGCTGATGAGGTTTCGAATCTTAATACATTCCAGAGTGCTTTAAGCTCAATCGAAAAGCTGCTTTCCGATCTCCAAAAGATACAACGGAAGTCGGCTGGTTCATATTGCGATCTGATTGTAGGCTATCTGGCGAATTCCGACATCGATACAGCCTCATTTGAAACTCTGTTCGCATCGCACAAAGCGATCACCGGTTTCAATCAAGAGGTCCTCGCGAATGCTGCTCAGATCGAAGCCGAGGCTCGAAAGCTCCAGGATGAAATCCGCGCAAAGATCATCGGCGGCAGCCATGTCGCCGAGACTGCCGTTCGGACAGCCGATTCACCGTTGCGCATCTCCCGTTCGACGTTGACAGATCCATCCCTGATCAATCGAGCGGTGTCCAAGGAAGATACCATAAGGGTCGATGCACACCTCACGACGTTGAAACTGAGGTTGAAGACGCGCCTCGACGATAAACGCTGGCATTCGTTTCTCAATTATGAGAACGCCGAAACTAGCATCCCGGATCTGGCATCGTGGTTTTCCCGTTTTGGTCTCGGAAATGCGGGCGGGCCTAAGGTGTCGGTGCTCGACTTATCCATGTTGGGAAACGAGATTCTCCCTTATGCTTGCGCCGTCATCGGGCGCGTACTCCTCGAGGCAAGGGAGCGATTGCCGGCGGCATCACGCTATAAGCATCCTTGGGTGCTCGTCCTGGAGGAGGCGCACAACTACGCGCGGCCGGCGCGATCGGACGAAGACCGCGGCCATCGCCTCGCACGTCTCGCCTATGAGCGTATCGCCAAGGAGGGACGGAAGTTTGGCCTCTCACTGATCATCGCCAGCCAGCGACCGAGCGAGATCAGCCAGACAATTATCAGCCAGTGTGCCAACTTCATCAGCCATCGTCTGCAGAACCCGGACGACATCGACCATTTCCGACGCATCATCCCGATGCAGGCGCGGCGTTTGCTCGATCAGGTGACGATTTTGTCGTCGGGCGAGGCGATCGTTTTCGGAAGCGCGTTCCATATCCCGGCGCGGGTTCAGTTCGATCGACCGGAGCCTGGCCCCTATAGCCAGACGGCAGCGCCGTACCACGAATGGTCGAAGGAAAGAGCTCCGTTTCCTCTGCGCCAAATCATTGACGCTTGGGGCGCATAGCTCAGAGGAGCCATCTGCCCCATGTCTCTCAAGCCATTCGACTCCCTTCTCGAGCCCGATCCCCGGTTCGCTGACCTCTATGTTATTGAGCAAGATGTCGCGCGTCGAATGACGCTTCGAGACCATCATGCCGGAATAGTTGATGTCGGCTTGAAGGGTGCGGCACCCGTAGAGGTTCAAAAGGCCTTCGACAGAGCGCGTAGCATCATGCTTTACGCCTTTTTTGACTACGATCTCTTCGTGGTGGGAGAAATCCAAGCATTCGGAGCTTTCGAGCTAGCGCTCAAATTTCGTTTGAGTGGGCATGGTGGAGACGCACGCGGCACGCTGCGCAATCTGGTCGATCGAGCACGCAAAACGGGCGCGTTGCCGCCAATGGTCGAGGGCAGCATGCTGATGGCCGATCCTGTCGAGGCGCTTATCGCATTACGTAATGGTCTGTCCCACGGCAGCGCTGAAATTCATTCCCCCGGCATGGCGCTGAAGATCCTGGCGGCTTGCGCCGACTGGATCTATCTCCTGTTCCCGAGCCGGCCTGAATGAATCCGGCTCTTCTGATGTGACGCTGCTAGGGGAAAGCCTTCCCCTGCGGCCGAGCCAGGTCTCGGCCGACCCCATCGAGCGGGGAGCCCCCGCAACGCCCCTCAAGAGTCAGAGGGTGGACCGGTTTTCCGTGACGGGTTGACTGCCGGGAGAGAGGCTGCCGGCGCCCGTCATGGAGAACGATCCCATGAACGAACAGGTTCTGGACGCCCGCGGTGATCCGAGCGGCGGGTATAAGGTGGATGTCAATCGCGGCGAGCGCGTCGGCCGCGTGTCGTCGGAGTGGTTCTCCCGGCCGGCGGACGAACGCTATCTGTCCCTGTCGGAGCTGTATGGCGCGGTGCGCGGCCGGTCCGACCGGAGCCGGACCCGGACGGTGGAGAGCGCGGCTATCCGCGTCAAAGCGAGCCGAGAGGCGCCGGACCGGCTGACGCTCGCGCTGCCGGGGACGGAGGCTCCTGTTGCGCCGACCCACTGGAGCTTCGGCCAGCTTGCAAGCCTCATCGGCGCGCCGGCGGCCTACCTGCGGCAACTCCCGGCTCCGCTCGCCGGCATCAATCTGCAGCACGGCCTGCTGACGCACCGCGCTGAGCAGGTGAAGACGCTGGAGGTGGAGGACGGCCGCGTCGAGCTACGGGCCGTGACCGGTCCCGACTACGGCCGCATCTACGACCACGAGCTGGTGGATGCCGTGCGCCGCATCGCCGGCAATGGCACCGGCGACACCCGCTGGAAGGTGCCGGGTGTGCTCGACTGGTCGACAGGCATCTACAATCCCCGCGTCGACATCACCAAGGACACCACCACGCTCTACGCCTCGGATCGGGACGTCTTCCTGTTCCTGGTGGATGATCTCAATCCCATCGAGGCTGGCCGGCTGCCGGACGGCTCTCCGGACCTGTTTTTTCGGGGCTTCTATTGCTGGAACTCGGAGGTGGGCGCCAAGACGCTGGGGATCGCCAGCTTCTACCTGCGGGCCGTCTGCCAGAACCGCAACCTGTGGGGCGTCGAGGATTTCGAGGAGATCACCATCCGGCACTCCAAGTATGCCGCATCTCGGTTCGCCCATCAGGCGGCGCCGGCTTTGGAGCGCTTTGCTAACTCCTCCCCCATGCCCTTCGTCAACGGCATCAAGGCGGCACGCGAGCGCATCGTGGCGCGCACCGACGAGGACCGCACCGAGTTCCTGCGCCGCAAGGGCTTCTCCAAGGCGGAGACGCAGAAGGTGATCGAGACCGTGCTGGCCGAAGAAGGTCGCAAGCCGGAGAGCATCTTCGACTTCGTGCAGGGCATCACGGCCGTGGCCCGGGACAAGCCCCACCAGGATGCCCGCCTCGATCTGGAGGCGCGGGCGAAGAAACTCCTCGACCGCGCCGTCTGAGATCCGCGAAGCCGGAGATGCGGAATGTCGTGTCTCCGGCTTCGTGTTGTTCCGGATTTCCGGATCATCGGTTCTGCGGCGCTGCCCTCAGAGGAAGAGGGCGGCGCCGTCCTTCGTGACGGGTTGGAGGCCAGAGAGAGGTTCTCTGGCCGCCCGTCGCGGAGAAATATCCCATGGCCACGGCCGTTCAGAAGATCACCCTTTCGTCCTCCCGCGACATCCCTTTCAACAAGCTGGTGCTGAGTCAGGCCAACGTCCGCCGGGTGAAGGCGGGCGTCTCCATCGAGGAACTCGCCGAGGACATCGCCCGGCGCGGCCTGCTCCAGGGCCTCAATGTCCGAGCCGTGGTCGATCCCGACGGCGTCGAGACCGGCATGTATGAGATCCCGGCCGGCGGGCGGCGCTATCGGGCGCTGGAGCTGCTGGTGAAGCGCAAGCGCCTCGCCAGGACGGCCCCGGTGCCATGCATTGTCCGTGAGGGCGGCATCGCCGAGGAGGATTCCCTCGCCGAGAATGTCCAGCGCGCGCCGCTCCATCCCCTCGACCAGTTCCGTGCCTTTCTCGCTCTGCGGGAGAAGGGCCAGTCCGAGGAGGAGATCGCCGCCGCCTTCTTCGTCTCGGTCGCGGTGGTGAAGCAGCGGCTGAAGCTCGCCTCGCTCTCTCCGACGCTCCTCGACACCTATGCCGAGGATGGCCTCACCCTCGACCAGCTCATGGCCTTCACCGTATCGGGCGACCATGAACGGCAGGAGCAGGTGCTGGAGCGTCTCGCCCAAGCTTACGACAAGCAGCCCTATGTCATCCGGCGCATGCTGACGGAGGGCGCGGTGCGGGCATCCGACAAGCGGGCCCGCTTCATCGGCATCGAGGCCTACGAGATGGCCGGCGGCACGGTGCTGCGCGACCTGTTCCAGGGCGATGACGGTGGCTGGCTGCAGGATGTGCCCCTCGTCGACCGGATGGTGGCCGAGAAGCTCGTCGCCGAGGCCGACGTGATCCGGAGCGAGGGTTGGAAGTGGATCGAGGTCGCGCCGGACTTCGCCTATGGCCACACCTATGGCCTACGCCAATTGCGGGGCGAGCCCATGCATTTGACCGAAGCGGAGGAGGCTGCGCGGGAGGCAGCCCAGGGGGAATACGATCGTCTGTCCGAAGAACATGCCGATGTCGACGAGCTTCCCGAAGAGGTCGACGCGCGGCTCGGGGCACTCGAGGCGATGCTGGAGGCCTTCGAAGCGCGTCCTCTCGCGTTCGATCCGGCGGAGGTCGCCCGGGCCGGCGCCTTCGTCAGCATCGCACAGGATGGAAAGCTCCGGGTGGAACGGGGTTTCGTCCGCCCGGAGGACGAGGTGCCGGTCGAGGAGGACCATGACCCTTCCATCGAGACCGACGGTGCCAACCTCGTGGCCTCATCCCCTCGGCAGGAGGCGGCAGCAGGCGATGCTCCTGGCGAGCCCGAGGAGGAGGACGGCCTCACCCCCATCTCCGACCGGCTGCTCACGGAGCTGACCACCCACCGCACCCTCGGCCTGCGCCATTCGCTGGGCGAGCAGCCTGACGTCGCCTTCCTTGCCGCGGTCCATGCCCTGACGCTGAAAGCTTTCTACGCCTATGGCTCGGACAGCTGCCTTGAGCTCGATCTCAAGAGCGTCTCGTTCAATGCCCAGGCGCCGGGCCTCAATGACAGCGTCTCCGCCGAGTCCATTCGTGTCCGGCATGAGAGCTGGGCCAAGGCTCTGCCGAAGGAGCCGGGCACGCTCTGGGACACCTTGAGCGGGTGGGACCACGACAGCCGGGCCGCACTGTTCGCCCATGTGGTGAGCCTCTCGGTCAATGCGGTGCATGAGGCCTGGAACCGCCGTCCCCGCGCCTTCGCCCATGCCGATAGGCTGGCGCAGGCGGTGTCGCTCGACATGGCAGCCGTCGGATGGAAGCCCACGGTGGACACCTTCCTCGGCAGGGTCACCAAGGCCCGCATCCTGCAGGCGGTGACCGAGGCCAAGGGGGAGCGCCCGGCCGAGCGGATCGCCCACCTCAAGAAGGGCGACATGGCCCGGGAGGCCGAGACCCTCCTCGCCGACAGCGGCTGGCTCCCGGAGGCGCTGCGGACCCAGCCCTTGGACACCGTCGGCGAGGAAACGGCGGAGACCGACGGCGAAACGGCCATGGCCGACAGCGAAGACCTCGCCGACACTGAGGAGCCCGAAGCGATCTCCTCCTCGATCGCTGCCGAATAATCCTCCCCGGGCAACCTGGCCCGCCGTCTGTGGCTCCGCGATGCCCCCTATCGCGTGGCCCGGACGGCGGGCCATTTTCTTGGAGCGTCCCCATGACGGATGTGGCCCATGATCTGGCCCGGCAGTTGGGGCGGCAGGCGGAGGCAGTCTGCCGCCATTATCTCTCCGCGGGCCGACGGCAGGGGCACTATTGGCAGGTCGGCGATGTTCGCAACTCTCCCGGCCGCTCCATGTTCGTGCGGCTGACGGACACCGCGAAGGGCCCAGCCGGAAAATGGACCGACGCTGCCACGGGCGAGCACGGCGACCTCCTCGACGTGATCCGCGAAAGCCGGGGCCTGCTCAACTTCACCGATGTGGTCGCAGAGGCTCAAGCATTTCTGCGCCTTCCACCAATCTCACCAGACGCGGAAGCTCCTCATGGCGGAAAGCAATGTTCCTCACGTGATCCGGTCATCTCGGCACGACGGCTGTTCGCCGCTGCAGAGCCGATTTCGGGCACAATCGTAGAGGCGTATCTGCGGACCCGCGGCATCTCGGCTTTGCACGAAACCGGAAGCTTGCGCTTTCATCCTCGCTGCTTCTATCGCCCGGCTGCGCACGGGCCCATTCAACCCCTGCCGGCCATGATCGCTGCCGTCACCGACCTCAGGGGACGGATCATGGGCATCCACCGGACGTGGCTCGCTCCGGACGGATCGGACAAGGCGGCAATCGCCACGCCCCGGCGGGCCATAGGTCACCTGCTGGAGCATGCCGTTCGCTTCGGCCGAGTTGATGACGTGATGGCTGCCGGAGAGGGCATCGAGACGATCCTTTCCCTCCGCGGCGTGTTGCCAAGCCTCCCGACGGCAGCGGCGCTCTCGGCCGCCCACCTTTCCGCCATCGCCTTTCCACCCGGGCTACGGCGGCTCTACATCGCCCGCGACACCGATCCGGCCGGCAACAGGGCACGGGACAGCCTCATTGCACGAGCGAACTCCACCGGGATCGAGGCCATCGTGCTCTCGCCGACGCTTGGCGACTTCAACGAAGATCTGCGCGCCTTTGGCGTTGACGCCTTGCGGGCGCAACTCCGATGTCAGCTTGCTCCCGAGGACGTCGCCCGCTTGTCCGTGACGAGCCCATGATCTGGAGTGGCTGCGAGCGGGAATGCTCTTCCGCCACGCTCTGATACCCACCGCCGACAGAGAACCCGCAGCCAGGCCTTCCAGAGGGCGATCGGCCGGCAGTCGTCCCGGACCGGCAATGGCTCCGGCCGGTGATTTTCCGTCGCCGGTGTTTCCCCACGACGCAGGCGTCGCAGGGCCCCGACACGCGGCGTTCCATCGCGAAGCAAAATCCCCGGCCTTCGCCATCCTCCGCTCACGCTCCGGCCCCGCGCTTCCCGCGGGGTGCAGGTCCGTCCCGCCCGCCGGCTTCGTCGCCATGAAGGCCGCAAGGCTGCGGTCCAACCGACGGAGCCTCCCATGAGCACCGAGCACGACGGACCCCGCCACGCTTCCTCTCCCACCGATCACCTGCTGCAGGAACTTCAGCTCTATGGCTACCGTCCCTCGGACGACGAAACGGATCCGCGGCCGCTTCCCGATGCCGACCGCATCACCGGCGCAATTGCCGACATCTTCGATGCCCTCATCGCGACGCTGCAAGACACTCGCCTCGAGCCGGACCTTCCCGATCTCCTGTGGTCGACCGTCCATCTCTTCCACCGTGCCGCCGGCCGTATCTCGGGCACCCTTGACGACAACGAGCAAGGCCAGCGCCGCAGCCAGCAGGAACAGGACGGCAGCGAGGTGCGCTCGGCGGAGCTGGAGCGACTCATCGCCGAGGGCCAGAGCCTCATGGAACGCCGCAACACCTTCGAGCTGATGCGCGACGAGGCTGCCGATGCCTTCGAACGGCACACCGGCTCAGCCTGGCGCCCGCGCTCCGGATCCCTGGTGAACCATCGGCACCTCACCGCAGCCCTCATCGACAGCCGCGATTTCCTCGCCGCCCGCAGGCGGGCTGAGACCGAGGTGATGATGCCCACAGGTCCGAAGATCGCCTTTTCCGGCGGCGACACGATGGACCACACGCACATCTGGGCGAAGCTCGATCAGGTCCGCGCGAAGCACCCTGACATGGTGCTGCTGCACGGTGGCTCGCCCAAGGGTGCCGAGAGGATCGCCGCCTGCTGGGCCGATGCCCGTAAGGTGCCGCAGGTCGCGTTCAAGCCCGACTGGACACGGCACGCCAAGGCCGCCCCCTTCAAGCGCAACGACCAGATGCTCTCGGTCATGCCCATCGGGGTCATTATCTTCCCCGGCACGGGCATCCAGGACAACCTCGCCGACAAGGCCCGCAAGCTCGGCATCCCGGTCTATCGGTTCGGGTCAGGCGGCGCATGAGCGCTGCCCCTTTCTCGACCATCGGAATCGAATTTCACGAGCCCTGAACGTTTCTCATGAAAGTGCTGGCTCCATTATCGATTTTCACCGGACTGACGAGCAGGACCTGTACTCATCAGACGTGTAGCTGAACAAAGCCTCCAGAGTCAGCTTATGCAGGGAGACGGCCGCACCTGCCGATCTTCGAGCGACCATCCACCCCCGCTTTTTTTGCGCTGATCCTTGGTCCGGCCGAGGGCCTGACGCCATCAACCCGCAAGGGGTCGGCTACGCACCGCGTGCCGCCGCTCCGCTTCGCCGTCGCGGTGATTGCGGCCATCGGCCGGACCAATCGGGCGCCTGTCAGCGGGGGATGGTCCTCCGCTTCGAGCAGGAGCCGGACCCCATGTCCTCTACCGATGCGCAGGCCTTCGCCCTCAGCCTTGCCAAGACCCTGATGGTCGTCATCGTGATCTTTCGCGCCGGCGACGGCAGCCTCTCGGTCGTGCCGGCCGACGAATTCGACGGCGATGCCTCCCAGATCGTCTGGGAGATTGATCCCTTCGCCAGATAGCGGAGGGAGCGCGGAAGTCCCGAGCATCCCCATTGCAGGGATTCCGGCGGCTTTTTCCCTTGCTATGCTGGTGATCGCGCCGCGGTGGTGGTGGTGGAAGGCGCAACCGTCAGAGCTTTCCTTATGGAGATACCACCATGATTTTCCTCGGCATCCTGCTTGGTCTCGCCGCCATCGCGTTATTCTGCTGGCTGCTGTTTACGCTCGCGGTCTTCGCGCTGCCGTTCTTCGCCGCTGTCAGCGCCGGCACTTGGGCACACCAAACCGGCGCGGGCTGGCTCGGTGCGATCGTCGTTGGCCTGATCGCCGGGGGCATCACGCTCGGCATCGGCCAGGTTCTGTTCGCGGTCGTTCGTCCGATGTGGGCGCGGCTCCTCTTTGCGCTCGCCTTCGTCATCCCGGCCGTCATCGTCGGCTATCACGCCACGCATGGCATCGCGAAGCTCGCCATGCCGTCCGAGACGTGGCAGATTGTCTTCTCGATCATCGGCGCTATTGCCATCGGCGTCACGACGCTGTTGCGGGTCGCGGCCAGCGCGTCCAGTTGGGACCTTGCGCAGATCTGAGCACGCTCCATGTCATTCGGCAGGGCCGGAGCCGAAAGAGCCTTGCCATCCATGCTGTCCGAGGATGCGGATCGGTGGCGCCGTCCGGATTGTGGCAGAGGCCCAAGCGGCGGTCGATCGCGATTACTTGAGACGAGACGACGCCACGTGGTCGGTCGCGGACCAGCGCATGATGGGAGCTATCTTATCTGGTCCTACCCGTCGCGGCGGAAGTGCACGGAGCCGGCCCGGAACGGGGGACGTGAAGCCGAAGAGGATCGGGCCGGTCTTCTGTGAGGTTGCGGAGGCCGCCATCATCCCCGTTCGGCATCCGTCCGTCGACGCGCCAAGTCGAACAGAGCCATTATTCATGGCTCACCCGATACCGCCCGCAAGCCCATAGAGCAGTCCGAGCACTGAACAGCCTGCCAAAATCGTCATCACGCCGAGGTGGAAGCGGAACACGGCGTTGAGCGCGGCAAGGGTGAGGATCAGGGACGCTGGCCGGATCGACGCCAACATCGGCACCTCCAGGCCCAGTCCCAGCGTGTTCAGCGTGATGATCTCGCCGAACAGCACGTGCAACAGGTGACCTCGTCGGCGCCCGCGTTGATCCTGCTCAAGGCGGTCCTTTCATGCGCACCTATGATGAGGCATAGTTCGCCGGTGAGGCGATGAGGCATATGATCAGGCTCAGGTCGGCAGCGGGGTGGGTGAAGGTGCTGCCAGCGATCCTGGTGGCAATGGCCATGCTGTTCGGACCCATCGCGAGCGCCTATTCCGCGCCGTGCCATGACGAGGATTCGGCATACGCAGCTGCGGCGGATCATCCGTACCAGATCGCCTCGCTTGATCCTGCAGATCATCATCCGGACGAGCCGACCCAACCCGCTGAACACGGAAAGTGCTGCAGCGTCTCCTGCAGTGTCTATGTGCCCGTGGCCGACGGCGCGAGCCTGCACGTTCTGGATCTGACCTTTGTTCGAGAGCCCTTTGATCTCGCCAACCAGGCCGCGGACGGCTTGGCGGTCTTGCCCGGCCTCGATCCCCCGCGTTTCCAGAGCTGATACCGGTCTCAACGCATTTCAGGCGTGAGGCGGACGCGCGAAGCAGCGCCCGTTGAGGGCGCCGGCGCGTCGACGTGCCGCAAGATGCCCCCGAAATCAGCGTCGGCCTCGTGCCGATGGCGAAACGAGGACCTTTCCATGTATGGTCGCGACACGCTTGCCGAGCCTATGGCCGGCACGGCTGCGCTTGGACAATCCGGACCGACTGGCACCGGAACCCCGCGGCAAACCCGAAATGCCCAAGGGAGCGCCTTCTCCAGCGATCCCGGAACGTTCGCTCGCGATTTCTTGTCCTATGGCAGGGACGTGGCCGAGCGCTGGATCCTGTTCTGGGACACGCTGCGCCAGCGGGCCGACAACATGCTGGCGCACGAGCGCGCCGGTAAGCCGGCTCTGCTCGACTTCGACTATGAGGTCCTGCTCGATGCCCGCCGGCTCGAGCGTCCGGCAAACTATGCCCTCCTGCGCGTGACCCGCGTGGGGGACGAGTGCCTGGAAGATTGTCTGGACGCGGCCAAGCCGCCCGTGGTGATCCTCGACCCGCGCGCCGGCCACGGCCCCGGCATCGGTGGCTTCAAGCAGGACTCCGAGGTCGGCATCGCCCTGCACCAGGGGCACCCCGTCTATTTCGTCACCTTCTATCCAGAGCCCGCCGCGGGGCAGACGCTCGCCGACGTGCTTCACGTGCTGCGGCGGTTCGTCGAGGAGGTGTCATGGCGACATTCCGGCGCCGCGCCGGTGCTCTATGGAAACTGCCAGGCCGGCTGGGCGGTGACGCTGCTCGCCGCGGACTGCGCGGGGCTGGCCGGACCGGCCGTGCTGAACGGGACCCCTCTGTCCTACTGGGCGGGCGAGACCGGCATCAATCCCATGCGCATCGCGGCCGGCTTCGAGGGCGGGGCGTGGCTGACACACCTCCTCGCCGACCTCGGTGACGGACGTTTCGACGGCGCCTTCCTGGTGCAGAACTTCGAGGGACTGAAGCCCGAGGCCGTGTGGGATAAGTATGCGAACCTTTACACCCACTTGGACACTGAGCGGGAGCGGTTCCTCGCCTTCGAGCGCTGGTGGGGCGGCTATTACTTCCTGAGCCGGGAGGAGATCCTCGCCATCGTGGAGAATTTCTTCGTCGGTAACAGGCTGGAGCAGGGCCGCGTCCAGATCTGCGAAGGGTGCCATGCGGACCTCAGGCGCATCCGAAATCCGCTCGTGATCTTCGCCTCCTATGGCGACAACATCACGCCGCCCCATCAGGCGCTCGGCTGGATACCCGCCGTATACAAGGATACGGACGACCTGAAGGCGGCGGGCCAGCGCATCGTCTATCTCATCAACCGCCATGTGGGTCACCTCGGCATCTTCGTTTCCGCAAAGGTTGCGCGGCTGGAGCATCGGGCCATCCTCGAAAGCCTGCCGCGGATCGAGACGCTCCCGCCCGGCCTCTACGAGATGAAGATCGACAATCCGTCCGGCGATCCCGATTGCCGTGAGGGAGCCTATCAGGTCCGCTTCGAGGCGCGCGAGGTGTCGGACATCCGCTTCGCCCGGCAGGACCCTGCCTTCGAGCGCGTGCGCGACCTGTCGGAGCGCAACGAAGCCTTCTACCGCACGTTCGTCAGCCCCTGGGTACGGGCGCTGACGACGCCCTGGTCGGCGGCGATGCTTGAGACGCTGCACCCCATGCGCACCAGCCGCTACCTGTTGTCGGAAGGCTTTATGCCCTGGATGCGCGGTGTCCGATGGCTCGCGGAGCAGGTCGCCGCCGACCGGCATCCGGCCGCAGCGGACAACCCCTTCAAGGTCGAGGAGGAGCACGTCGTCTCGCGCGTCGCCGAGGGGATCGAGCAGGGCCGGCGCCTGCGGGACGCCCTGTGGGAGCGCCTCTTCGACAGCCTCTATGGCGGCGCAGGCAATGCCCGCCCCGTCGTGCCGGAACACCGGGGCACGATCGATGAAGCACCGCCGCTAGACACACGGACCGGTTTGGATTTCCAGGCGGCCGGCATCAGCCGCGCCGCCACAATAGGAGGGAGCTGACCATGACCACGTTTCGCAATCTGATGCTCGCCGGCGCGCTGCTGCTCGCCACGCCGGGCTTCGCCGATGACGCGCACCATCCGCCGGAGGCCCAGCCTGCTGCGCCCCAGGCTGCCGCGCCGGCGCCGCAGCCGTCTCAGGCCACGCCGACGCCAGGTGGCCCTCAAGGCATGATGGGGCCGGGCATGATGGGGATGATGGGCCAGGGTGGCATGGGCATGATGGGCGGCGGAAACGCAGGGGCCGGCATGGGGATGGGCCAGATGATGGATCCCGGCCGCATCGCAGGGCGCATCGCCTTCCTGAAGGCCGAACTGAAGATCACCGACGCCCAGCAGCCCCTATGGAATGCGTTCGTCGAGGCGCTCAAGGCCAACCGCGCGATGATGGGCGACATGCAGGAGATGATGATGGCCGCGCAGGGCGGCTCGGCGCCGACCCTGCCGCAGCGGATCGACGGTCACGAGCGCATGCTCGTCGCCCGCCTCGAAGCGGTGCGCCGCCTCAAGGCCGCGCTGGGGCCGCTCTACGCGTCGTTTGACGAAGCGCAGAAGCGCACGGCGGACCAGCTCATGATGCCGGGTGGAATGGGCCCCATGTGAGCGTCGAACCTCGCTGGCGGGTCGGCAATCGCGGCCGGCCCGCCTCGTTCAGACGGAGGAGGACCAGATGTCCTTGCATGACGACACCGGCCATATGCCGCCACCGGGCAACGACACCGGCACGCGCGCCCCGCACCGAAGCTTCTGGCGCTCGCCCGGCGGCATCGTCGCCATCAGCTTTCTTCTCGCGGCGGCCTTTCTTTTGTTCTCGGAGCACCGCGCCCATGCGCTGGGGTATCTGCCCTTCCTCCTGCTGCTCGCCTGCCCGCTGATGCACATGTTCATGCATCACGGCCACGGCCATCATGCGGGACACCAGCCAGGCGAACGGCCGCCGGGCCCCGATGGGGGCAACCAATGACCGAGACCTCCGCTTATGGCCTGTGGGGCCTCGTGATCATCAACTCGGCGGTCTTCATCCTGTTTGCGGCAAGCTTCACCCGGCTGCAGACACCGCGGGACTGGCGCACGCTCGGGGCGTTCTCGGCCTTCATCCTTGCCCTGTTCACCGAGATGTACGGCTTTCCGCTGACCATCTATCTCCTGTCGGGATGGCTCGGCCGGCAGTTTCCCGGTGTCGATTTCTGGTCCCACGA
Source organism: Xanthobacter autotrophicus Py2 (assembly GCA_000017645.1). NCBI lineage: Bacteria > Pseudomonadati > Pseudomonadota > Alphaproteobacteria > Hyphomicrobiales > Xanthobacteraceae > Xanthobacter > Xanthobacter versatilis. The sequence goes on from CP000781.1 coordinate 5,072,002, forward strand.
CGCCGGCCATCTGCTGGAGACCCTGTTCGGATGGCGCGTGAACCCCCATTTCGGGCCGTTCCACATCTTCAGCAATATTCTGATCTTCGGCGGCTTCTGGCTGCTCGTCGCGAGCTGGAACGTGCTTTATGCGGCCCAGCGCGATCACCGCCTCGCGACCGAAGGTCCCTATTCCCGCGTGCGGCATCCCCAGTACGCCGCTTTCGTCGTCATCATGTTCGGCTTCCTGCTGCAATGGCCGACGCTGGTCACGCTCGCCATGTTCCCCATTCTCGTCTCGGTCTATGTGCGGCTCGCACGGCAGGAAGAAGCCGCAGCCCGCACTGAGTTCGGGCCGACGTGGGATGATTATGCCAGCCGCGTCCCCGCCTTTTTCCCCGTATCGGAATTTCATCCGCGACAGCCCCTCGCTCCGGAGACCGCCCTCATGACTGAGCACGACACGCACGCCGGCCACCATCACCACCACGACCATGCAGTTCACCCGCCCGAAGGCGCCGGGATCGCGCCCACGGAAATGGTCAAGGATCCCGTCTGCGGCATGGAGGTGAACCCGGCCACCGCCGGGTTCCGGTCGGACTACGGCGGCAAGAGCTATTTCTTCTGCTCGGCAAAATGCCACGACAAATTCGACGCAAACCCTTCTGCCTATACCGCCGGTGCGGCGGAAACGCCGCCCGCAGCGAAGGGTCAGCCTCAAGGCGTGATCTACACCTGCCCCATGCACCCGCAGATCCGTCAGCTGGGACCGGGCAACTGCCCCATCTGCGGCATGACGCTGGAGCCCGAGGTGGCGACAGGCAAAACCGGTCCCAGCGCCGAGCTCGTGGACATGACGCGCCGCTTCTGGATCGGCCTTGCGCTGGCGCTGCCGGTGCTGGCCCTGGAGATGGGCGGGCACCTCACCAATCTCCACATGCTGCTCGGCGCGCAAGCGTCCAACTGGACCCAGCTCGTGTTGGCAACACCGGTGGTGCTGTGGGCGGGATGGCCGTTCTTCACCCGCGCCTGGCAGTCGCTGGTCACCCGCCGCCTCAACATGTTCACGCTGATCGCCATGGGCACGGGCGTGGCGTGGGCCTACAGCGTGGTGGCGACCTTCGCGCCGCAGATCTTCCCCGCGACCTTCCGCGCCGCCGACGGATCGGTTGCCATCTATTTCGAGGCCGCTGCCGTCATCACAGTGCTGGTCCTGCTCGGCCAGGTGCTGGAGCTGCGCGCCCGCGAGCAGACCGGCGGCGCCATCCGCGCCTTGCTCGACCTCGCCCCCAAGAGCGCCCGGCGCGTGCGTGACGACGGCAGCGACGAGGACGTGGCGCTGGAGGCGGTCGTGGTGGGCGACCGCCTGCGCGTGCGGCCAGGCGAGAAGGTGCCGGTGGATGGCAAGCTGGTCGAGGGCCGCTCCTCGGTGGACGAATCCATGATCACCGGCGAATCCATGCCAGTCACCAAGGACGTCGGCGCGAAGGTCATCGGCGGCACGCTCAACCAGAGCGGCGGCTTCGTCATGCGCGCCGGCAAGGTGGGGCGGGACACCATGCTGGCGCAGATCGTCCACATGGTGGCCGAGGCGCAACGCTCGCGCGCGCCGATCCAGCGCCTCGCCGACGAGGTATCCGGCTGGTTCGTGCCGGTGGTGATCGCCATCGCGGTCCTTGCCTTTGCGGCGTGGGGCATCTTTGGGCCGGAGCCGCGCTTCGCCCACGGGCTGATCGCCGCCGTGGCGGTGCTCATCATCGCCTGCCCCTGTGCGCTCGGGCTGGCGACGCCCATGTCCATCATGGTGGGCGTCGGTCGCGGCGCATCCATGGGCGTGCTCATCAAGAATGCCGAGGCGCTGGAGCGGTTCGAGAAGGTGGACACGCTGGTGGTGGACAAGACCGGCACCCTGACGGAAGGCAAGCCGAAGGTGGTCGCGCTGAAGACGGCCGGCGCCTTGGAAGAGGACGCGCTCCTGCGGCTTGCGGCGACGCTCGAGCGGGCGAGCGAGCACCCGCTCGCGGCGGCCATCGTCGCCGCGGCGGAGGAGCGCGCCCTGCCTCTCGGCGAGGCCCAGGATTTCGACAGCCCGGTGGGCAAGGGCGTGACTGGCACGGTGGACGGCCAAAAGCTCGTCATCGGCAGCCACCGCATCATGGGCGAGGAAGGCGTGGACCTCTCCCCCCTGTCGGCCGAGGCCGAGGCGCTACGCGCCGATGGTGCCACCGTGATCTTCGTTGCAATGGACGGGCGCATCGGCGGCCTCATCGCCATCGCCGACCCGGTCAAGGCGACCACCCCCGTGGCCTTGGCGGCGCTCCGGGCCGCCGGGGTCCGCGTCGTCATGCTCACCGGCGACAATCGGACGACCGCCGAGGCGGTGGCCCGGCGCCTGGGCATCGACGAGGTGGAAGCAGAGGTGCTGCCGGAGAACAAGGCGCAGGTGGTGACGCGGCTGCGCCAGGAAGGGCGGATCGTCGCCATGGCCGGCGACGGCGTGAACGATGCGCCCGCCCTCGCCGCGGCGGACGTCGGCGTCGCCATGGGTACCGGGACGGACGTCGCCATCGAGAGCGCCGGCGTGACGCTGCTGAAGGGCGATCTCCAGGGCATCGCCCGCGCCCGGCAGCTGAGCCACGCCACCATGAGCAACATCCGCCAGAACCTGTTCTTCGCTTTCATCTACAATGCGGCCGGCATACCGGTGGCGGCCGGCGTGCTCTATCCCCTGTTCGGGCTTCTGCTGTCGCCTATCATCGCCGCCGCGGCCATGGCGCTGTCATCGGTCAGCGTCATCGCCAATGCCCTGCGCCTTCGAAGCGCCTCCCTTGGCGGGGGCAAGTAGGCGGTGAGGCCCTCTCCATCGGCCGCTTCCGATCGGGCGAGAGGAAGGTCCCACAAACGCGCCGGCCCCGCCTCTGCAAAAGGATCTCGAGGACGCATCGGGACACCGAACCAGGGTCCGAATGTGGCGCTCGCGCAGAGTCCCTCCTGCATGATAAGCCATCATGCAGGCCAAAAAGCTTACGCGGAGTGCGCGAAAACCATTCATGCTCATGGAGCTATGGAAGGTCAGCTGCAATGTAGGACACTCCGTAACGAAGCCGTCCAGGCGGCGTCCGCTCGCGGACTATCAATCAACGACTGAAGTCGGTGCTCCGAAGCGATTGTATCGCTACTTTGGCAACCGGATCTGCCCTTCTGAACCGGCGGGCACGACACGTCGGCGTAGGAGCAAAAGTTCTGTTGACCTGGGATCAGATCGCCTGCGTCCCTCGATAGCGAGCGAAGACGCGCTGCGGCTCGGGACCGAACAGGATGACCTCGTAGGTTTCGGGCGGCATCCCGGCCACTTCCATGCCGGGCGAGCCCACCGGCATGCCGGGCACCGCGAGGCCCCTCCCCTGTGGTCGCGCGGCGAGAAGGCGCTGGATGGCATCAGCGGGCACATGCCCTTCCAGCACATAGCCGCCCACTTCCGCCGTGTGACAGGAGATGAGCGCCGGCGGCACGCCCAGCCGTGCCTTGAGGGGCGCGAGGTCGGCCGCTTCGACCACCTCCACCGGGAAGCCGGCGGCCTTCACGTGCGCCACCCAGCCACCACAGCAACCGCAGTTCGGGTCGCGAGTCACGGTCATGCGGGGCAGGCCCTCCACCGCCCCTGCCGATGGCAGCAGCAGGGCAGCACCGGCCTGTGCGGCGCCGGCCAGGAAGGCACGACGGGTCGCGAACGGTCCGATCCTCATGATGCTTCTCCTTTCGTCCCGGCGTCCCTCACCGAAAGAACACGTATTTCACCAGCGCCGCGAGCACGAGCGCGAGCACCACCAGGCCCACCAGCCCGACGAGGCCCATCCCCCACCCCATGCCGTTCATCATGCCGTTCATCATGGAAACCTCCCGTCATTCGGCCGCCTCGAGGCCCGCCGGCGTCCGCCCGGTCGCCGCCACGTCGGCGACGGTTCTTCCGCCCAGCCGTCGGCCCTTGATGAGGGCATAGACGGCCGGGATCACCACCAGCGTCAGCACGGTGGAGGAGACCATGCCTCCGATCATGGGCACGGCGATGCGCTGCATCACCTCGGAGCCGGTGCCCGTGCTCCACAGGATGGGCAGAAGCCCGGCCATGATGGCGACCACCGTCATCATCTTCGGCCGCACCCGCTCCACGGCCCCCAGCATGATGGCTCGGTTAAGATCGGAGCGCGTGAAGGGCCGGCCTTCCGCCGCCCGCTCGGCCTTCAGCTCGCGCATGGCCTGATCGAGATAGATCAGCATGACGACTCCGGTCTCGGCGGCAACGCCGGCGAGCGCGATGAAGCCCACCGCCACCGAGAAGTTGAAGTTGAGCCACCACATGAGCCAGATGCCGCCGACCAGCGCGAAGGGCAGCGACAGCATGACGATCAGGGTCTCGGTGAGCGCCCGGAAGTTGAGATAGAGCAGGAGGAAGATGACCAGCAGCGTCACCGGCACGACGATCCTGAGCCGGGCCGCGGCGCGCTCGAGATATTCGAACTGGCCGCTCCAGGAGACATAGGTGCCAGGCGGCAGCTTCACCTCCCGCGCCACCGCCTTGCGTGCCTCGGCGACATAGCCGCCGAGATCGCGGCCGGCAATGTCCACGAAGACATAGACCGCCAGCTGCCCGTTCTCGGTGCGGATCGACGTGGCGCCGCGGTTGAGCTCCACCTTCGCCACCGCGGCGAGGGGCACCGTCCCGCCGTCCGGCAAAGGCACCTGCACGTCGCGGGCGATGGCCTGCGGATCGCTGCGGAAGTCGCGCGGATAGCGCACCGCGACGCCGTAGCGCTCGCGTCCCTCCACGGTGGTCGTCACCGTCTCGGCCCCGAGCGCGGTGGCAATCACGGCCTGCACGTCGCCGACCAGGAGGCCGTAGCGGCCGAGTGTCTCGCGGTCCGGCACGATGTCGAGATAATAGCCGCCGATGACCCGCTCCGCGTAGGCGCTGGAGGTGCCGGGCACGGCCCGCAGCACCTGCTCGATGGCGCGGGCGGCCTCCTCCATCCGGGCAAGGTCGGTGCCGAACACCTTCACGCCCACCGGCGTGCGGATGCCGGTGGCGAGCATGTCGATGCGGGCACGGATGGGCATGGTCCAGGCGTTGGAGACGCCCGGGAACTGCAAGGCCCGGTCCATCTCCGCCTTCAGGCTGTCGAGGGTGACGGTGGGGCGCCATTGATCCTTCGGCTTCAGGTTGATGATGGTCTCGAACATTTCCATGGGCGCCGGGTCCGTGGCCGTCTGCGCCCGCCCCGCCTTGCCATAGACCGAGGCCACCTCCGGAAACGACCTTATGATCCGGTCCTGCATCTGCAGCAGCTCGGCGGCCTTGGTGACGGACAGGCCCGGCAAGGTGGTGGGCATGTACATCAGCGTTCCCTCGTCGAGGCTCGGCATGAATTCGGAGCCGATCTGGCGGGCGGGCCAGAGCGTCACGCCGAGCACGACGACCGCGAGGAGGATGGTGAGCGTCTTCGCCTTCAGCACGCCCCGGATGACGGGACGATAGACGAAGATCAGGGCGCGGTTGATGGGGTTCCTGTGTTCCGGGACGATCCGCCCACGCACGAACACCACCATCAGGGCCGGCACCAGCGTGACCGAGAGCAGCGCCGCCGCCGCCATGGCGAAGGTCTTGGTGAAGGCGAGCGGGCCGAACAGCCGGCCTTCCTGCGCCTCCAGGGTGAAGATGGGCAGGAAGGAGACGGTGATGACCAGCAGGCTGAAGAACAGCGCCGGCCCCACCTCGCTCGCCGCCGCGATCAGGATCTCGACCCGTGGCCTGTCCTTCGGCGCGCGCTCCAGATGCTTATGGGCGTTCTCGATCATCACGATGGCGGCGTCGATCATGGCGCCCACCGCGATGGCAATGCCCCCGAGGCTCATGATGTTGGAGCCGAGGCCGATGGCCTTCATGGCGGCGAACGCCATGAGGATGCCCACCGGCAGCATGAGGATGGCCACCAGCGCGCTGCGCAGATGCAGCAGGAACACGATGCAGACGAGGGCGACGATGAGGCTCTCCTCGACCAGCGTGCCCTTCAGCGTCTCGATCGCCCGCTCGATCAGCCCGGACCGGTCGTAGACCGGCACGATCTCCGCGCCCTTCGGCAGGCTTGGGGCGATCTCCGCGAGCCGCGCCTTGACGTTCTCGATGACGGCGAGGGCATTGGCACCGAAGCGCTGGAGCACGATGCCGCTTGCCACCTCGCCCTCGCCGTCGAGCTCGGTGATGCCGCGCCGCTCGTCGGGGCCGATCTCCACGCGCGCCACGTCCTTCACCCGCAAAGGCACGCCGCGGTCGGTCTTCAGCACCACGTTCTCGATGTCGGCGACGCCCCTGAGATAGCCCCGCCCGCGCACCATGAACTCGAACTCGGACAATTCGACCGTGCGCCCGCCCACATCCGCATTGCTCGCCGCCACCGCGGAGCGCACCCGCTCCAGCGGAATGCCCAGCGCCCGCAGCCGGTTCGGGTCCACCACGATCTGGTACTGCTTCACGAAGCCGCCGACGCTCGCCACCTCGGCCACGCCCTCCGCCTTCGCGGCGGCGAAGCGGATCACCCAATCCTGGAGCGAACGCAGCTCGGCCAGCGTCATCTGCTTGGCCACCACGGCATATTGATAGACCCAGCCGACGCCGGTCGCGTCAGGGCCGAGGCTCGGCGTCACCCCCGTCGGCAGGCGGCGCGCGGCGGCATTGAGATATTCGAGCACGCGGCTCCGCGCCCAATAGGGGTCGGTGCCGTCCTCGAAGATCACATAGACGAAGGAGGCGCCGAAGAAGGAGAAGCCGCGCACCACCTTCGACTTCGGCACCGTGAGCATGGCGGTGGCGAGCGGATAGGTGACCTGGTCCTCCACCACCTGCGGCGCCTGGCCGGGATAGTCGGTATAGACGATCACCTGCACGTCGGAGAGGTCGGGGAGCGCGTCGAGCGGCAGGGTGCGCAGGGCATAGAGGCCGGCGGCCACGGCGAAGGCGGTGCCGACCAGGACCAGCACCAAATTGCGCGCCGACCATGCGATGAGGCGGGCGATCATGGCTGCGTCTCCACGGGCGCGAGGCCACGCAGGGCGGCCTTCAGGTTGCTCTCCGCGTCGATCAGGAAGTTCGCCGCCACCACCACAAGGTCGCCCTCGGCGAGGCCGTCGCGGATCTCGATGAAGCCTTCCCCGCGCCGGCCGACTTTCACCTCGCGCGGCTCGAACCGGCCCTCGCCCCGCTCGAGGATCACCACCTGCCGCATGCCGGTGTCGATCACCGCGTCGTCGGGAACGGCGAGTACGGGGGCGGCGTCGCCGGTGCCGATCGCCACATCGGCATACATGTTGGGCAGGAGAACGCCGTCCGGATTGGCGATCTCGATGCGCACGTGGGCGGTGCGCGTCGCCTCGCTCACCTGGGGATAGACGAGGGACACCTGCCCGTCGAATGCAACGCCCGGCCGGCCGCGGACACGCACGCTGGCCGGCGCGCCGATCCGCACCGCTCCGAGGTCGTGCTCCGGCACGTCCGCCAGCACCCACAGGGTGGAGATGTCGGCGATGCGGAACAGGACGGCGCCGGGCTCCGCTCTCATCCCGTCCACGGCATTGCGCTCCAGCACGACGCCGTCGCGCATCGCCCGCCAGGTCATGGACAGGGGCACCTTGCGTGTGCGCTCGATCTCGGCGATGGCCTCGGCCGGAACGCCGAGATTCTCCAGGCGTTGGCGCCCGCCGCCGGCGGATGCGCCGCGCGCGCCGCCATTGAGGTCGGTGACGTATTGCGCGCCCGCGGTGGCGATGTCCGGCGCATAGAGCCGCGCCAGTGCCTGCCCCTTCACCACCCGGTCGCCGGTGGTGACGTTCGCCACCGCGTCGAGGAAGGCCGGGCTGCGGGTCGCCACCACGGCGATGCGCCGCTCGTCGAGCTGCACCATCCCCGGCACCCGCACCCGCCGGTCGAGGGGACGCCGCTCCGCCGCCTGCGTCCGCACCCCGGTGCGCTGGAGCCTGCCCGGCGGGATCTTCACGACGGGACCGTCCTCCGCCTCGTCGTCATAGACAGGGATGTAGTCCATCCCCATGCCGTCCTTCTTTGGCACCGGCGAGGTGTCCGGCAGGCCCATAGGGTTGCGGTAGTAAAGGATGCGCCTCTCGCTTGTGCCGGGGGACATGGCGGCAGAGGACATGGCGGCATCGGCGGGGGGCGTCTCCTCGAAGCTCCCCTCCTCGCTCGCCCGGACGGGCAGGAAGGCGCGCCCGCCGGTGGTCCGGGTGGGTGCCGCGGAATAAGCGGGCCGCCCGTCGGGGTCCTTGTAATAGATGACCGGCCCCGAAGGGGGCGGCGGCGTTTCAGCGGCGACGGTCGTGGCGAACAGGGTGGAGGAGCCGGGGATCGCGAAGCCGCGATGCCCGGCCCAATAGCCTCCGGCCCCCGCCGCCAGAAGGGCGGCGAGGGTGAGGCCCCGAAGGACGGCCCGTTTCATGGCACGGCCTTCAGGACCAGCTTGCTCTCGATCGTGCCGGTCTCGCCCTGGATCTTGGCGCCGAGGGAGAGCCGCCAGCCGCCAGCCATCATCAGATTGGTCTTGAAGCGGTAGACCCCGGGCTCGGTGGAGGGCACCGCCTCGATGGGAGCCGCCATGGTGGGCATCCCGTCCGGCGCCATGTCGATGCGGCTCGCGAAGATCACGGCGTCCGGTACCGGCTTGCCGGATCTCCTGTCGATAAGCCGCACGGCGACGATGGCGCCATCGCCCTGCTTGATGTCCGTCTGAACCAGACGGAACTCATAATCGTTGATCTCCGCCCGCGCCACGGATGCGGCCGAAGCGAGCAGTGCGGCAGCGAGCGCCGCCGCAGCGGCGCGCTTCATAAAAATGGTCGTCATAGCTTGAAAATCCCAGGTTCATCGCTGTGCCGTGCGCATGGCCCAGCATTGCGCGGCGACAGCCACGCATCCTCGACCGCCCGAGCCTTGCCGGGGCGGCACGAGCCGGCGCCGATGCGCCGGCGATGTCCTAGGTTCGCGGAGGTCGCGCTGGAGGCTCTGCGGCCAGCGCATCGCCCATGACATCGCTGGCGGGCCACAAGGCGTCGGCTTCGGCCCGAGACGCAATGCTCGCAGCCGAGAGCATCGGCAAGGCGGTCGCGCACTTGGCCATGCACGTCGCCATCAGCGGGCAGCTCTTCTGACAGTCGGGGACGGCTGGCGTCCCGTCGGGGCAGCAAGGCATGTCGCGCGACATGCCTTCTTCCATGCTCGCCATCGACGACGACATCTCTGCCGCCCGACCAACCGCAGGAGCGGTAAAAGGTCCGGCGGTAAGCCCTGCGACCGCAAGGATCACAAGCAAACGGCGGAGGCAAGCCCAGAGCATGATGAATGCTCTCATAAACACATTCTTTATGGAAGAGGACGAACAGTCACATCGATGCGCAGCAGCATCCAAGCTGCGAGGTGAGCTCCGCTGCGTGGACTACAGCATGCCGGTGCGGTATAATATTTTTTGAAAAGAACCGATTGAGGCCCGCGTTTGGAGGAGAAGGGATGCGACATTGGCGCCCACGCTGGTCGTTAAAGAGAGATAGCCACATGCTCGCCTCGATTTTTGTTTCTCAAGGCTTGCAACTCGGGCCTCCCTGTCCCAGGCGAACCCAATGACCCTTTGGCCTCTGCACCGGATCATCGCGCTCGTGATCGCAACCATTTTTCTGGTCACGGTGACGTTGCCGCATGGTGCCTTCACGGCCGAGGCCCATGCCACTGAAGCAGTCGCCTCTCATCGTTTGACCGTGGAGCAAGTGCGGAACTGCTCAGACGAAGACGCATGTCGCGAACCGGCCGATCATATGCCTGTTCACTTCAGCTGCTCTGCAATGTTATGCGCTATGCTGTTACCAGCATCCGAGAGCCTTTTTCTCCCCCTGAGCATTCACAACCTGAGTTTCGATCGCCGCGACGATATCCTTATCGGCTCGCCTCCACCTCGCCTCGACCGCCCGCCAAGGCAAGGTTGACGTTTGATCGCTTTAGTCGCCTCCGTTGAGCATCGTTACCGTCGACGCTGAGCGCGGCCTTTGGCGATTGCGGTCCGCCTTTCTCGCGGGCCACCAAGCACTTATGCAGATCATTCTGGCGAAGGTTGTGCCGGACCGCGCGACCGCAATTCCCGCGGCGTGTCTGGCACCCTGCCGAACGCAAGGTTATCGTCATGAACCCGTCTCATTCTCCAGAACTCGAACGGCAACAATCCACAGACCCGGAGACACTTCTGGCTTTCCTGAACGACAAAGACCTCGGTCTAGGCGCAAAACAGCGCACCCTTGTCAAGGCCCAGCGTGTCGAGATCTCGTCGGCTGCAGCCTCGCCCATCTTTGTCGTGTTCCGTGGCCAGCTACAGGTCTATGTCCCGACCCGCCAGGGCACAGACGTGTTTGTGACGGACGTGGAAGACGGCGAGATGGTTGGGGAGTCAGCTGCGTTCGCTGAGCACGACACGCCGCTCCTGATCGAGGCTTCGAAACCTACCGAAGTTTATGTCATCAACCGCGGCCATTTCATCCGGGCAATGACAGAAAGCTCGGCCTTCTCGATCGCGGTGATGAGAGCCATGTGTCGCCGGCTTTGCCGCGTCAACCAACGGCTCGCCACGACCGTCGCGCGATCCATGCGCGAGCGCTTGGAAATCGAGCTCAGGCGGCTAGCGAAGCCCATGCCTGATGGGTCCATGCAGATCGATAGGCTGCTGACGCACGAAGAGCTCGCACTGCGGATCTCCTCCCAGCGAGAGGCCGTCACCAAGGAACTTAGCAGGCTCGTCCAGCGCGGGGTCATTTCCCGACATCGGCGAGGGTTGCGCATATTGAGGTTCGATCAGCTCGCTGATGCCGAAACAAGCTGACGCCTCGGTACGGAAGCCGCGCCCGCTAAGCGGGCGCGGCTTCAAAGCGACAACGCCTGCCCTATCACATGTTGGCTTTGCCCTGAGCTGGGGATCCCAGCGTCTTCTTCTGCAGGGACTGCGACGGCAGCGCATAAGGGTAAGCGTCGTCCTGCCCCCACCTTTCGCCGGCGAGGCTGAGGGGGCGATGTTCCGAGCCTGGAGGGCTTGGAGATATGACGATTTCAGAGCTTACGCTTAAATCGAGGGCCGAGGAGCCGGTGCGGCGGTTCGAGGTTTTCACCGGAGCGGGGCGTCGCCGGGAATGGGCTCCCGAGGAGAAGGCGCGGATTGTCGCCGAGAGCTTCGAGGCTGGAGCGACGGTGAGTGACGTGGCGCGGCGCCATGCCTTGTCACCGCAGCAGCTGTTCACCTGGCGCCGGGAGGCGCGTAAGGCGAGCGAGATGATCCCGGCTTTCGTGCCGGCGGTGGTCACGCCGGAACCAGCTCCCGCATCTGAGCCGTCCGCCCCACCGTCACGGCCGAAGCGGCGAGGCCGGCAACGTCGCGCGGCGGCGATCGAGGTCGACGTCGCTGGGGTCCGGGTGATGATCGAGAACGGGGCTTCGCCGGCCACCATCGCGGCCGTGATCGGCGCGCTGAAGGCCGGGTCGTGATCGGTCCGAGCGGCGCGGTCCGGGTCATGGTGGCGACACGGCCTGTGGACTTCCGTAAGGGGGCAGAGGGCCTTGCCGCTTTGGTGCGCGAGACCATGGGCGCCGATCCGTTCTCCGGCACGGTGTACGTGTTCCGGGCCAAGCGAGCGGACCGGGTGAAGCTGGTGTTCTGGGACGGCACCGGCGTCGTGCTGGTGGCGAAGCGGCTTGAGGACGGGGAGTTCCGCTGGCCGAAGATCGAGGACGGCACCCTGCAGCTGACGTCGGCCCAGCTCCAGGCCTTGCTCGAGGGGCTCGACTGGCGGCGGGTCCATGAGGTGCAGCGCAGGGCGACACCCGTCGCCGCCAGCTGAAGAGGCTCGCAGGGCCCCGGCGAATATGATTCTATCTTTGCCATGGCTTCGCTCTCCACCGAGCTCCCCCGCGATCCCGAGACGCTCCAGGCGATGCTGATCGCGCGGGACGCGGAGATCGAGCGCCTGCGCCAGATCATCAAGGAGTTGCAGAGGCATCGCTTCGGCCGGCGGGCAGAGACGCTGCCTGAGGACCAGTTGCTGCTGGCCCTGGAAGAGGCCGAACAGATCGAGGCCGCCGGCTTCGCTGCGTCTGAGGAGCAGGTGCCGGCCGAGAAGGCCGAGCGGGTCGCGAAGCGCCGTGCGAACCGCGGAGCGCTGCCCGCCCATCTGCCGCGGATCGAGACCGTGGTCGATATCGAGAGCGACATCTGCCCGTGCTGTTCCGGCAAGCTGCATCGCATCAGCGAGGATGTGGCCGAACGGCTCGACATGGTGCCGGCCCAGTTCCGCGTCCTGGTGGTGCGTCGGCCGAAATATGCCTGCCGCTCCTGCGCGGACGTGGTGGTGCAGGCCCCCGCTCCGGCTCGGTTGATCGAGGGCGGCCTGCCGACCGAGGCAACCGTCGCCCATGTGCTCGTCTCGAAATACGCCGACCATCTGCCTTTGTATCGCCAGTCCCAGATCTATGCGCGGCAGGCCATCGCGCTCGACCGCTCGACGCTGGCGGACTGGGTCGGGCGCGCGGCCTTCCTGCTGCGGCCCGTGCATGAACGGCTGCTGGCGGTGCTGAAGACCTCGCCCAAGCTGTTCGCCGACGAGACCACGGCGCCGGTGCTGGATCCTGGCCGGGGCCGGACCAAGACGGGGCAGCTCTTCGCCTATGCCCGCGACGACCGGCCCTGGGGCCGCGCGGATCCACCCGCCGTTGCCTATGTCTATGCCCCGGACCGCAAGGCCGAGCGGCCCGTCGCCCACCTCGACGGCTTCACCGGCATCCTGCAGGTCGATGGCTATGGCGGCTACAAAGCGCTGGCCGGCCGCAACACGGTGAAGCTGGCGTTCTGCTGGGCGCATGTGCGCCGCCGCTTCTACGAGCTCGCCCAGGCAGGCCCGGCGCCCATCGCCAGCGAGGCCCTGCAGCGCATCGCCGAGCTCTATCACGTCGAGGCTACGATCCGGTGCCGGCCCCCGGATGAGCGCCATGCCACGCGCCGGGAGAAGAGCAGGCCGATCATCGAGGCCCTCGAGCCGTGGCTGCGGGCGAAGCTGGCGCTGATCAGCCAGAAGACCAAGCTCGCCGAGGCGATCCGCTATGCGCTCTCGCGCTGGGAGGGCCTCACCCTGTTCCTTGATGACGGCCGCGTCGAGCTGGACAACAACATCGTGGAGCGCTCCATCCGACCCCTGGCCCTCACCCGGAAGAATGCGCTCTTCGCCGGTTCCGACGGCGGCGCCGAACACTGGGCCGTCATCGCCTCGCTGGTCGAGACCTGCAAGCTCAACGACATCGACCCCCAGGCCTACCTCGCGGACGTCATCACCCGCATCGTCAACGGCCATCCCAACAGCCGCATCGACGACCTCATGCCATGGGCCTACCCAGCACAGCGGATCCTCAGCAACGTGGCCTGACGACGACGCTTACGCATAAGGCGCCGGACCGCTCGGATAGTTACCCCGCTGAACGTCCAGAGACTCATGCCGCTCCCGCTCCTCCGCCGACAATGTCGAAGGATAATAGTCTGCCAATGCAGGGGCAGAAAAGGAAACGATCACGATAGCCGTAGCCAAAATTCCTTTAATACTCATATTCTATCTCCTGTGTATCGCTCTTTTAAGCATATCAATACTGAAAAATATTTAATCGGATATATGTGAAAATTCTCACGAGAGAATTCACGATATCGTGCAAATCTCTAGCCCCTGCATTCTTCCAGAAATGATTTGGGCCGCGCCAGAACCTGGACGCGGCCCAAACACAAGACAGATGGGGCGCTTATTTGTACTCCCTGGCGCCAACTGCCGACCCCACCGACTTTTGCGTCGTAGCCTGCGGCATTGGTCCCGAAGGGTGCGCATTGCGCTGCACGTCGCGGAATTCGTGTCGCGCCTGCTCCTTCTTAGGCATCCGCGGGGAATAGTAGTCGGCAAGCGCGGGCACGACAGACGCAACCAGCAACATCCCAACGGCAAAAATGCTCCGTATGTTCATTTGATTTCCTCCACTGCCCATTTGACCAAACGCTGACCAAGAATGATCGCTAGCGCTGTGGAAATTCCCACAGCGCGCCGATCACAAAGCCGTAGCGGGTGCTCCCCGATGCGCTGACGGGCTGATGGGGCGTGCAATAGCTAGAATAGCCTTCAGGCCACTGCCGAAGCGCGCGATCGCTTCGCGGTGATTTCGCAGTTCACTGTAGGGCAAATAGCGAAGGTCCAGTTGGCCTACACGAGAGAAGGCGGGACGCTTGAACTGTGCACGCACTTCACCTTCACGATCGTCGGGGGCAACGAGAAAAAAATTGCGCGCCGCCGCACCATCGAGGCCAAGGGCGAGGTCCAACATACGGACAATTCCCGAATAGATGCTGGTCGTGTGCTCGACCTCGAAGGCGGCGACTACGTCCTGTACCGTTCGGTCGAGCCAGAGAACATCGATCAGCCGTACCGCGTCCGCCGAGCCGATCCGGGCCAGCCGGTCCGGCAGTTGCCGGAGGCAGCCATCGTCGAGGCGGCCGTCGCCATAGCCGCGGCTCGCGTCGTTGGCGGCAATCCATACATCGTAGCCGAGCGCGAGACCGAGATCCCGCAGCCAGCCTTGGATCTCCGTGTGCGTGTGATCCGCGTCGCGGGCCGTCTGCAGGGCCTTGCTCAAGGCGGCTGATTCGGCCCTCACGATTTCGAGGTTCGCTCGCCAGCGGTCCAGTGACGCTGTCTCGTCTGGTGGTGGAAGCGGATAGCGATCCGAGCCGATGTCGAACAGAAAGGCGGCGACCGCCCCGAGATCATTCGACAGCAGCGCGCGGTGGGCGGCGTTGAGGTCGAGCACGCCCTTGCGCATGGCGAGATACTGGTCCCAGCGTCCCAGTTTCACGCCGGCGCCGGTCAGCTTGTTGTAACCCTTGACGATCGCGGTGTTGAACGGTGGCACCCACGTCGGGTGCAGGAAATAGAGCAGGTTCGCCGCTGCCGGGCCGAGGCCCTTGATCTGCATCTGATCCAGCACGCGGATCGCCGAAATGACGTGATCCTCCCCGTTGCAGCACAGGCACACATCGAGAAACCGGCCGAAGGCGATTTGGTTGGCGCGATTCTCGTAAATGTCCGGAATGCGCAGCTTGGGCTTCCACATGAAGGCATGGTCGGCGCCTTTGAAGACCTGTCTCTGCTCGGAAATCGAATCCAGCACTGTCTCCAGTGACGAGCCGCGATAGGCGTTTCCGAAGCGCTCTGTGCGGATTTCCTCAACGACCGCCTGGAGGCCGCGCCGGATCGAGCGAAAATTTTTGATCCGCTCGTCCCAAAGGAACCAGGTGCGATAGGTTCCGTCCCTATCCTCCCGCCAGTGACGGATAAGCTCTCCGATCCAATTAGCCCGCTCTTCCGTCATGATTATTCGCTTTGTTTGCACCGATGCCGGACTATGGCAAAGCCTCAGTATTTCTGCCAGACTCGCCCATTGTTGCTGCCAGGCAACATTGATTGCGCATCTCGGCCGCCGAGCGCAACCTGCCTGGTCGATGTGTGAAATTTCACATCCTGCACGCCAACGACATGCTAGCTTCCCATTAAGATTGCGCATCCGCCGGGATGTGTGCAATTGGCGCCAGCAAGCGAGATGCGAAGAAGAATGTTCACATTCTCGCCCGCGAGGCTATCACCTACACCCTGCCGGCGTGGTCAGGACATTGCGTTCGATTCCGGCCGGCGCGTCACCCGGCTTGTCAAAAAGGCAGAAGCCCATATCCTCGCGCTTGTCATGGTCGGGACGCTTCGCAGCCTCATCCTCCTCATCGCCGCGATTGTATTCGCACTGTCCGGCGTGAGTGGTGGTTTTGTCGGTGCGCGGGGTATTGATATCAGCTCAGGCGATGCACACCACGCGCACATGCAATCCGCCACATCGCAGGCTAGGGATGCCGGTGATCTTGCCATACGTCATGCCCCCGGCGAGCGCCTTGTCGCGTCGCCCGGGGAAGGCACACTGAGCACCCACCCGACAAATGATAGAGCCGACCACGATCATGTCGGCGGGGCAAGCTCATGTTGTGCCACGGCATGCCATATGGTTATCCCTGTGGTGCAATATTCGGCATCGTTGGTATCGATTGCCCATACGATCGACGCCCCATCGTCCGATCATGAAACCGTACAAGTTCTCGCCACACGTCTCGAACGGCCTCCGAGAGCGGTTAACCGCACTGTCATCGGCTGATCCTTTTCGACATCGTTGACGGTTCCAAGTCGGTCACCCCGGCGGATGCCTTCATCACCGGGGTGAGACGGACTCGGATTTGCTGCCGCCACCCAGGCGTTCTTCATCGGATACCCCTCCGATGGGAAAGGTCGTGGCCGGGCAGCCTGAACCGATCACCAGACGTCGGACTTCACCGATGGGTTACCGCGCGCTGCGTGTGAACAACCCTGCGCGCCCTCCTCGCCATGGCTGTGCATCGCGGACCCCGTCAATCGGGCCGCATTTCGAGGTCTCGCATGAATCCCGTCCCCCTGGTCTTCACGGCCATTCTTCTCTCCGCCTGTGCCGGGCCTCCTACGATCGTGGGCGGCGCTGATCCCTCGAATGCCGATGTCTCCGTGCCCCCGGTCCGCTACGTGCCGGTGACTGCGGGTACAGCGGACCACGGGGTCGTGAGCCCGCGTTCGTGGATCGAGCAGAACCAGAGCGTCACTCCGAAAAGAGGAGGCGAATGATGGAGGCATCCTCGATTCGCCCAGCGTTGGCGGCTCTCCCGTTGGCGCTTCTGCTCGCGGGTTGCGCCACCTTTTCTCCCGACAGCGGCATGACCCTTGTGGCCGATGAAACCATACGCTCGGCGGCAGGAGAGCTCGGAGGAAATGTGGTCAAGATTTCCTCTGAAGAGGAAGCTGCGCTGGCGGGTGCCCGCGTCGCTGCGCTCTTGTCCCAGCCTCTTACCGCTCGCAATGCCGTCCAGGTCGCGCTCCTCAACAATCGAGGCCTTCAGGCCGAATATAACGCCCTTGGAATTTCCGAGGCTGCCTATGTGGAAGCAAGCCTCCCACCGAATCCCTCCTTCGGAGTGGAGCGGCTGAACGGCGGCGGGGAGCTCGACGTGGAGCGCCGTCTCGTTGCCAACCTGCTCGCCTTGCTGACGCTTCCCGCGCGCAGCGAGATTGCGAAAAGCCAGTTCGAAGCAGCGCAGCAACGAGCTATCGAGGCCACCCTCCGCACGGCCGCCGAAACGCGACGCGCCTATTATCAGGTAGTGGCCTCCCGGCAGACGGTTGGCTTTCTGGAACAGGCGAGGCTCTCCGCTGACGCCGCGGCTGACCTCACCCGCAAGCTCGGCGAGACCGGCACCGCCACCAAGCTGGACCAGGCTCGCGCCAGCGCCTTCTACGCTGAGGTGTCGAACGAGCTTGCCCAAGCGCGTATGCAAGCCGGTACAGCACGTGAGGCGCTCACTCGTAAACTCGGTGTGTGGGGCGCCTACGTCGGCTACAAGCTCCCCGGCCAGCTCCCTGCGTTGCCTAGCCGCATCCGTACCGCGCAGCAGGTGGAGGTGGACGCCGTGCGCCGGCGCACGGATCTCATCGCCGCGCGGCTCGAACTCGACGCCATGGCGAAATCCCTCGGCCTCACGGAGGCGACACGCTTCGTCTCGCTGCTCGAAGGCGGATATCGGGGCAACTACCAACGTGCGGATGGGGAGACCCTGCGTCCTCAAGGCTTCGAGCTCGAGGTCCAGATTCCAATTTTCGACTTCGGAGAGGTGAATGTGCGCCGTGCGAGGGAGACCTACATGCAGGCGGTGAACCTGCTCATGGAGAAGGCCGTGAACGTCCGCTCCGAGGCACGGGCCGCCTACGTGACCTACCGGGCGAGCTACGACATCGCCCGCCAGTATCAGACGAAAATTCTCCCCCTGCGCAAGACCATCAATGAGCAGGCGCTGCTAGAATACAATGGAATGCTCATCGATGTCTTCGAGCTTTTGACCACCGCCCGAGAAAGTATCACGAGCAACGTCGCTGCGATTGGAGCGAGGCGTGACTTCTTCCTCGCAGAGGTGGACTTCGAGACGGCTATCCTCGGCGGGGGATCCGGCAGTGGAATCGGAACCGTCGTCGCATCTGCGGCTCCCGGCGGCGGCGACTGAAAGCAGGAGATGAAGGCATGACGGTTTCCCGAAGGAACTTCCTCGGAGCCTCCGGCGCCCTCGCGCTGGTGAGCGCCGGCGCTGTCTCCGGCCGCGTCCAGGCGGCTTCCATCCCCGAGGCCGCCACCATGAAGGAGGCGACCATGCAGCCGCCACTCGTGCCCACATCCGGGCCGGACTACCAGCCGGTGGTCACCCTGAACGGCTGGACAGCGCCATGGCGGATGAACGGGGACTGGAAGGAATTCCACCTCGTTGCCGAACCGGTGGTGCGCGAGATTGCCCCCGGCATGGTCGCGCACCTGTGGGGCTATAATGGCCAGTCCCCCGGCCCAACCATCGAGGCAGTGGAAGGCGACAAAGTCCGCATCTTCGTCACCAACCGCCTGCCCGAGCACACCACCATCCACTGGCACGGGCAGATCCTGCCGAGCGGAATGGACGGGGTAGGCGGTCTCACCCAGCCGCACATCAAGCCAGGCAAGACTTTCGTCTATGAGTTCCAGCTCCGTAAGAGCGGCACGTTCATGTACCACCCCCATGCGGACGAGATGGTCCAGATGGCCATGGGGATGATGGGATTCTTCGTGGTGCACCCGAAGGACCCTGCCTTCCGGCGCGTGGACCGGGACTTCGTGTTCCTGCTGAATGCCTACGACATCGAGCCCGGCGCCTATGTGCCGAAGGTCAACACCATGCTCGACTTCAATCTGTGGACTTGGAACAGCCGCGCCTTTCCCGGCATCGACCCGTTCGTGGTGGGCAAGGGCGACAAGGTGCGCATCCGGTTCGGTAATCTCACCATGACCAACCATCCCATCCACATGCATGGCTACGACTTCAAGGTTTCCTGCACAGATGGGGGATGGGTTCCGGAGGAGGCGGCCTGGCCTGAGGTGACCATCGACTGCGCGGTCGGCCAGATGCGCGCCTTCGATTTCGTGGCCGAGCATGCGGGGGACTGGGCGATCCACTGCCACAAGTCCCACCATACCATGAACGCCATGGGCCACGACGTGCGCACCTATATCGGCGTCGACAAGAAGGAGCTGGCGAAGAAGATCCGCAGGCTCGTGCCCGACTACATGCCCATGGGATCGACTGGCATGGCGGACATGGGCGAGATGGAGATGCCGCTCCCCGACAACACGCTGCCCATGATGACCGGCTTCGCCCAGTTCGGAGCGGTGGAGATGGGCGGCATGTTCTCGGTGGTGAAGGTGCGCGAAGGGATCGCCGCTGGCGACTACAGAGACCCGGGCTGGTTCAAGCACCCGGAAGGCACCGTCGCCTACGAATGGACGGGCGAGAGCAAGACGGTGGTTCGCGCCCCGTCTCCGGTTGTTGATTCCGCCACGACAACAGAAGTCCGCGTGGTGAAGCCCGGCCGCGGCAGCTCAGGCGATCATGACGCCCACTGATCCCTGACGATCAACACAGCAAAGGAGCACCATATGAAACTCAGGTCGTTGCTTGTTCCGGCCGTCGCCGCCGTTCTCGTCGCCGGTGCCGCTTTGGCCTCCCCCGGGCACAAGCCGGGAGAAGGCCACGGTGACAGCGCTTTTGGCCAACCCGGCAACCCGAAGCAGCCTGCGCGCGTCGTCAACATCGTGATGCGGGAGGACAACGGGAAGATGGAATTCGTGCCCGATCGTATCGAGGTCAAGACCGGGGAGCAGGTCCGTTTTGTCATCCGCAATAACGGCGAACTTGACCATGAAATTGTCCTCGCCACGCTCGAAGAAAACCTCAAGCATGCCGAAGTTATGCGCAAGAATCCGGACATGGAGCACGACGATCCGAATGCGAAGCGCCTCGCCCCGAAGAAAACTGGCGAATTCATCTGGAAATTTACCAAGGCAGGCACGTTCGATTTTTCGTGCCTCATTCCGGGCCACCGGGAAGCCGGCATGACCGGAACCGTCATCGTGAAATGAACAGAACACAGGAGACCGATAATGCGGAACTTCCTTTTCGCGGCGCCCCTCGTCGTCGTCGCCACCGTCGCCCTCGCGCAGACCGCGCCGGCGAGCGGGGAGGTCACCAAGATCGACGAAGCCCAGGGCAAGATCACCCTGAAGCACGGGCCCATCAAAAACCTGGACATGGACGGCATGACCATGGTCTTCGCCACGGGAGACCCTGCAATGCTCAAGACTGTAAAGGTGGGTGACAAGATCACATTCGAGGCGGACCGGGTGAACGGGCGACTCACCGTGACGAAGATCTCTAAAACTAAGTAAAGCTTCAGTAAGCTATGGCCCTTCGCCCTCGGGAACGGTGAAACGCTCCCGAGGGCGGCGTGTGGCGCGTCTGAGCCTTCTTGACTCCTCCCCCGAAGCGAACATTCCAACGGATCATGCTATGAAGCGCGCAGGCCTCTTCCCTTTCGTGCTTTTGCTGAGCTTCGTGGTCGCTCCGGCGATGGCCAATTCGAACCTATCGTCTAGGATTGAAGATCGAATCGACCAATCAGATCGTACTGCGCTGTTGCGCAAAGCCGCCGATAGCCACCTCAGGTTTCTCTACGCTATGTATTTCGCGATCAAGGGGTGCACCGAGGCTGCGCAGGAATTCTCCAAGTCCGAACTCCTGCCCAGCGTCACCTTTGCTGAGGCGAAACGCCTGCTCGCCAACGCAGACGCCGCCGCACGAGAAGTGGGCATCGACGTCGATCGCGTTTGGCTTGAGACCGTCCCGATGGGACAAACCGTTGCTGAAGCGTTGAAGAAAGACACTTTGGATGCGCGCGAACAATGCCAGAAAACTGGGCGCTTCATTCGTTTGATCGTTGCCAGACTCCAGAGCGTCTTGGTTGAACTCGGAGGGCATCTCCCAATTATTGAAAAAGATTTTCAATAATATTCACGTAGCCTGGGTTGACGATCTAGAGCGTGACCTGAGCCCTGCAAACTGGACCGTTTGAAGTTGGAGTTTCCTGCCCTGCACCCTTGGCTGGGAGGAGCTATAGACCGCGATAGCGCTGTACAATTCGACCTTCGTGAAGCCTTCTGCCTTGAAGTCCGTGGTTACCGGCTGGGCAGCAACTGCGATGGCGAGGGGCGTGAAGCCGACGAGAAGCGCGGGGATATGAAGGAGGACGCTGGCATGTACACTGACGTTGCCCCTCCTTGCTAAGTAAGCCTCCGGTTAAGGCCACGCTGATATCCGGAGCGATCAGCTCATCTGGCTTCGGCCTTTTGCGAAGGCGGCTTTGCCCTGGGCGCGGCGTCGGGCGAGCTTGGCGATGCGGGCGCGGATGCGGTCCTCGTCGAGGAGATTTGGATCGAAGGTCCGACCATGCCAGAGCATGAGTTCGTCATGTTGCTCATGTTCGGGATCGGCGATGGCCTCGAGGAAGAGCTCGAAGCCCGTGATGCCGCCGACGTCCTCGGGTGGCGCGCGGCGGGCACCGTCGAGATAGCGGGGGTAGTCCGTGGCGGGATCGGCGGCTGCGGTCGCCTCGATCGTGATCGTGTGCCGCCAGTCGTCGCCGAAGTCATAGGTGTAGGTGAGCTTGGTGATGCCGCGGTCGATGAGGGCACCGAGCTTCGTGGCCCTGGCAGAGTAGGTCCTGTCGCGCATGCTGTCCCATTCCGGATCGGGGATGGCGAAGCGTTGCCCGTCAGCTCGGAACTCGAACAGGTGACAGTCCTCGAACGGCATCACGGCCTGGATGACGTCATGCAAGGTTTTGAGCGAGGAGCCGAGCGGCGCCTCGACGCGGCGCCAGATGGCGGGCCGCCAGTCATCGAGCTCGATCTTCAGCCGTGCGATGCGATCGATGTGGCTCATGCCGCGAGACTCCCGGGATGACACGCCGCACGCCAGTTCCAGGGCAGGAGCTCGGAGAGCCGGTTCTGCGGGGTGTCTGCGATGCGGGCGAGGACGTCGGCGAGCCAGGCCTGCGGATCGATGTCGTTGAGGCGGGCGGTGCCGATGAGGCTGTACATGACGGCGGCACGCTCGGCGCCGCGGTCGGATCCAGCGAACAGCCAGGCCTTGCGGCCGAGGGCGATGCCGCGCAGCGCGCGCTCCGCGGCATTATTCGTCAGACAAACGCGCCCGTCGTCGAGGAAGCGGGTGAAACCCTCCCAGCGGCGCAGCATGTAGTCCATGGCCTGGGCCACGGGCGCATGGCGGGAGAGGCTGGCGCGATGGTCCCGCATCCAAGCCTCGAGCTCGGCGACGAGGGGAGTGCTGCGCTCCTGGCGGGCTGCGCGCCGCTGATCGGCACCCACGCCGTTGATCTCGCGCTCGATGTCGAACAGCGCGTCGATACGCCGGACGGCCTCCAGCGCGATCGGTGAGATCGGCGCGGCATTGCGCCCGCGTCGGCTGCTCGCGGCGATGTCGGCAAGCTCGAAGAACTTGCGGCGCGCATGGCTCTAGCACAGGGCCTCCGTGATCGGTCCGGGCTGGCGATCCGGAGCGAGCAGGCGATTGTAGCCGGCATAGGCATCGGCCTGCAGGATGCCAGCGAAGCGCGTCAGATGCTCTTGCGGGTGATCGCCCGAGCGGTCGCGGGACGCCTTAAACAGCACCGCCGGCGGATCGGCGCCGCCAAAGGGGCGGTCATCGCGCACATAGACCCAGGCCCGGCCGGTGTCGGTCTTGCCCTTCGCCAGGATCGGCACCGGCGTGTCGTCGCCATGCAGGCGTGCCGCGGACATGACATGGCGCTCGATCAGCGCGTGGAGCGGGCGCAGCGCCGCGGCACAGGCCCCGACATGATCCGCCAGCGTTGACAGCGGCAGGTCGATGCCCTCGCAGGCATAGCGCTCGCTCTGCCGGTTCAACGGCTGGTGCTGGCCGAACTTCTCGAACAGCACCATCGCCAGAAGGTTCGGTCCGGCATGGCCACGGGGGATGACATGGAACGGCGCCGGCGGCTGGGTGACCGCCTCGCAGGCCCGGCAGGAGAAGCGTTCCCGCACCGTCTGGATCACCTTCCACTGGCGCGGGATCACCTCCAGCGTCTCGGTGACGTCCTCGCCGAGCTTCACCAGCCGGGACGAGCCGCAGCACGGGCAGCTCTCCGGCGCGGGGACGACGACGCGCTCGCGCGACAGGTGGTCGGGGAAGGGCTTGCGCGCGGGCCGGCTGCGCTGGAAGGTCCGGACATCGGTGGATCGTGCTGCAGCTTCCGCCGCCAGCTCATCCTCGGTGGCGTCGGCTTCCAGGTCTTCGAGCTGCATCTCCATCTGGTCGAGGAGGCGCGCCTTGCGCTCCGAGCGCGTGCCCGCGTGCCGTAGAGCTCGCGACGGAGCTTCTCGATCTCCAGCTTCAGCCGCGCGATCAGCGCGTCGGTGCCGGTGTTCGGCGCCTGGGCCCGCGCCGCCAGCGCCTCGGCCTCCTTGCGCGCGGCACGCTCCGCCAGGATCATGGCGTGGGCTGCGGCAAGGTCGCTGGGCAAAGGATCCATCGGGCTCGACATGAGGCGATGGAATCACATTCCCGGGCACCGCGCCAAGCCCAAATCACCCCGACGCGCCCGGTCTCCACGCCTGCTGCGGATGCCGCCAATCGATGCCCTCCAGGAGATAGCCGAGCTGGGCCGGAGTGATCGTCACCACCCCATCAGCCGGCGAGGGCCACAGGAAGCGGCCCCGCTCCAGCCGCTTCGAGAACAGGCAGGCGCCCTGGCCGTCATGCCAGATCACCTTGATGAGGTCACCGCGCCGACCGCGGAACACGAACAGGTGCCCGCCATGGGGATCATGCCGAAGAACCTCCTGGACCTGCAGCGAAAGCCCGGCGAAGCCCTTGCGCATATCGGTGTGGCCCGTCGCAAGCCACACCTTCACGCCGCTCGGGACCGGGATCATCGTCGGCCTCGGGACAGGGCGCTGGCAATCGCGACCACGAAATCCGTCGGCGAACCGGCCGGCAGCCGAACCGCCACACCTCCGGCGGAGACGATCTCGATCCGGGCATCGGTCTGGACGGTGCTGGATCGCTCTTCCGGACGATCCATATCCGGCATCGGTGCTGGAAGCGCCTTCGGTGGATCACCGACGACCGACACGGCTGCGAACCCGGGAGGATCAAGCCGTTCAGCAAAGCGTTCACGCCAACGGTAAATCTGCTGAGCCTGGATGCCATGGCGCTTCGCCGTCCCGATGACGTTGCCGCTGGCCGCAGCCTCTTCGACGACCGCCCGCTTCTCGGCCCAGCTCCAACGCCGCCGTCGTACATAGGTCTCCCCTGCGTCCACCGTCTTCTCCAGCACCGCTGCTGGCACTGCTGCCAGATCAGAGGACCGAAAGGTTGAGCACCTCACTCAGATCACACAAGGTGGCCTACAGCGGAGGGGTACCTTGCTAATCCAGCTTGAAGTTCGTTCTGGCCCATTGTGAAGCGCTCCCCGTTTCTAGGCCACCCGGAGCTGGAATTTTCCGGGGTTAGGGCTCATGCCGGCGGGGGTGCCGGAGAGCCATTCATGAGCGAGATCGGCGGCTTGTTGCCGATCGCGCTGTGCGGCCGAACCTCGTTATAGTCCCTACGCCAAGCCTCCATTTTCGCCCGCGCGTCGTCAAGGCTCATAAACCAGTGCGTGTTCAGGCACTCCGCCCGGAGCTTGCCGTTGAAGGACTCGATGAAGCCGTTGTCCGTCGGCTTGCCGGGCCTCGAGAAGTCCAGCACCACGCCTTTCTGATAAGCCCACAGGTCGAGATCGCGGCTGATGAACTCCGATCCCTAATCCACCCGGATGCTCTGCGGATAGCCCATGCTCCGGCAGATCCGTTCGAGCGTCAGCACGACGTCCTCGCCCCGGTAGCTGAACCTGGGATCCACCGCCGGCGAGAACCGAGTGAAGGTGTCGACGATGGTCTGAACCGCCCCTAGTTTTCTAGACACCCTCGGCCTTGGCTTTGTGCTGCCGTTCGAACTCGACGGGCGACAGCATCCCGTTCCGTGCGTGCTTCCGGGTGGGGTTGTAGAACATCTCGATGTAATCGAACACGTCCCGGCGTGCCTCATCCCGCGTGCGGTAGACCTTGCGGCGGATGCGTTCGCGCTTGAGCAGGTTGAAGAAGCTCTCGGCGACGGCGTTGTCATGGCAGTTGCCGCGACGGCTCATCGAGGGCTGCAGATCGTGGTGTTTCAGGAACGAAGCCCACTCCACGCTCGTGAACTGGGTGGGATAGCCACATGCAGCTGACACCGCCCACTTACAATTCCCTGTTCGCCGGATATAAAGACCCAACCTGGGTGGTTTCCCAGCAGCCCGTGATCCCGGAGCTCCTCCCGGACCAGCTCCTGACGCGGGAAAGCAATGGCAAGGATTTCTAGGCTGCGGCTCGAAATAGCAAGTTGAGGCGGTTGCAGGCCAGCCCCCGCAACCATCTCAAATTGCGATGCCAAATAGCGCAGATCAGCCGCCCCCATCGGGCGGCTTTTTTTTGCGTCCGCAAGTTCTGATCAGTGCAGGTCCTCGCAACCATCTCAAATACAAGTCGAATGGAAAGTGGTGCGGACGACGGGACTCGAACCCGTACTCTCACAGAGAAGCAGATTTTCATACCACTTCGACTTTCGCCGCCGCCTTTTGGCATTCGTGGTCTGGACTGTCCCTTCGCCATGGCCTGAAGGCTTTAGGCGCCGCCCGTCCAGTCTCTACACCTTCCCGCCAGAGGCGGGCTTGGCTCGGGATTGGCCTAGGACATCTGCCCGTTAGCGTTCCCCGACTTTGAGCGGTTCTACTCCACAGATTTCCCTGCGGGCACTCCAATTATAAAGTCTGCTGCGTCTACCGATTTCGCCACGTCCGCCTTTTTTCGCCGATTCTAGCCCTAGCTCTCTGCACCTATAATGCACCTAGCGCAGAATTGACTATTTTCACCCTTCAAACCAGACCCCCTTTAAGCACCTGGAATAACTACATTTCTCGATCCGAAAACTTTTTTGCGGAATGGTGGAAAAAAGACTTTTTAAGTCTCGTGCGTCTACCGGTTTCGCCACGTCCGCCCGGGCCGGACGCGCTATGACGACCGGGAGCGGGACTTTAGGGAAGATGACGGCCGCCGGCAACGCAGCCGCCATCCACGTTCACACCTTCCGCGCCTTCACGCCTTGCGGCCCAGCGCCGCCCTGCGCGAGGCGCGCCTCACGCCCCTGGCGCTCCAGCTCCAGCTTCCGGCACAGGATCGCACCCACCATCAGTCCGCCGATGAGGCTGATGTGCTCCACTACCACGTGGAACTCGAACAGCCGCTTTTCCCCATCCATGGCCCAGAACGGATGGGCGATGGGGATGGTGAGCGCCGTGAATACCGCCAGCATGCCGAATCCGAGCCACGCCGCGCGGTTGAGCACCACCAGAACGGAGCCGATGAGCAGCACGGCGATGACGGCCGGTGCGAACACGCCCGCCGGCTCGACGCCGAAGAATGACAGCTCGGCCAGGGTGGCCTGATAGTTCATCAGCTTGTCGAGGCCTGCGCCCCAGAAGATGAAGGTGAGCAGCAGGCGCGCGACGACGTCGAAGATGGGGCTCGCCAGAAGGGTGGCGAGAAGAGATGGGTTCAAGATGGCACCTTTCGTGCTGTGAAGCTTGTGCGGCTGGCCCGCCCGCGCCTCACGCCGGGCGGCCTCAGCCGCCCGCTTCTCTTGTCCCCGTGCGGATGAACCGCAGCTGAACTCCGCAATGAGCCTGTGTTCAGCCCTGGCCGGACGCAGCGCTCATGTCGACCGGCGTGATCGCGACCGATTCACCGCAGCCGCAGGACGAGGTCTGGTTGGGATTATTGAACACAAACTGGGACGAGACCTTGTCGGTCTTGTAGTCCATCTCGGTGCCGAGCAGGAAGAGCACGGCCTTGGTGTCCACCACCACCTTTACGCCCTTGTCCTCGACGACCGAGTCGAAGGGGGCGATCTCAGTGGTGAAATCCATCTTGTAGGACATGCCGGCGCAACCGCCGTTCTCAATGCCGACGCGCAACGCAGTGCCCGGCTCCGCTGCCGCGAGGATCTCGCGCAACTGTTCGGCGGCCGCATCGGTGATGCGGATCACAGGCGGCAGGCTCCGCTTGGCAGGCGAAGGGGCCGGGGCTGCGGTGGACGTTTCGGAAGCAACACTCATGGGTAATCTCCGAGCCTTGCCGTTTCAAGGACGGCGGGCACATCCCATAAATGGAGGATGAGGGGCGCCCTCACAAGGCTCCATATGATCTGGCGGTAGATCAAAACCACGGGCACGGGCCCGATCGGCTATTGAGCCCAGCAATGCGCCTCGAGATTTCGGACCGAAATGACGCAGGGCTGAGGAACCGGTGCATAACCGGAGCCATTGTTTTTGATAGGGAATAGATTTATAAATCCACATTATAGAGGTACTAAAGTGCCATGAAATTATTCTTGCCGGGACCCTGCCGGTGGGATGCAAGGCGGAGCGTCGGACAGATGGGACAATGAGGGCACGCGTTGCCACGTTCCTCTCCGGCGCTGCCCAGGGCCTTGCGGTCTTGGCCGCGTCGGCCAGCCCTGCGGCGGCGGCAGCGCTCTGGCAGGACGTAGCGGAACTTTCCCACTCGACCTCCCCTCAGGCCGTGATCCTCGCCAGCGTCCTGCTTCTGCTCGGGGGGATGGTCGCATACAGGCTGGTCCGGAAACCGCGCGCGCGCGCAGATGGGCGTGAACCCGAATCCGGTAAACCCGCAACCTTCGTCCCCGCCGCGGCCGCTGCCTCTCTGGCGGCCCCGCTCGTGTCCGGCGCGACGGGCCCGGGACCTGCCAGCAGCGGCGACAGCATGGCCCTGCGGGAGAGCGAGGAACGCTTCGATCTGGCGGCCAGGGGGTCGGACCAGGGGGTATTCGACATCCATGTGGGCCGCAGCCTGTATCTGTCGCCCCGTGCCCGTGACATCCTCGGCATCGCCCCCAAAGCCCCCGTCGACATACGGCGGACCTTTCGCCAGATGCTGCGCGGCGCGGACCGCCGAAAGGTCGCCGCCGTCCGGAAGGATCTTGTCCGCGGCGGCAGCGACGTCGATCTCGACATCCGGATTTCCCGGCCCGACGGCGCCAGTCGCGATGTGCGGTGGCGCGGCCTCGCCACCCGTGACGGCGATGGCGCCGTGACCCGCGTGGTGGGCATGATCACGGATGTGACGGCGCAGAAGCAGAGCGAGCGCCACCTGCGCCTTGCCGCCGCTGTGTTCGCCAGCGCCCACGACGGACTGGTGGTGACCGATCTCAACGCGGTGGTTTCCGCCGTAAACCCGGCGTTTTCGCAGATCACCGGCTATTGCGAGGCGGAGATCCTCGGCCGGTCCATGCGCACCATGCATTCCGGCCGTCACGACCGCGAATTCTATCGCGGCATGTGGGGTGCTCTCACCTCGACAGGCAGCTGGCACGGCGAGATCTGGAACCGCCGCAAGAACGGCGAGATCTTCCTCCAGCAGCTCAGCATCCGCACCGTCTTTGACGAGAAGGGCAAGCCGCAGAACTATGTTGGCGCCTTCCAGGACATCACCCGGATCAAGCATTCGGAATTCGAGCTCGACCGGATCGCCCATTACGATCCCCTCACCGACCTGCCCAACCGCACCCTGCTCGCATCCCTCCTCGACCTTGCTGTCAGCCGGGCCGGCAAGACCTGCGCCGTGCTGTTCCTGGACATCGACCGCTTCAAGACCGTCAACGACAGCCTCGGCCATATTGCCGGCGATGCGGTGCTCAAGGCGGCGGCCGATCGCATCCGCGCCGCGCTTGATGCCGATGCCACGCTCGGGCACTACGGCGCCGACGAGTTTGTGGTGATCCTTGAGGAGATCGAGGGGCCGCAGGATGCGGCACTCGCCGCATCGCGCCTCATCGACGAACTGGCGCGGCCGTTCACGATCAATGGCGGCGAGATCTATCTGGGCGCCAGCGTGGGCATCAGCCTCCATCCGCTCGACGCCGACGATGCCGCCCAGCTGCTCCAGCATGCCAACACAGCTCTGGCCGAGGCGAAGGCACAGGGGCGCGGGATCTATTCTTTCTACACCCAGGCACTCACCCGCAGCGCCCGGGTCCGCATGGAGATGGAAGCGGACCTCCGGCGCGGCCTCGTGCGCGAGGAGTTCCGCCTGAACTTCCAGCCGGTGGTGGACCTGGCCAACGGGCGCATCGCGGGCGCGGAGGCGCTGGTGCGCTGGCAGAGCCCGGTCCATGGCCTTGTCCTGCCCAACCGCTTTATTCCGCTCGCCGAGGAAACCGGCCTCATCGAGCCCCTGGGCGACTGGGTGCTGGAGGAGGCCTGCCAGCAGATGGCCAAATGGACCGCTGCGGGGGCCGATCTCGATTTCATCGCCGTGAACCTGTCGCCGCGGCAGTTTCAGCGTGGCACCCTCTGCGAGCGCATCGAAGAGGTGCTGCGCCGCACCGGCCTTCCCGCCGCGCGGCTGGAGGTGGAAATCACCGAGAACGTGCTGTTCGGCGCTGTGGCGGCCGAACGCAAGCTGCGTGACATGCGCGACAGCGGCGTGCGCATCGCGCTCGACGATTTCGGCACCGGCTATTCGTCACTGGCCTATCTCAAGCGCTTTCCCATTTCCAAGCTGAAGATCGACCGCAGTTTCGTGCACGACCTGCCCCGCGCCGCCGACGCGGAAATTGCCACCGCCATCATCTCCATCGCCCGTGCGCTCGGGCTCGATGTGGTGGCGGAGGGCATCGAGGCTCCCGAGCAATGCGCCTTCCTGAAGGAGCGCGGATGCGGCTTTGGGCAGGGCTATCTGTTTGGCCGCCCGGTAACCAGCGAACGCTTCCTGCGTCTTGCGCTCCAGGGGCCGATCGCTACCGCCATGGCCCATCCCGGCAGCCCGCGGCTCCACTGATCGCATCGGCCCCGGCAGCGGACCAAGGCCGCGGTGGCATGCTCAGGCGACGCAGGGGCGACGCCGACAGGCCGTGGTGCCGTCTGGCTCGCCGGCCCCCCGGCTCACCCCTCCTTGGTGTCGAAGGGCATGGGCAGGTCTTCGAGCGAGACGATGCCGCTGGTGATCAGCCAGACGATGCCGGCGGTGATCACCGCCGCGACGATGGTGGTGGCGAGGGCCTTCTTGAGCAGCGCGGGACGTACCGGCGCGCCCGGATCGGTGCCGGGCGTGATGTCCCGGCTCTCCGCCTGGGAGCGCACGCCCCAGGGCAGGACCGCGAACAGGGCGGTCCACCAGACAATGAAATAAATGGCGACGACGGCACCGATCGACACGCGGCGTTCCTTGCTGGCGCACCCCGGTCCGCCGGCAGGGCGGCCGATCGGGGCAAGCGTCCTCGGTTCACGACTTCAAGGACGGCCTCGGCGGTGCCACCGGCAACCGCCCGCCGTCTGATCAGGCCTGCTCCAGCTCCACCAGGGTTCCGTTGAAGTCCTTGGGGTGCAGGAACAGCACCGGCTTGCCATGGGCGCCGATCTTGGGATCACCGGAGCCGAGCACGCGGGCGCCCGTTGCCTTCAGCTGGTCGCGGGCGGTGAGGATGTCATCCACCTCGTAGCAGATGTGGTGGATGCCACCGTCCGGATTGCGCTCCAGGAACTTGGCGATGGGGGAATTCTCTCCCAGCGGCTCCAGGAACTCGATCTTGGTGTTGGGCAGGGTGACGAACACCGTGGTCACGCCATGCTCTGGCTGCGGCACGGCGGCCGAGACATCCGCGCCCAGCGTGTCCCGATACAGCGCGGAGGCGGCGGCGATGTCGCGCACCGCGATGGCCACATGGTTCAGGCGTCCGATCATGATTTCCTCCGCTCAGATTTGTCGATCCATACCGCAAGCGAAGCTGGCGCGGAACACGCCGGAGGTCGAAGACGCGCCCGGCCGGCCGCGCCCTCTCACCGCTCACACCTCCAGGATATGGACGTGGCACACCGGCTTCTTGCCCCACACCGCGTTCACGGCGCTGCGCACCGCGCGCTCCAGGGTTTCCGCCAGCGCATCAGGATCGCGGCGGCGGGCCTTGGGCAGGTTGTCGAGCGTCGCCACCACGGTGTCGAGCACGTGGTCAAGCATGTCGATGCCGCCCTCCCCCCGCTCCGGAACGCCGGTGATCTCCACCGACGGGTCGCCGGCAAGCCCACCCTGCCGGTCCACGGCGACGGCGACCGACACCGCACCCACGAAGGAGAGCTTGCGCCGCTCCGGGATCGAGCGGCCGCCATCGGGGATCAGCAGCCGGCCGTCCTTGTAAAGGCGGCCGAAGGGCACGTCGTCCACCCGCTCCGCCGGGCCGGGGGCGAGGCGGATGACGTTGCCGTCATAGCAATTGACCACCTCGGGCACGCCGAGGCTCTTCGCCAGCTGGGCATGCTCATGCAGGTGCAGCGCCTCGCCGTGAACCGGGATCGACACCTGCGGCCGTACCATGCGGTACATTTCCGCAAGCTCGCCCCGGCGCGGATGGCCGGACACATGGACCAGCGCCTTGCGGTCGGTCAGCACCTCAACGCCCCGTTTGGTGAGGGCGTTGATGATGTGGTTCACCACCTTCTCGTTGCCGGGAATGGTGCGCGAGGAAAACACCACCAGGTCGCCGGGCGACAGAGCGATCTCCGGGTGGTCGTCGTCGGCGATGCGGCGCAGCGCGGCGCGCTGCTCGCCCTGGCTGCCGGTGAGGATGGCCACGACCTTCTCACGCGGCAGGTAGCCATAGGCCTCGGCGGTGCGGAACGCGGGCACCCCGTCCAGCAGGCCCTGCTCGCGGGCGACGCCGATGACGCGCTCCAGCGCACGGCCCACCACCACCACCTCACGGCCATTGGCGTAGGCCGACTCGGCGATGCCGCGGATGCGCGCCACGTTGGAGGAGAAGGTGGTAAAGGCCACCCGGTGCTTCGCCTTGCCGACAATCTTCCGGAGCGAGGCCGCCACATCCGCCTCGGACGGCGAAACGCCGTCGCGCACGGCGTTGGTGGAATCGCAGATGATGGCGCGGACGCCCTCGTCGCCCAGCGCCTTGAGTCGGGCGACATCCGTGGGCAGGCCCACCACCGGGGTCGGGTCCAGCTTCCAGTCGCCGGTGTGGACCACCAGCCCTGCGGCAGTGCGGATCGCCAGGGCGTGGCTGTCTGGGATCGAGTGGGCGACCGGGATGAATTCAACCCCGAAGGGGCCGATGTCCACGGTCCCGCCGCTGCGCACCACGGTGATCGGCAGCTGGGACGGCGCGCCAGGCTCGCCCGCGCGCTTGGCTTCCAGCAGCCCGGCCGTGAAGCGGGTGGTGTAGATGGGACACTTCAGGCGCGGCCAGAGGTCCAGCACCGCGCCGATATGGTCTTCGTGGGCATGGGTGAGGACCAGGCCGGCGATGTGCTTCTTCTCGGCCTCCAGGAAGCGGATGTCGGGCAGGACGAGGTCGACCCCCGGCGCCTCCTCGCCCGCGAAGCTCATGCCGAGATCGACGATGAGCCAGGTGCGGGCCTTGCGCGGGCCAAAGCCGTAGAGGCCGAGGTTCATGCCGATCTCGCCGACCCCACCGAGGGGGGCGAAGACCAGTTCGTCGGTTGGTGCCATCAAAGGGTCACTTCCAAACGCGGCACCCGCGCCGACAAGGCCCCGCCAAACCGGGGCACGCGGACGGGCGCGCCGAAAATCAGGAGGCCGGAGGAGGTATTCCTATCCGGCTAGGGGCGGGCAATCAGGATCGATCCCAATGAAGCGGGCTGCGGGCCGCAATGCAAGGGGCCGCACGACGCCTGTGCGGCTCAATCCGGCCTCTCAGTCCGACTTGCCCAAGGAGACATCGCCCGCCGTGATGATCTCCGCGATCCCATCCTTACGGCGCAGCATCATGGCTCCGCGGGTATCGATGTTCTCAAAACGGCCCACCACCTCGCGCTCGCCGATCTTGACGCTCACCTGGTCGCCCATGCCGAGCGCATAGCGCATCCAGTCGGACCGGATGGCGGGAAAACCCGCGCCCGCATTCCACTGGTTGAGCCGCACCGCCATGGCGAGGTCGAGGGCTTCCAACAGCCGGTCTGGTGCCGTGGGCGCTCCCGATTCTTCGAGGCTGGTGGCACGGTAGGGCAGATCGTCGGGATGGTGCAGGCAGTTGACGCCGAAGCCGATCACTGCCGCGGGCCGGCCCGAGGGATCAGCGCCGCCTTCCACGAGGATGCCGGCCACCTTGCCGCCGTCCAGCAGGAGGTCGTTGGGCCATTTGAGCCTGAGCGCGTCCGGACGGATCTGCGGTGCGGCGGCCAGCACGGCGTCGCGAAGGGCAAGACCCGCCACGAAGCACAGCTGCGCCAGGTTTGCCACCGGCGCCGGATTGGGCAGCACGAGGCTGGCGAACAGATTACCGAGCTCGGAGGTCCAGGGACGGCCCCGCCGGCCGCGGCCGGCGGTCTGGATGTCCGCCACCAGCCAGACCGGAAACGTCTCACTCCGGCCAAGGCGCGCCATCCCCTCGGCGTTGGTGGAGCCGATCTGGGTGAAGCGGACGATGGGAACCGTGGAACCCTGGAATTCGTAATGAGCCATCGATCAGAAGAGCGAACGGGCCGCGACACCCGCCGCCTCGATAAGAGGAGCCGGATAGACGAAATAGAAGATGGTGAAAAGCCCACTCACCGCCAGCACCGCCTTCAGTTCCGTCGGCATGGGATCGAAGGCCTCGACCGGCTCGTCGAAATACATGATCTTGACCACACGCAGGTAATAGAACGCGCCTACCACCGAGGCAAGCACGCCCACCACCGCGAGGGCGTAAAGCCCGGCCTGGATCGCCGCCACGAACACATAGTATTTGGCAAGGAAGCCGGCCAGCGGCGGAATGCCGGCGAGGGAGAACATGAGCGCGCCCAGCGCCAGCGCCATCAGCGGGTTGCGGCGGGCGAGGCCGGAGAGGTCCTCGATGGTTTCCACGGCCTGACCCTTGCGGCGCATGGTCAGCACGCAGGCGAAGGTGCCGAGCGTCATCACCACATAGATGGTCATGTACAGCAGCACGCCGCGTACGCCTTCCGCCGTGCCGGCCGCAAGACCCACCAGCGCGAAGCCCATGTGGCCGATGGAGGAATAGGCCAGCAGGCGCTTGATATTGCGCTGGCCGATGGCGGCGAAGGCGCCGAGCACCATGGAGGCGAGCGAGACGAAGGCGACGATCTGCTGCCACTGGTGGGTCACGTGCGGGAATGCCTCGATGACGACGCGCACGAAGATGGCCATGGCCGCCACCTTGGGCGCGGAGGCGAAGAAGGCCGTGACCGGGGTCGGCGCGCCCTCATAGACGTCCGGCGTCCACATGTGGAACGGCACCGCCGACACCTTGAAGCATAGGCCCGCCAGCAGGAACACGATGCCGAAGATGAGGCCCGGGCTGGGCTCCTTTGCCACGGCGGCGATCTGCAGGAAGTTCACCGAACCGGTGAAGCCGTAGATGAACGAAGCGCCGTAGAGCAGCATGCCCGAAGACAAGGCACCGAGAACGAAATACTTCAGGCCAGCCTCGGTCGAGCGGACGGAGTCGCGGTTGATGGAGGCCACCACATAGAGCGACAGGCTCATCAGCTCGAGGCCGAGATAGAGCGCGATCAGGTCACCCGCCGACACCAGCATGCACATGCCAAGCGTGGCGATGACGATGAGCACGGCGTACTCGAACTTCGCCTGCTTCTCCCGCGCCTGCCAGTCCACCGCCATGATCAGCGAGACCACGGCGCCGAGCACGGCGAGGAGCTTCATGAAGCGGCTGTAGGCGTCCACCACGAGGGAGCCGTTGAAGGCGGTGACTTCCGCCGCCGGCTGGAGCAGCACCAGCACACCCACCGCCGCGAGCACGGCGATGGCGAGGCCGGTGACGAGATTCGCCGACCCCTCTCCGCGGAACGCACCGATCAGGATCAGCACGATCGCCGAGACGGCGAGCACCAGTTCGGGCAGGACCGCGCCGATGGGAGGCAGGAGCTGCGTCATTGAGGCGACCTCGGATCAGAAGCTCAGCAGCAGGGCGGTCTTCACCGCACCCGCCACAGAATCGGTACGCGCGACGACCGCGTTCACCGCATGGGATGTCATGTTGAGGATGGGCGCGGGCCACACGCCGAAGAGAATGGTGAGGATCACCAGAGGCACCATGATCACGATCTCCCGGGGGGAGAGGTCCATCATGGTCTTCAGCTTCTCCTTCTCGAGCGGCCCGAAGATCACGCGCAGGTAGAGCCAC
Source organism: Xanthobacter autotrophicus Py2 (assembly GCA_000017645.1). Taxonomy (NCBI): domain Bacteria; kingdom Pseudomonadati; phylum Pseudomonadota; class Alphaproteobacteria; order Hyphomicrobiales; family Xanthobacteraceae; genus Xanthobacter; species Xanthobacter versatilis. The sequence goes on from CP000781.1 coordinate 5,107,374, forward strand.
AGGGCATAGCCCGCCGAAAGGATCACGCCGGTTGCCGCGAAGAAGGCGATCCAGGTGTTGCGCTCGAAGGCGGCGAGCATGGTCAGGAACTCGCCGATGAAGCCCGAGGTGCCCGGCAGGCCCACGTTTGCCATGGTGAAGATCATCAGCACCGTGGCGTAGAGCGGCATGCGATGCACGAGGCCGCCATAGGCCGCGATCTCGCGGGTGTGCAGCCGGTCATAGATGACGCCCACGCACAGGAACAGCGCGCCGGAGACGAAGCCGTGGGAGATCATGAGGAACATGGCCCCCTGCAGGCCCTGCTCGTTCATGGCGAAGATGCCCATAGTCACGAAGCCCATGTGGGCAATGGACGAGTAAGCGATCAGCTTCTTGATGTCCTCCTGAACGAGGGCCACCAGCGACGTGTAGATGATGGCCACCACCGAGAGGGTGAACACCAGCGGCGCGAAATAGTGGCTCGCTTCCGGGAACATGGGCAGCGAGTAACGCAGGAAGCCGTATCCGCCCATCTTCAGCAGCACGCCCGCCAGAATGACCGAACCGGCGGTGGGCGCCTCCACGTGGGCGTCGGGCAGCCAGGTGTGCACCGGCCACATGGGCATCTTCACCGCGAAGGAGGCGAAGAAGGCCAGCCACAGCCAAGTCTGCATGCCGGACGGGAAACCGTGGGTCAGCAGCGTCGGCACGTCGGTGGTGCCGGACTGCCAGTACATGGCCATGATGGCGAGCATCATCAGCACGGAACCGGCCAGCGTGTAGAGGAAGAACTTGAAGGCCGCGTAGATGCGCCGCTGACCGCCCCAGATGCCGATGATGAGGAACATCGGGATGAGGCCGCCCTCGAAGAAGAAATAGAAGAGGACGAGGTCCAGCGCGCAGAAGGTGCCGATCATCAGCGTTTCGAGCACCAGGAACGCGATCATGTATTCCTTCACGCGCTTATGCACGCTCTCCCAGGAGGCGAGGATGCAGAAGGGCATGAGGAACGTGGTGAGGATGACGAAGGGAAGCGAGATGCCGTCCACGCCCATGTGGTAGGCGGCGAGTTCGCCGAGCCACGCCTTCTTTTCCACGAACTGGAAGCCGGACGCCGCGGAGTCGAAGCCCGGCAGCAGCAGCAGCGACACCACGAAGGTGACGAGGGTGGTCCACAGCGCCACCCAGCGGGCGTTGCGTGCGGTCACCTCGTCATCGCCCCGCACCACCAGGATGAAGAGCGCGCCGACCAGCGGCAGGAAGGTTACGACGGAGAGGATGGGCCAGTCGGTCATCGTCACACTCCGGCGAACATGAACCAGGTGATGAAAGCCGCGACGCCGATGAGCATCACGAAGGCGTAGTGGTAGAGGTAGCCGGTCTGGAGCCGCACCACCCCGCGCGTGACGTCGAGCACCCGCGCCGACACGCCGTTGGGGCCGAAGCCGTCAATGATGGTGCCGTCGCCGCGCTTCCACAGCAGCCGGCCGATCCACAGCGCCGGCTTTACGAAGATGCGGTCGTAGAGCTCGTCGAAGTACCACTTGTTCAGCAGGAACTGGTAGAGCGCGTCCTGCGACTTGGCCAGCGCCACCGGGACCGTGCGATCGACCACGTAGAACCAGTAGGCGACCAAGAAGCCGAGCACCATCATCAGCGTCGGTAGGTACTTCGCCCACAGCGGTATGTCATGGATCTCGTGAAGGATGTGGTTTTCCGCACCCATGAAGATGGAGTGGCGGAAGAAGTCGTGCACGCCCTCGCCCACGAACACGTTGTAGAGCGCGAAGCCCGCGATCACCGATCCCACCGCCAGCACGCCGAGCGGAATGGTCATCACCCGCGGCGATTCATGTGCCGCCTCGTAGTGGTGGTGATCGTGCGGGTGGCCGTGGAAGGTGAGGAAGATCAGCCGCCAGGAATAGAAGGAGGTCAGCGCCGCCGCCGCCACGGTCATCACCCAACCGTAGAGGGCGAAATAATTGTGCGAGGCCCACGCGGACTCGATGATGGCGTCCTTGGAGTAGTAGCCCGCAAGAAAGGGGAAGCCGGTGATGGCCAGGGTCCCGATCAGCATCATGACGTAGGTGAAGGGGATCTTCTTGGCGAGCCCGCCCATGTGCCGCATGTCCTGCTCATGGTGCATCGCGTTGATGACCGAGCCGGCGCAGAGGAACAGAAGCGCCTTGAAGCAGGCGTGCGTCACCAGGTGGAACACGCCGATGGAATAGGCTCCGGCTCCCATGGCCACGAACATGTAGCCGAGCTGGGAACAGGTGGAATAGGCGATCACCTTCTTGATGTCGTTCTGCACCAGGGCCACGGTGGCCGCGAACATGGCCGTGGTGGCACCGATCAGCATCACCACGTTGAGCGCGGTCTGCGACAGCTCGAAGATGGGCGACATGCGCGCCACCATGAACACGCCGGCGGTCACCATGGTGGCGGCGTGGATGAGGGCGGACACCGGGGTCGGGCCCTCCATGGCGTCCGGCAGCCAGGTGTGCAGCAGGAACTGCGCCGACTTGCCCATGGCGCCGACGAACAGCAGCAGGGCGATGACCGTGGGCGCATCCCAATGGTGTCCGAGGAAGGGGATGGTCTTGCCGGCCAACGACGGCGCCGCCGCGAACACCTGCTCGAAGGCGATGGAACCGGTCATCACGAAGATGGCGAAGATGCCCAGCATGAAGCCGAAGTCACCCACACGGTTGACCACGAAGGCCTTCATGGCCGCCGCATTGGCGGAGGGCTTCTCGTACCAGAAGCCGATGAGCAGGTAGGAGGCAAGGCCCACGCCCTCCCAGCCGAAGAACAGCTGGAGCAGGTTGTCCGCCGTCACCAGCATCAGCATGGCGAAGGTGAACAGCGACAGATAGGCGAAGAAGCGCGGCCGGCTCGGGTCCTCGTGCATGTAGCCGATGGAATACAGGTGCACGAGAGACGACACTGTGGTGACCACGATCAGCATGATCACGGTCATGGTGTCGACCCGGAACGCCCAGTCGACCTTGAGGTCGCCCACATGGATCCACTGCATCACCTGGACGCGCGTGTCGTGGTCGCCGAAGCCGACGCTGAAGAACGCAATCCAGGCCAGGAAGCAGGCGATGAAGAGCAAGGAGGTGGTTACCACCTCGCTCGCCCGCGCGCCCATGGTACGGCCGAACAGACCGGCGATGAGGAAGCCGAGAAGGGGGAAGAAGACGATCGCCTGATACATGGCCTCAGCCCTTCATGGCGTTGATGTCCTCGACGGCGATCGAACCGCGGTTGCGGTAGAACACCACGAGGATGGCGAGGCCGATGGCCGCCTCGGCCGCCGCGACGGTGAGGACAAGCAGCGCGAACACCTGGCCGGTCAGGTTCCCGAGGAAGGCCGAGAACGACACCAGGTTGATGTTCACGGCGAGCAGGATCAGCTCCACCGACATGAGGATGACGATCACATTCTTCCGGTTGAGGAAGATGCCGAGCGTTCCCAGCGTGAACAGGATCGCCGCGACGGTCAGATAGTGGGAGAGACCGATGTCCATGCCCATCCCCCTCAAAGGCCCTGGCCGGGGCGCACCTTGACCACGTCCATGGCGGTCTTGGCGGTGCGCGCGACCTGCGCCGAGATATTCTGGCGCTTCACGTTCACCTTGTGGCGCAGGGTGAGCACGATGGCGCCGATCATGGCGACGAGAAGCACGAAGCCCGCCGCCTGGAAGAAGTAGATGTAGTCCGTGTAGAGCACCTGCCCGATGGCCTGGACGTTGCCCACGTCACCTGCGGACGGCGGCGCCGACTTCACCGCCGAAGCGACGCCCGGCCCCATCACCCAAGCCCCGGCGACAAGCACCAGCTCGGCGAGGAAGATGAGCCCGATCACGAGGCCCACCGGCAGGTATTGCAGGAAGCCCTGGCGCAGTTCCACGAAGTCCACGTCGAGCATCATCACGACGAAGAGGAAGAGCACCGCCACCGCGCCCACATAGACCACCACCAGGATCAGCGCGAGGAACTCCGCACCGATCAGGATGAAGAGCCCCGCCGCGTTCACGAAGGCGAGGATGAGGAACAGGACGGACTGCACCGGGTTGCGGGAGGAGATCACCATGAAGGCGGACGCCACCAGCACGAAGGCGAAGAGATAGAAAAACGCTGCCGCGACGTTCATGCGCGAAGCCCCCCTCCCCGCGGCGCGCCCGCGCCGGTCATGTCCGGCCCCTTATGGCGGCCGGCCTGTCGATTGCCTTGACGCATCCCAAAAGTCCACTGTCGTGTCGTCGCGCAGGACGCGTGACGCTCGGCTGTCCCCCACTGCCGGCCGAAAGCCGACAACATCAATCCCGACCTTCCGGCCACCGGCCGGAAGCGCGCTCAGCGATACGGCGCATCCATGGCGATGGACCGCGCGATCTCGCGCTCCCACCGGTCGCCGTTCGCGAGCAGCTTTTCCTTGTCGTAATAAAGCTCTTCGCGGGTCTCGGCGGCGAATTCGAAGTTCGGCCCCTCGACGATGGCATCCACCGGGCAAGCCTCCTGGCAGAAGCCGCAATAGATGCACTTCACCATGTCGATGTCGTAACGGGTGGTGCGGCGCGTGCCGTCATTGCGGCGCGGACCGGCCTCGATGGTGATGGCCTGCGCCGGGCAGATGGCCTCGCACAGCTTGCAGGCGATGCAGCGCTCTTCCCCGTTGGGATAGCGGCGCAGCGCATGCTCGCCGCGAAAGCGCGGAGAGAGCGGCCCCTTCTCGAAGGGATAGTTCAGCGTCGCCTTGGGCTTGAAGAAATAGCGCATGGCGAGGAAGAAGCCGGAGACGAGCTCCGTCAGGAAGAGACCGCGCGCGGCCTGATCGAGCTTCATGAACGCTCTCCCGAAGGGCAGTGCGGAAGAAGGACGGGCGCGGTCATCGCGGCGCCATCCCGGTGAAGTGCAGGACGCTCGCGACCACCACCACGGCAACCAGGGAGATCGGCAGGAACACCTTCCAGCCGAGTCGCATGAGCTGGTCGTAGCGATAACGCGGCACCATGGCCTTCGCCATGGCGAAGAGGAAGAACATGAAGCACAGCTTGATGACGAACCACACCAGGCCCGGCACCCAGGTGAAGGGCGGGAACGGCAGCGGCGAGAGCCAGCCGCCGAGGAACAGGATGGTCGCCATGGCGCACATGGTCATGATGGCCACGTACTCGCCGAGCATGAACAGCAGGTAGGGCGTCGAGCCGTACTCGGTCATGAAGCCGGCCACCAGCTCCGACTCCGCTTCCACGAGGTCGAAGGGCGGGCGGTTGGTCTCGGCAAGGGCCGAGATGAAGAAGATGACGAACATGGGCAGGAGCGGCAGGAAATACCAGTTCAGCAGCCCGAACCGGCCGTTCTGCGCCTCAACGATCTGGGTCAGGTTCAGCGAGCCCGCGCACATCAGCACCGTGATGATCACGAAGCCGATGGAAACCTCGTAGGACACCATCTGCGCGGCGGAGCGGAGCGCCGCCAGGAAGGGATACTTCGAGTTGGACGCCCAGCCGCCCATGATGATGCCGTACACGCCCAGCGACGAGATCGCGAAGATATAGAGCACGCCCACGTTCAGGTCGGCGATCACCCAGCCCTTCGCCAGCGGCACAACCGCCCAGGCAGCAAGCGCCAGAACGCAGGTCACCAGCGGGGCAAGCAGGAAGATCGCCTTGTTGGCGCCGGCCGGGATGGTCGGTTCCTTCAGCACGAACTTCAGAAGGTCGGCGAACGACTGGAACAGGCCGAAGGGGCCCACCACGTTCGGCCCGCGCCGCAGCTGCACCGCCGCCCAGATCTTGCGATCGGCGAGCAGGATGAAGGCGATGAAAATCAGGAGCGCCACGAGCAGAGCCAGGCTCTGCCCGAGGATGATCAGCACCTGGATAAGGGTATCCTGCCAGTTCATGTCCTCGATCCCGTGCCGCTTGCAGCTGTCCCGTTCACCTGTGCCGCCATCCCCGTCACTCCGCTGCCTGCGCCGTCGCCGCAAGGCGCAGGGCAGAGCATTCGGCCATTACCGCGGAGGCGCGGGCGATGGGGTTGGTGAGGAAGAAATCATCGATGGGCAGCGCGAACGCCGCCTTGTCCACGGTGCCGCCCGCCTGCGCAAGGGTGGCCACCGCCGCCGGATCGGCCGCCGCCACCTCGTCGATGTGGCCGAGGTGGGGATAGGCCGCGACCAGCTGGGCGCGCAAGGCCAGGACGTTGTCGAACGGCAGGGTCTGGCCGAGCACGTCCGACAGGGCGCGCAGGATGGCCCAGTCCTCGCGGGCCTCACCGGGCGGGAAGGCGGCGCGGTTGGCGAACTGCACCCGGCCTTCCGTGTTCACATAGAGGCCGGACTTTTCCGGATAGGCCGCGCCGGGAAGGATCACGTCCGCCCGGTGCGCCCCGGTGTCGCCATGGGTGCCGAGATAGACCACGAAGGCGCCGGGGGCGACAGCCACCTCGTCGGCGCCCAGGAGGAAGGCAACGTCGAGCCCGCCCGGAGCGGTCATGGCCGCAACATCGAGCCCACCGGCGCCGGGCACCGCGCCCACGTCAAGAGCACCGACGCGGGCCGCGGCAGTGTGGAGCACCGCGAAGCCGTTCCAGCCGTCCTTCACCGCACCGCAGGCAACCGCCACTCGGGCCGTCAGCGCCAGCACGGCTGCACCGTCCGACCGCGCGAGAGCACCCTGCCCGACGATGATGAGCGGACGCTCAGCCTTGCGCAGCACCTCGCCAAAGGCGCCGGTGCCGGCGAGATCGGACAGGCTGTCCGGGCCGGCGCCGAGATATTCATAGGGGTAGGTGAGGTCCACCTTGGCGCCGATGAGGCCCACCTTCAGCCCGCCCTGCCGCCAACGCTTGCGCAGGCGCGCATTGAGGACCGAGGCCTCGTGGCGCGGATCCGTGCCCACCAGCAGGATGGCGTCCGCCTCGTCGATGCCGGCGATGGTGGGGTTGAACACATAGGTCGCTCGGCCCAGCGCAGGATCAAGCGCCGCGCCATCCTGGCGACAGTCGATGTTGGCCGAACCCAGCTTGCCGATCAGCGTCTTGAGGGCGAAGACCTCTTCCACGCTGGCGAGGTCGCCGATGATGGCGCCGATCTTCGCCGCGGGCGCAGCCTTCACCTTGGCGGCGATGGCGGCGAACGCCTCGCTCCAGGATGCGGCGACCAGCCGGCTATCCTTGCGCACATAGGGCCGGTCGAGGCGCTGGACCTTCAGGCCGTCCCACACATAGCGGGACTTATCGGAGATCCACTCCTCGTTCACGACGTCGTTGTTGCGCGGCAGGATGCGCATGACCTCGCGGCCGCGGGTGTCGATGCGGATGTTGGAGCCCACCGCGTCCATCACGTCGATGGACTCGGTCTTGATCAGCTCCCACGGCCGGGCATGGAACTGGTAGGGCTTGTGGGTGAGCGCGCCCACCGGGCACAGGTCCGCCACGTTGCCCTGCATCTCCGAGCGCATGGCGTGCTCGAGATAGGTGGTGATCTCCATGTCCTCGCCGCGGCCGATGGCACCGAGGTCGGGCACACCGGCGACTTCCGTGGAGAAGCGCACGCAGCGGGTGCACTGGATGCACCGGTTCATGGAGGTCCGCACCAGGGGGCCGATGTACTTGTCTTCGACCGCGCGCTTGTTCTCGGCGAAGCGCGAGGTGTCCGCGCCATAGGCCATGGCCTGGTCCTGCAGGTCGCACTCGCCGCCCTGGTCGCAGATCGGGCAATCCAGCGGGTGGTTGATGAGCAGGAACTCCATCACCCCTTCGCGCGCCTTCTTCACCATGGGGCTCTTGGTGAGCACCACGGGCGGCTCGCCGTTGGGGCCGGGACGCAGGTCCTTCACCGCCATGGCGCAGGACGCGGTGGGCTTGGGCGGGCCGCCCTTCACTTCCACCAGGCACATGCGGCAATTGCCGGCAATGGACAGCCGCTCATGGAAGCAGAAGCGCGGAATCTCGACGCCCGCCGCCTCGCACGCCTGGAGCAGCGTGTATTCGGCCGGGACATCGACTTCTGTGCCGTCGACGACGATCTTCGCCATCACTTCCACCTCGCCTTGTGCCGCGCCATGCGCGGCGGGAAACCCAGCGCAGCGCGCCCAGCCTCCCGTGTCAGTCCCCTTCCCGCCTGTCGCGACGCGCGCGCCACGCGGGACGTTCTCACTCCGCCGCCACCGGAACCGGGTCCGGATGCGGGTTGGCGGCATATTGGTCGATCCGCTCTTCGATCACGTGACGATAGTGGCGGATGAGGCCCTGGACCGGCCACGCGGCGGCATCGCCGAGCGCGCAGATGGTGTGGCCCTCAATCTGGGTCGTCACTTCCAGCAGCATGTCGATCTCGCGCTTCTGGGCGCGGCCCTCGGCCATGCGGTTGACCACGCGCCACATCCAGCCGGTGCCTTCGCGGCAGGGCGTGCACTGGCCGCAGCTCTCGTGCTTGAAGAAGGCGGAGATGCGGGCGATCGCCTTAATGATGTCCGTGGACTTGTCCATCACCAGCACGCCCGCGGTGCCGAGGGACGACTTCACCGCGCGGGTGCCGTCGAAATCCATGATCAGGTCGGCGCACTGTTCCGCCGGGATCACCGGGCAGGATGCGCCGCCGGGGATGATGCCGAGCAGGTTGTCCCAGCCGCCGCGCACGCCGCCGCCATGCTTGTCGACCAGCTCCCGGAACGGGATGCTCATGGCTTCTTCCACCACGCAGGGCGTGTTCACGTGACCGGCCAGGCTGAACAGCTTGGTGCCCACGTTGTTCGGCCGGCCGATGGAGGAGAACCACGCCGCCCCGCGCCGCAGGATGGTGGGGGCGACCGCGATGCTCTCCACGTTGTTCACCGTGGTCGGGCAGCCGTACAGGCCCATGTTCGCGGGGAACGGGGGCTTCAGGCGTGGCATGCCCTTCTTGCCCTCGAGGCTCTCCAGCAGTGCGGTCTCTTCGCCGCAGATATAGGCGCCGGCGCCGTGGTGCACGTAGAGGTCGAAGGGGTAGTCGTGGATGTTGCTCTTGCCGATGAGGCCGGCGTCATAGGCCTCGTCGATGGCCGCCTGCAGTCGCTTGCGCTCGAAGATGTATTCCCCGCGCACATAGATGTAGGCGGCATGCGCACCCATGGCGAAGGAGGCGATCAGGCAGCCCTCGATCAGCGTATGCGGATCGTTGCGCATGATCTCCCGGTCCTTGCAGGTGCCGGGCTCGGATTCGTCGGCGTTCACCACCAGATAGTGGGGGCGCCCGTCGGACTGCTTGGGCATGAAGGACCACTTCATGCCGGTGGAGAAGCCGGCCCCGCCGCGACCACGCAGGCCGGAGGTCTTCATCTCGTTGATGATCCAATCGCGGCCCTTCTCCAGGATGGCCTTGGTGCCGTCCCAGTTGCCACGGGCGCGCGCGCCCTTCAGGCCGAAATCCTGAAGGCCGTAGATATTGGTGAAGATGCGGTCCTTGTCGGCGAGCATGGCGGTCACTCCCCGGAGGTCGGCGCGAAGGCGCCGGATGTGGGGGCCTCGGCCGCGGGAGCCGCAGGCGCCTCGGGCGCGACGGCGTGCGCATAGAGCGCCGGATCGGACAGCACCCGTGCGCCGCCCTCGGGCTCGGAGCCACGGCGCGAATTCTGCGGGCCGACCTTCACCGGACGGCCGGCGGCGAGATCATCGAGCAGCTTCTCGAAATTCTCGGGCGTCAGGTCTTCGTAGTAATCGTCGTTGATCTGGACCATGGGGGCGTTGGTACAGGCACCCAGGCACTCCACCTCAAGCCAGGAGAAGGTGCCATCGGCGGAAACGTGCCGCTCGTGGCCGATCTTCTTCTCGCACACATGCTTGATGGCTTCGGCGCCGCGCAGCATGCAGGGGGTCGTCCCGCACAGCTGCACGAAATACTTCCCCACCGGTTCCAGGTTGAACATGGTGTAGAAGGTGGCGATCTCCAGCACGCGGATGTTCGCCATGCCGAGGCGCTCCGCCACGGCGCGTATGGCCGGCTCGGGCAGCCAGCCGCCGGCGGCCTTCTGGGTTTCCCAGAGCAGCGGCACGACGGCGCTGGCCTGGCGGCCCTCGGGATATTTCGCGATCAGCTTCTGGGCGATGGCCTCAAGCTCCGGCGTGATGTCGAAGCTCTCGGGCTGCTCTGCGGCGAGGCGGCGGACGGACATGGCTCAGATCCCGGAACGTGCGGCGCACGAAGCGTGCGCCGGCATCGGGCGGCAAGAAACGCGGCGACAGGAAACCCGGCGGCGAGAAACCCGGCGGAAAGACAGGGCGAGGCGGGCCATCAGCGGTCCACCTCCCCGAACACGATGTCGAGCGAGCCCAGCACCGCCGACACGTCGGCGAGCATGTGACCACGACACAGGAAATCCATCGCCTGAAGGTGGGCGAAGCCCGGAGCGCGGATCTTGCAGCGGTAAGGCTTGTTGGTGCCGTCCGAGACCAGATAGACGCCGAATTCGCCTTTGGGCGCCTCAACCGCGGCGTACACGTCGCCGGCCGGGACGTGGAAGCCCTCGGTGTAGAGCTTGAAGTGGTGGATGAGCGCTTCCATGGAGCGCTTCATCTCGCCCCGCTTGGGCGGCACGATCTTGTTGTCCGTGGTGGAGACCGGGCCGGCCTCCTTCAGCAGGCGTTCCACGCACTGCTTCATGATCTTGGTGGACTGGCGCATCTCTTCCATGCGCACCACGTAGCGGTCGTAGCAGTCGCCGTGCTTGCCGATGGGGATGTCGAAGTCCAGCTCGGAATAGCACTCATAGGGCTGGGCGCGGCGCAGGTCCCAGGCCGCGCCGGAGCCGCGCACCATCACGCCCGAGAAGCCCCAGGCCAGCGCGTCCTCCAGCGACACCACGCCGATGTCCACGGTGCGCTGCTTGAAGATGCGGTTCTCGGTGACGAGGCCGTCGAGATCGTCCAGCAGCTTCAGGAACGGGTCGCAGAAGGCGCCAATATCCTCCACCAGCGCGCGCGGCAGGTCCTGGTGCACGCCGCCGGGACGGAAATAGGCCGCGTGCATGCGGCTGCCCGAGGCGCGCTCATAGAAGATCATGAGCTTCTCACGCTCCTCGAAGCCCCACAGCGGCGGGGTCAGCGCGCCCACGTCCATGGCGAACGTGGTGACGTTGAGGAGGTGGGAGAGCAGGCGCCCGATCTCGGAATACAGCACGCGGATGAGCTGGCCGCGCTTGGGCACCTCGATGCCCAGGAGCTTTTCCGCCGCGAGGCAGAAGGCGTGCTCCTGGTTCATGGGCGCGCAATAGTCGAGCCGGTCGAAATAGGGCACAGCCTGCAGATAGGTCTTGGCCTCGATCAGCTTCTCGGTGCCGCGGTGCAGGAGGCCGATATGCGGGTCCACCCGCTCGACCACCTCGCCGTCCAGTTCCAGCACGAGGCGCAGCACGCCATGCGCAGCAGGGTGCTGCGGGCCGAAATTGATCTGGAAGTTACGGACCTTGTCGGCCGGCTTCATCTCGTCGGCGATGTCAACCATAAGGCGCTCCCTCAGCCGGCCTTGGGGGGAACGGGCGGCTGGCCCGAGGCCTTCTCGTCACCGGGAAGGACGTATTCCACGCCCTCCCACGGGGAGAGGAAGTCGAAGTTGCGGAATTCCTGCGGCAGGCGCACCGGCTCGTAGACCACGCGCTTCTGCTCGTCGTCGTAGCGCACCTCCACGAAGCCCGTGGTCGGGAAGTCCTTGCGCAGGGGATGCCCGTCGAAGCCGTAGTCGGTGAGCAGTCGGCGCAGTTCCGGGTGTCCGGTGAACAGGATGCCATACATGTCATAGGCCTCCCGCTCGAACCAGTTGGCACCGGGAAAGACCGAGCAGATGGAGGGAACCGGGGTGTCCTCGTCGGTCTCCACCTTCAGGCGGATGCGCACGTTCTGCTTCAACGACAGCAGGTGGTAGACCACGTCAAACCGCTTCTCGCGGGCCGGATAGTCCACGCCGCACACGTCCACGATGCAGTGGAACAGGCAGGCCGGATCATCCCGCAGGAAGGTGGCCACCTTGACGATCTGCGCCGGATCGATCTGCAGCGTCAGCTCGCCATGGGCCACGAGAGAGCCGAGCACGGCGCCCGAAAGGGCCGCCGATACGTGCGCCGCGAGGTCGTTGAGGGTCTCGTCCATCGAAATGCTCCCGGCTCAGCGCTCGATGGTGCCGATGCGGCGGATCTTCTTCTGCAGCAGCAGCACGCCATACAGCAGCGCTTCCGCAGTGGGCGGGCAGCCCGGCACGTAGATGTCCACCGGCACGATGCGATCACAGCCGCGCACCACCGCATAGGAGAAGTGGTAGTAGCCGCCGCCATTGGCGCAGGAGCCCATGGAGATGACGTAGCGCGGCTCCGGCATCTGGTCGTAGACCTTGCGCAGGGCCGGGGCCATCTTGTTGGTCAGCGTGCCGGCGACGATCATCACGTCCGACTGGCGCGGCGAGGCGCGCGGCGCGAAACCGAAGCGCTCCACGTCGTAGCGTGGCATGGAGACCTGCATCATCTCCACGGCGCAGCAGGCGAGGCCGAAGGTCATCCACATGAGCGAGCCGGTGCGCGCCCAGGTGATGAGGTCGTCGGCGGTGGTCAGGATGAAGCCCTTGTCCGCCAGCTCGGAATTGATCTCCTTAAAGAAGGGATCATCCGCGCCCACGGGGCGGCCGGTGGAGGGATCGACGATGCCCTGGGGGGCCTGTGCGATCTCGGGCTTGGTGGCCGAAGGGGTCAGTCCCATTCCAGAGCTCCCTTGCGCCATTCGTAGATGAAGCCAACGGTGAGGACACCGAGGAAGGTCATCATCGACCAGAAGCCGAGGTCGCCGAGGCCACCGAACATGATGGCCCACGGAAACAGGAAGGCCACTTCCAGGTCGAAGATGATGAAGAGGATCGCGACGAGATAGAAGCGCGCGTCAAACGTCATGCGCGCATCGTCGAACGCATTGAAGCCGCATTCGTAGGCCGACAGTTTCTCCGGATCCGGATTCTGATAGGCCACGAGAAAAGGCGACACGAGCAGAGCGAGCCCGATCACCAGCGACACGCCGATGAAGATCACCACCGGCAAATAATCCATGAGCAACGCGTTCATTTTGCTCGCACCTCGGGGCGCTGGATCGGGGCTAGAAGCGGCGCAGATCGTCAGATCGCGACGATCGGGCGATGCGCTTGAAGCGGTACCGCGCCGTTCGGCTAGAGGAATTCGAAACGACGCCGCAGCCTTATCGCAGCGCCAGATGGGAGGCAAGTGCGCGCTTAGGCGAAGGTGATGTCCCTCGCCGGTGCGGAGGGAGCGCGGGCGTGGGGCGCGGTCACGGCATCCTGCCTCGTCTCAGCTCGAACAGCCGGCAAAACGGGTGAGCACGGGCTTTCGCAGCAGCAGCGGGCGACGGCGCGCGGAACCAGTCGCCCCGGCCCCGCACGCCTTGCCGGCGTCCTGCGTGGCACCATGCGACACAATGCCTTGTGGATGTCCTGATGCTTCGTTCGCAGCCGGTTGAGCGGGCGACGGAGCGGAAGCGATCCCCTTCCCGCAGCTTCGGAATCGGCTGCTGCCGAACCCGCATTCCACGCAACAGCACCATTGGCAGGGCCGGGAGCGGTCCGGGATCACGGCATCGATATGTGATGGGAAACTTTCAGCGCGCGCACCGGACCAGCCGGACGCGCGCTTTTGGCGAGCGGTTGAACGGCCACACGATAGTGCACTGCGAAGTCCCGGCCGGCGCGAGGTGAGTCGCGCCGGTCGGGATCGAACGGCCCTTCAGGCCATGGCGTCAGCGACGCCCGCCGCGACCGCCGCCACCACCGCGCGGCCTTACCGCGCCACCACCCTTCGGTCCGCCGCCAGAGCGCATCTGCGGCGCGCGGCCGGGGTGCCCTCCTCCGCCGGACCGCATCTGCTGCGGATGGACGGACGGCGGTCGCCCGCCGCCACCGCTCCTCTTCATCTGCGATCCGCCACCGGACGAACCTTTCTTCACGCCGCTGGAGCCGCGCTTCGTGCCCGCACCGCCAGCCTTGCCGGAACTGCCGGTCTTGGCGGAACCGCCCGGCTTGCCGGAGCCTCCATACTGACCCGCACTGCCAGGCTTGCCCGCGCCGCCGGGACCGCCGGGACCGCCGGGCTTGCCGACTCCTCCAGCGCCGCCGGGGCCACCCGGCTTGCCCGGCCCTCCGGGACCGCCCGTAAATCCCGGACCACCCGGACCTCCGGGTTTGCCCGGTCCGCCCGGACCACCGATGCCACCGGGACCGCCCGGTTTACCCGGACCACCGGGACCACCGATGCCGCCGGGGCCTCCGGGTTTACCCGGACCGCCCGGACCGCCCGGCTTGCCCGGAAGCGGCTTGCCGGGATTAGGCTTCCAGGGCTGGCCGCCCCCCGGGCCGGGGCCGCCCCAATGACCCGGACCGCCCGGGCCGCCCGGACCGCCTGGACCACCTGGACCACCTGGACCACCAGGGCCGCCAGGGCCGCCCGGCCAGCCGCCCGGACCACCCGGCCAGCCACCCGGAGGGGGCGGCGGCGGCGGGCGCCAGCCGGGATAGCCGGGCCACACCGGCGGATAGACCCAGCCGCGTCCCCAGTTCCATGAGTTGTTCCAGGCATTGCCCACCAGCACGCCCGCCCCGAAGGCCAGCAGCCCCACGCCGGCGGCGGTGTAGATGGTCGAATAGTCGTATTCGGGCACATAGAGCACGGTGGGGTCGGCGGAGGTGATGTAGACCACGCTGCGCCCGCCCTCCTCGCGCCGGGTCACCACCTGCTTGTCGTTGGTCTTGAGCGAGCCCACCGCCTCGGCCTTGGCGCGCAGCGCCTGAATGGCCACCGAGACGTCCTCGGGCTGCGTCACGAAGGCGAAGCCGATGGACTGGGTCGATTCCAGATCCTCGTTCAGCTTCGCGACCACGGAGGGAAAGCGCACCATCGCCTTCACCGAGGGATCCCACTTCTGGGTGTCGGCGCCGGAGAAGTCGCCCTTCTTCACCGCGCTCTTGTTGCGCTCGATCCAGCGCTGGGCCTGCACCAGATCCAGCGGATAGACCGTCGCCGGCAGCAACTGCGCCAGCAGGCTGTCCGGATAGAGGGCGTAAGGGGCGAGCAGCGTCTCCAGCTCGGCAAGCGTGTAGCGCAGCTGGGCGTCCTGCCCCGCGGCCGGGGGCGGCGCGGCGGCGCCCGCATCCGGTGCCGGCATGGGGGCGGCCGGCATGGGAGGTGCAGGACTGGGGGGCTCCGGCGTGGGAGCGACGGCAGGTGGTGGCGGCGCGGCAACGGCCGGCTGCCCCGCATCGGGCGGCGGCGGCGATTGCGCCAGGGCCGGATAGACGCTGGTGGTCCACCCGAATGCCAATGCGACCGCGAGGCGCGACCACCCCGCAAGTTCCCGGCGACGACCGGACATTGCCATGATGACCTCCCTTGTCCCCGGACGCCTGAGAACGCAAACGTCAGGTGGCCGGGCAGGTTGGTACGGAAGCCGGGGCGCGGCCCGATCGGCCGCCGCCAAGGCCCGCACGAGGCAGACAATGCGAAATTCCAAAGGCCCCGTCTACTCGGGTTAAGCGCGGAGCGTCTCGCTCACCGCCGCCACCAGCTGCTTGAGGGAAAACGGCTTGGGCAGGAAGGAAAAGCGCTCGCTGGGCGGCAGGTTGCGGGCGAACGCCTCCTCGGCATAGCCCGAGATGAAGATGACCTTGAGCGCGGGGTCGCGCGCCCGCAATTCCCGCAGCAGGGTGGGCCCGTCCATCTCCGGCATGACCACGTCGGAAATCACGATATCCACCTTGCCGGCGGTCTCGAACAGCTCGAGCGCCTCGACGCCGCTCGCCGCCGCCAGAACCTCGTAGCCGCGATTGGCCAGCGCGCGGCTGGCGAAGGCGCGCACCGCGTCCTCGTCCTCCACCAGCAGCACCCGCCCTTGCCCGGTGAGGTCGGCGACCTTGGGCTCCGGCTCGGCGGGGCGCGGCGGCTCCTCCTCCAGCGCGCCCGTGTGGCGCGGCAGGAACACGCGGAAGGTGGTGCCCTCCCCGAGCGTGCTCTCGGCGAGGATGGTGCCGCCGGTCTGCTCCACGATGCCGTAGACGGTGGAGAGGCCGAGCCCGGTGCCCTTGCCCACCTCCTTGGTGGAGAAGAAGGGCTCGAAGATCTTGCCCATGACCTCGGGCGGAATGCCGGTGCCGGTGTCGGCCACCTCCACCAGCACATAATCGCCTTCCGGCAGCCGCTGCCCGTAGGCGGTGGAGGCGGCCGCCGGGACATTGGCGGTGCGCACCGTCAGCGTGCCGCCGTCGGGCATGGCGTCGCGGGCGTTCACCACGAGGTTGATGATCACCTGCTCGAACTGGTTCTTGTCCACCTTCACCGGCCACAGGTCGCGGGCGTGCTGCACCTCCAGCGTGATGCGCTCGCCGATGAGGCGGCGCAAAAGGGCGGCAGCATCCGAGATCACGTCGGTGAGTTCGATCACCTGAGGCAGCAGGGTCTGACGGCGGGAGAAGGCGAGCAACTGCCCCACCAGGCCGGCGGCGCGGTTGGCATTCTGCTTGATCTGCATGATGTCCGGGAAGGACGGGTCGCTCTGGCGATGCTTCACCAGCAGCAGGTCGCAATAGCCGAGAATCGCCGTGAGGATGTTGTTGAAGTCGTGCGCCACCCCGCCCGCCAGGTGGCCCACCGCCTGCAGCTTCTGCGATTCGGCGAACTGCGCCTCCAGTTGCTTCTGCTCGCTGGTATCGATGGCGCACAAGGCGATGTCGCCGCCCCCATCCGGACCGAGCGCGGCGGCGTAGAGCCGGGCGGAGCGGCCGGCCGGGCCGGCGAGGGTCACCTCGCAGGGCGCGGGCGGCTCGCCCGCGTGCACCGCGCCGGCCAGAAGGCCTTCGGCACCGGCGGCGTCGGCCAACAGGGCCGCGAGGGGCCGGCCGGCGGCATCGCGGCCGAACAGGCGGGCGAAGGCGGCGTTGGCGGCGCGGATGCGCCCGGCCGGGTCCACCAGCGCCAAAGCCAGCGGCGCGTTGAGGAAGAACAGGTCCGATGAAGCCGCAGGAGCACTGGTTGCAGGAGCCCCGTCAGCAGGAGCTTGCGCCGCTACGGACCGGGCTACGCCCTCCCGCGCGGGCAGGAGGTCGACGAGCGCGTCGAGCGGCACGGCGGCCGCCACCATGCCGTCGGCCGGGGGCTGGGTCGGCGCGAGGCGCAGGATGGCGGGAAAGTGCGTGCCGTCCTTGCGGGTCAGCGCGACCTTGAGGGCGGCTTCCGCCCCCACGGCCAGCACCTGTTCGAGACCGCCGAGATCGTCGGGTGCCACCACCTCGCGCACGTCGCGGCCGTCCGGCCCCCAGTCGGCGAGGGCATAGCCGAGCATGCGGCACAGGGTCAGGTTGGGCGCCAGCACGCGTCCGCCGGACAGATGCAGCAAGCCCGCAGGCGCCCGTTCCCATACGGAGACGAGGTCCGCCCCCGGCACCACCTCGGGGGTGTGCGGCACGTCCGCCGCCCCGCTCGCCGGCGCGACAGCGGCAGCAGGCGCGGCGGCCATGTCCTGCATGTCCTCCGCCATGCGCAGCGTCCACAGCACCCGTCGCGGCGAGCCGAGCGGATGCACCGACACCTCCAGCCTGCGGCCGCCGGGGCCGGTGGCGAAGGCGACGGCGCTCGTGGCCATGGTCGCGGCGGCAACGGCGTTCAGCAGTTCGCCCACCATGGGCTGGCTGCCGGGGATGCGCGCCAGGAAACGCTCGGGCACGGGCGGTGCATCCACCCCGCTGCGGCACATGCGCAGATAGGCGGCGTTGGATTGCACCACCCGCTCGCCATCCTCCACCACCGCCATGGCGTCGCCGGAGGCGGCAAGCGCGGCGTCCGCCAGCGGATCTTCCGGTTCGCCACCGGTCAGCGTGCGCCGCACGGCGAGCACCAGCTCGAAGGCGCCCACCACGGCGAGCGCGGCCACGAGGGCCGAGAGCAGCGCATTCGTGCCCTCGCCGAGCACCACGCCCGCCGCGAAGCCGCCGGCCAGGGCGGCAGCGAGGACCAGCACCCCGCGCGCAACCCGGCCGGACGGCTTGGCGCCCGCGCGGTTGCGCACCGCCCGCCTGCCAGCGCCACTTTCCGTCGCTCGCTCACCGCTCATTGCAGTCGCCCTGCTCCGCCACACCGAAAATCCGATCCCACGAGGGTGAATCGGCCCAATTGGTAAATCTGCCCCTAAACCCAAGATAAAAGAATGCGTTAACGGATCAGTTTCCGCTGGGACAGGCCGGAACAGTCCTGAAGCCAGGCCCGCATTCTGCCGCCAAATGCGCGCACGACTTAATTCCTGCCATGATTATCAACAAAGGCTTAGGCCTTGAGCTTCAGGATCACAGCCAATGCGCCGGTCGGCGTGTGCGGGTCCGAGGCTGGCACACATCGAGCCGGTGACGAAGAGGCAGAGCGCCGCCGTCGTCGGCATGGGGGTTTCCCCAATTGCGTTTCGTGGTCCACAGGCACACGAAACGCCCTTACATCAGAGCGGAGGCATGATGCTACAGCAGTTGTTCGGTTCCCAGCTCGCGCTTCCGATCCGCCTGGCGATCGCCGTCGTCGTGATCGGCGCCTTGTTGGCCGTGACAGTGCTGGTGATGCGACGCCTCACCAGCCGTGGGCGCGGCCCCGTCCGCAGCGGGCGCGCCGGTCCCCGCCTCGCGGTTCTGGACAGTGTCGCGGTGGATCAGCGCCGTCGGCTCATCCTGGTCCGCCGGGACGAGGTTGAGCACCTGCTGCTCGTGGGTGGCAGCAGCGACATCGTGGTGGAGCACCAGATCGCCGTCGAGGATGAGGCCCCCGCTGCCGCGCCCGCGCCTGCCCCGGCCCTCGCCGCCTCCCGCGAAGCCCCGGCCCTGCAGCGACCCGCCGGCCGGCGTGGCCTTCCTCCTGCCGCGCCTGTGGCTCCCGTCGCTCTGGCAGCGGAAAGCGTCAGCGCGCCCCTGCCGGCGCCAGAGCCCGCTCCTGCGGTGGCCGTGGCTCCGCCGGCACCCGCCGTCGCGCCAGCGCCTCTCGCCGAGCCCCGCGAGGACCGTCGTCCCCTGCCCTCCCGCCGGCCCCTGCTGCGCGGCGACAATCCCGCCCCGGCGCCGCGGCCGTCCCTGCGCCCCGCCGTCGAGCCCCCTGCCATCACGCCGCCCGCCGCTCCTGCGTATGCGCCTCGGCCTGCGCCGCACGCGCCCCTGACCGCCGCCGCACCGGCGGTGGAGCCTGAAGCGGTCCGGCCCGCCGCCGTGGAGGCCCGCAAGGCGCCCGAGATCGAGCTCGCGCCGCCCGCGCGACTCGAGCCGGCACCCATCCTCCGGATGGAGCCCTCGCGCTCCGAAGCGCCCGCCCCGACCACCGACAGGCGCCTTGACGAGCTGACCCAGCGGCTCGATGCGGCGTTGGCCCATCCCGAGCCGGTCGAGCCCACCTCTACGGTAGCCGAACCCCAGCTGAGCCTTGCCGACCTGCTCGGCGAGGCCCCCGAAAAGGCGGCCGAGCCGGAATCCGCTCCCCAGGACGCCGCGCCCAAGGTGGAACCCCGGGTGGAACACAAGTCTGAGGCCGCGCCCGAGGCCGTGGTCAATCCGGAACCCGCCATCGACAGCCCGCAGGTGCGCCCCTCCGACCGGCCGCTCTCGCGCTTCCTCTACCAGTCGCGGTCACGTCCCGAGCCGCGCGGCGGCGAGGATGTGCGCCCGCGCCTCGATCCCCTGCCCCGGATCGAGCGCCCGTCGGAAGACGGCGTCCGCCCGGCCGCTCCGGCCCGCTCCGAGCCGCCGCTGCGGCCCCGGGAGTTCGCGTTCCGCCCGGTTGAAGCCAATCCCCGCGAGCCCGCCACCCGGGAGGCGCCCGCCCTCGACGCGCCGCGCCGCGAGCCGCCGGCCCTGCGCGAGATCACCCGGGAGCCGCTGCGCCCCATCGAGGCCACCCCGGTCCTGCCCCGTCCGGGCATCGGGATCGAGGCCAAGAGCGAGGCAAAGCCCGAGGTGAAAGCCGAGATCAAGGCCGACGCCCAGCTGGAGTCCAAAGTGGACGAGGAGGTCCCGGCCCGTCCCGGCTTCATCCCGTCCGTGGCGCCCAAGGCCGCCGACGCTCTGGCCGACACCCCGGCCCCCGCGCCCGAGCCGAAGGCGAAGGATCCGCTCGACGATTTCGATGCCGAGATGGCCGACCTGCTCGGTCGCAGCAGCGCCCGCGGGCACTGAACCGAACGCCACGCATAAAAAAGGCCGGCGACGCCATGCGTCGCCGGCCTTTTGATTGGCGGCGATGAAACCGAAGACGGCGCCCGTCGGGGCGTCAGTCGTCGCGATAGACCCGCTCGCGCCGCTCGTGCCGCTCCTGCGCCTCCACCGAGAGGGTGGCGATGGGACGGGCCTCCAGGCGCTTCAGCGAGATGGGCTCGCCCGTATCCTCGCAATAGCCGTAGGTTCCGTCCTCGATCCGCAGGAGCGCGGCATCGATCTTGGCGATGAGCTTGCGCTGGCGGTCGCGGGCGCGCAGCTCGATGGACCGGTCGGTCTCGGACGAGGCCCGGTCGGCGAGATCGGGATGGTTCTGATTCTCGTCCTGAAGGTGCTGCAGGGTCTCGCGGGCCTCCTTCAGGATATCTTCCTTCCAGCGCAACAGCTTGACGCGAAAATACTCGCGCTGCCTGTCATTCATGAAAGGCTCGTCCTCGCGGGGCCGATAGTCCTCGTCGATTTGGATCG
Source organism: Xanthobacter autotrophicus Py2 (assembly GCA_000017645.1). NCBI lineage: Bacteria > Pseudomonadati > Pseudomonadota > Alphaproteobacteria > Hyphomicrobiales > Xanthobacteraceae > Xanthobacter > Xanthobacter versatilis. The sequence continues at coordinate 5,128,084 of CP000781.1, forward strand.
ACATCAGCAAGGTCCTCAATATGCGTCGCTGACCCTGGCGCCGTGTCGCTTTGGACCCTTGCATCCCAAGGATGCAGGGTCCGGGCGAACCTTGCCGCGTCAACGACCTGAAGCAGCCTCCTGGCGATCTGGCCGGCGGAGCCGGACCCTCCCGGACAGGAATGACGCTCCATTGTCGGGGGCGCTTATATCGACGCCGCAGGTTTCCGACAACCGGCATCACAGGGTTGTCGGGGCTTGACGCGGCGCGCCCCGCCCCCGACCCTGCTGCACTGCGGCGGGATGGCCGCCGGGAGGACGGGTATCCATGCGTTTCGAGGGCACGCAGAGCTATGTGGCGACCGATGACCTGAAGGTGGCGGTCAACGCTGCCATCGTGCTCGAACGCCCCCTGCTGGTGAAGGGCGAGCCCGGAACCGGCAAGACCGTGCTGGCGCAGGAGGTTGCAGCAGCGCTCGGCGCGCCGCTCATCGAATGGCACGTGAAATCCACCACCAAGGCCCAGCAGGGCCTCTATGAGTACGATGCCGTGGCTCGCCTGCGCGACAGCCAGCTCGGCGACCCCAGGGTGCACGACATCACCAATTACATCCGCCGCGGCAAGCTGTGGACGGCGTTCGCCTCCGACGTGCGGCCGGTGCTTCTCATCGACGAGGTGGACAAGGCCGACATCGAATTCCCCAACGACCTGCTGCTGGAACTCGACCGCATGGAGTTCCACGTCTACGAGACCGGCGAGCAGGTGAAGGCGCGCCAGCGCCCGCTGGTCATCATCACCTCCAACAACGAGAAGGAGCTGCCCGACGCCTTTCTGCGCCGCTGCTTCTTCCACTACATCCGTTTCCCCGACGCCGAGACCATGCGCGCCATCGTCGAGGTGCATTTCCCCGGCATCAAGCAGCGGCTCGTGGGCGAGGCCATGCGCCTGTTCTACGAACTGCGCGAGGTGCCCGGCCTGAAGAAGAAGCCGTCCACCTCCGAGCTGATCGACTGGCTGAAGCTGCTGCTCGCCGAGGATGTGGACAGCGAGACGCTGCGCCAGCAGGATCTGCGCAAGACCATTCCGCCGCTGGCCGGCGCGCTGCTGAAGAACGAGCAGGACGTGCACCTGTTCGAGCGCCTGGCCTTCCTTGCCCGCCGCGAGCAGCGCTGACGGAGCCTCATCCGCGCCATGGACGCCATCGGTTTTCTCGTGACGCTGCTGGTGATCGGCGTGCCGCTCGCCATGTTCTTCGCCCTGCGCCGGACCAAGCACCCGGCGGCGCCGGAGCGACAGGCCGCGCCCGCCGCGCCGGCGCGCCGGCCCCCTGCCGATTTCGGCATGGCGCGGGAAGGCCATGATGCGCCGGCACCTGCTGTGGAGCCGTCATCCGGCACGCCAGCTTCAGGCGCTGCCGCGGCAGCCGCGGGCGGCGCCTTCATCCTGGCCGTCGAGGCGGCGCGCCAGCACGCGGGGGAAAGCGGGGGCGAATCGGCCGACGCCGGCCACAGGACTGGCCACGGAGGGAACGGACCGGATTCCGGCGCCGACTCCGGCAGCGGCGGCGCCTAGGGTTTGGCCCGATCACACTGCCCCGCGCGCCAGTCGCGCGCGGACTGATTCCAGCAGCGTCGGGACGGGATCAGCCGTCAGGTCGCGGCGAGCACCGCGACTGTCAGGCTATCCCACGCGCCTTCTCGTGACAAAGACAGGGACGCTTCCGGGCGCAAGGCGCCCGATCACCACCAGGCCTTGCCGATGTTGAAGGTGTAGCTGAGCGAGACGCCGGCCATGAACTGGTTGGCATCGGTGGTGAGCGGCGAGGACGAGGCGTCGCCCAGCAGGTGGCCGTAGGTGCCGTAAACACCGGCCTCGAAGCCATTGCGGAAATTGTAGGTGAGCTGGGCGGTGGCCCCCACCAGGTCGAACCCGGCGCCCGCGCTGTAGGCCGGCAGCGGATTGCCGAATGCCGTGGCCACGGCCGCCTGCACCGGCGTGACACCAAAATAGGTCTCCATATAGCCGGAGCCGCCATAGGTCAGGCGCGGGCCGACAGCGAAGCGCCACTGGCCGTAGGGCACGATGACATCGGCGCCGAGCAGGCCGCGGATGCCCTCGAAACCACCGACGCCGTAGCGCAGCTCGGCGCGGGTGCGCAGCCAAGGCGTCACGTACCATTCGGCGAAGCCGCCGGCTTCCACCGAGACGCCGATATCGCCAAGACCGGTCAGAATGTCGGAATCGCTCGCGTTGCGCCCCCAGTCGAGCCGCCCGACCGCGCCGACGCGGAAGGTGCCGGTATCCAGCAGGGCGATGGAGGGGTTGTCGTCCACGCTGCGGAAGACGTTGAGCTGACTCGCCTTGCTGATGGAGAAGATGAGACCCGGGCGCACCGTGTAGTCATCGGAACCGGGGTACTTGGGTTCCAGCTGGCCGGCAGCGCCGATGGTCAGATACCAGTCCTCCTGCGCCGAAGGCGCGACCGGGGTGGCCGGCGGCGGCGAAAACAGGTCGGCCGCCGTGGCGGGAACCAGCCCGCCCACGGAAAACACCGTGGCGAGAAGGGCGAAACGCAGCGACCGATGCATGGATGACCTCTGACTGAAACCGCGGCCATCCTGCGGCCGAGCCGTTTGTAAATCCCCAACGCGGCGACACCGTCCGGGCTGTTCAGAGAAGATGGCTAACGGCCTGTTGCGTCAAGAGCTTGCCGGCGATGCCGGGCGCACCGTTGCAAAAGGGCAACGCCTGTTCCACCGCGGAGCGTATGACGCCCCGGTCTCAGCCCGGCCCCCCGCTGCGGCGCCGGGTCCACAGGAAGGCGGCCGTCACGCCCACCAGGGCAGCGGCGAGGCCGTACCAGGTAAGCGCATATTCCAGATGACGGTTGGGAAACGCGAGGCGCGTGCCGCCGGACAGGGGCAGCCCGCCCGGCACGGCATTCGCCTCCTCGTCGATGACGAAGGGCGCCGCGCCCGTGAGGCCGCGGGCGGCGGAGATGCCAGCGGGATCCATGCGGAAAAAGCTCTCATGGGCGGGATCGTTGGCCGGCACGAACCAGCTCGCCTCCTCCGGCAGACGCAGCAGGCCCACCACCTCCACCTCACCCGCCACCTGGCCGGCGGCGCGGGAGGCGGGATCGCGCCGGTCGGACGGGACGAAGCCGCGATTGACCAGGATCGGCGGCCCGTCCGGGCGCAGCAGCGGCGTCACAACGAGATAGCCCTGCCCCTTCACGGGACCCACCGCATCCTCGCCGCGCACCGTATAGACCAGGGTTTCCCGCCCATGATCAAAGGTGCCACGCACCCGAACCCGGCGATACTCGTCCGCCTCGCGGCTGAGCCTGGGCCAGAGTTCCGGAGCCGGAACAGGCGCGGGCGGGGCATGGACACGCGCGTCCACGCGGGCGAGCAGCTCTTCCTTCCACGCCAGGCGCTCCAGCTGCCAGGTCCCGAGGCCGATCAGGATGAGGAAGGCCACCAGGGCGGCAAGTGCGGGCACCACCAGGCCGCGGCCCGGCCGCCGCGCGCGCCCGGTCGCGGAGTCCGGCGCAGCGCTCACGGCGTGTGCGAATCGAGCCGCCCCTCGGCGGCCTTGTTGCGGTATTGCAGCGCCACCATCACGCCCTTGAACGGGCGCAGCAGTCCCAGCGTCACCACGAGGATGGCGGGTATCCAGAGCATCGCATGGACCCAGAGCGGCGGCTCGAATGCCGCCTCCACCCAGAAGGCCAGCGCCACCACCACGAAGCCGCCGAACAGGATGACGAACACCGCCGGCCCGTCACCGGAATCGGCAAAGCCATAATCGAGCCCACAGGCGGTGCAGGACGGCGCCAGATCCAGGAACCCCTTGAACAGCGGCCCGCGCCCGCATCGGGGGCAGTGGCAGCCAAGACCGGCCGACCACGGGGAGATCGGCGCGAAATAAGGGTCCAGGGGCATGATCTATTTCCTTGCGTCCGGACGGGCGTGCTTATCGTCCCGGTACGGAGCGAAGACAGGGCGAGTTCGGCATGCCGCCCCCGCCCTGCCTGATTGGTCAGTGACCGGCGGAGCCGCCGGACGCCCACACATAGACGAAGGTGAAGAGGAACAGCCACACCACGTCCACGAAGTGCCAATACCAGGCCGCCGCCTCGAAGCCGAAATGCTTCTGGGGGGTGAAGTCGCCCTGATAGGCCCGCAGCAGGCACACCGCGAGGAAGATTGTGCCCACGATCACATGGAAGCCATGGAAGCCCGTGGCCATGAAGAAGGTGGCGCCATAGATGTTGCCCGCGAAGGCGAAATGGGCGTGGGCGTATTCGTAGGCCTGCAGCGTCGAGAACAGCACGCCGAGGAGCACGGTGCACCACAGGCCCCACTTCAGGCCCTGCCGGTCGCCGTGCAACAGGGCATGGTGGGCCCAGGTGACAGTGGTGCCGGAGGTGAGCAGGATCAACGTGTTGAGCAGTGGCAGGTGCCACGGGTCCAGGGATTCGATGCCCTTGGGGGGCCAGACGCCGCCGGTGAACTCGAGCCGCTGGTAGTTGATGGCCTCGCTGGTGAACAGGGAGGCATCGAAGAAGGCCCAGAACCAGGCGACGAAGAACATCACCTCGGAGGCGATGAACAGGATCATGCCGTAGCGCAGGCCCAGATCCACCACCCGGGTGTGGAAGCCCGAGCGGGCTTCATGGACCATGTCCCGCCACCAGCCGAACATGGTGTAGAGGACGCCGAGGAAGCCCACCACCATGGCGATGGCAGTGCCGCCATGCATCCACACCACCGCGCCAGCGGTGAGGATGAGCGCCGAGACCGAGCCGATGATCGGCCACGGGCTTGGATCGACCACGTGGTAATCGTGTTTCTTGACGTGTGCCTCGGCCATCGCGATAGGCCTCCCTTCCCCTGTCACGTGAAGGCCCCGCCGGATCCCCGGCGCATGGCCCCATTCCTGTTGAACAGCCCTTCGGGCCGCCCGATCCCTATCCCGCCCGAGCCGGTGGCTCCGCTCCCGAGCGGGCCGCCGTCAGCCCCCCGTCCCGCTCGCCCGCGCCGCCGCCTTGTCCGGCGTCTTGGCGGGAAAGAAGGTGTAGGACAGCGTGATATCGGTCAGCGTCTTCAGGTCCGGATCCTGCGCAATGGCGGGATCCACGTAGAAGACTACCGGCATTTCAAGCTTCTCGTTCGGCGCCAGCGTCTGCTCGTCGAAGCAGAAGCACTGCAGCTTCACGAAATAGGCCCCCGCCTGGGGCGGGGAGACGTTGTAGGTCGCGTTGGCGTGGGTCTCCATGGAGGAGCGGTTCGCCGCCGTGTAGTGGGCAAGGCTGGTTGCCCCCACCTTCACCGTCACGTCGCGCTCCACCGGGGCGAAGGCCCAGGGCAGGCCGGGCGCCACATTGGCGTCGAAGCGAATGGTGATCTCGCGCTCGATGGGCGCCGATGTCGGCGCGGCGCCCACCCGCGTGGCGCCGCCGAAGCCCGTGAGCGCGCAGAACATGGCGTAGAGCGGCACCGACGCATAGGTGACGCCCACCATGGCGGCGATGAAGGCGGCGCAGGCCGCAGCCACCACCAGATGGCGGCGACCGTCGGTGCGGCGTCCATTGCCCGCCCTGCGTTCAGCCTTGCCCGCGTCCATCCTTCACCCTCACCGTCCGGATCGCCCCCGATCCCCTTCCCTCGTCATCACGCCCCTTGCGAAACGCCCACTTTGGCCGAGCGGCTCAAAGCGGCCGGTTCAGCACATTGGGTCCCAGCTTCACGATGGTCACGACGTAAAACAGTACCGCCAGAAACCCCAGCAATGAGGCGATGGCGATGTTGCGCGCTCGCCGCCGCCTGAGCTGTTCCGGCGTCAGCACCACGCCCTCCTCTTGCGAGGGACGCGGCGTCTTCTTGTCCTTGCTCATCGCAGCAGCCCACCAATCACCGCCTCGCCGAGGAGTGTGGCGAACAACGCGAACAGATAAACGATCGAGAAGCCGAACAGGCCCTTTGCCGCCTTCACGGCAGCCTCCCCCTCGCGGCGGCGATAGACGCGCCAGGCCAGAGCGATCATCCAGGCCCCCGCCAGCACCGCCACCGCACCATAGGCGTAGCCGACATAGCCGAGCACGGCAGGACTGGCAGCCAGCGGCACCAGGAACAGGGTGTAGAGCAGGATCTGAAGGCGCGTTTCGTCGGGACCCGCCGTCACCGGCAGCATGGGGACGCCGGCGCGGGCGTAGTCGTCCGCCCGGTAGAGGGCCAGGGCCCAGAAATGGGGCGGGGTCCAGAAGAAGATGATGGCGAACAGCAGCACCGGCTCCAGCGACACCGTGCCAGAAGCCGCCGCCCAGGCCACCAGTGGCGGGAACGCACCGGCGGCGCCGCCGATGACGATGTTCTGCGGCGTCGAGCGCTTCAGCCACATGGTGTAGATCACCACATAGAAGAAGATGGTGAAGGCGAGCAGCGCGCCTGCCAGCGCGTTGACCAGCAGCCCCAGCACCACCACCGAGAAGGCCGACAGGGTGAGGCCGAAGGCCAGCGCCTCATGGGCCGTGACCCGGCCCGACGGCACCGGTCGCTTGCGGGTGCGCGACATGATGGCGTCAATGTCCGCGTCCCACCACATGTTGAGGGCGCCGGCCGCACCCGCGCCGACGGCGATGCACAACAGGGCGGTGAAGGCGATGATGGGGTGCACATCTCCCGGCGCGCGGACGAGACCCACCAGCGCCGTGAAGATGACGAGCGACATCACACGCGGCTTCAGGAGCTCGAAATAGTCGCGTGGCGACGCCAGTCCCTCTCCGGCCGCCGCGAAGGCATACGGCTCGGGATTGGTCAGGCTCGCTTGTTCGTCACGCATCCCGAAACTCCCTCAAACTCTGCTGGCCCAAGCCCGGTGCGTCCGGAGGATCATGCCCCCGACCGGACCGGTCTGGCGGTTCCCCACGCCTCTCCGGGCGCCTTGAACCTCACTGTCAAACCCTTCGTCGCCGGCAAGACGCGCCAGATGCTGCGCCTTGGATCCCGAAGGTGGCAGAAGCCGCGGTCGCCCGCGGCTTCTTGAAGGTCACGGCCGCGCGCGGCCAAGGCATCACTTGATGCGCGGCAGCACTTCGAACTGGTGGAAGGGCGGCGGCGAGGACAGGGTCCACTCCAGCGTGCTGGCGCCGGGACCCCACGGATTGTCGCCGGCCTTTTCCTTGCGGATGAAGGCGAGCGCCGTGCCGGTGAGGAAGATCAGCACCGCCACGCCCGAGATATAGGAGCCGATGGAGGAGACGAAGTTCCAGCCCGCGAACGCGTCCGGATAGTCCGCGTAGCGGCGCGGCATGCCGGCGAGCCCGAGGAAGTGCTGCGGGAAGAACACCAGGTTCACACCCACGAAGGTGACCCAGAAGTGCAGCTTGCCCCAGAATTCCGGGATCATGTAGCCGCTCATCTTGGGGAACCAGTAGTACCAGCCGGCGAAGATGGCGAACACGGCGCCGAGCGACAGCACGTAGTGGAAGTGGGCCACCACGTAATAGGTGTCGTGCAGTGAGCGGTCGATGCCGGCGTTGGAGAGCACCACGCCCGTCACGCCGCCCACGGTGAACAGGAAGATGAAGCCGATGGCCCACAGCATGGGGGTGCGGAACTGCAGCGAGCCGCCCCACATGGTGGCGATCCAGGAGAAGATCTTCACGCCCGTGGGTACCGCGATGATCATGGTGGCGGCCACGAAGTAGGACTGCGTGCCGCTGGACAGGCCCACCGTGTACATGTGGTGCGCCCACACCACGAAGCCCACCACGCCGATGGCGACCATGGCGTAGGCCATGCCGAGATAGCCGAAGATGGGCTTGCGCGAGAAGGTGGAGATGATGTGGGAGACGATGCCGAACCCGGGCAGGATCAGGATGTACACCTCGGGGTGACCGAAGAACCAGAACAGATGCTGGAACAGGATCGGGTCACCACCGCCCGCGGGGTCGAAGAAGGTCGTGCCGAAGTTGCGGTCGGTGAGCAGCATGGTGATGGCGCCCGCCAGCACCGGCAGCGACAGCAGCAGCAGGAAGCCGGTGATGAGCTGGGACCAGGCGAACAGCGGCATCTTGTGCAGCGTCATGCCCGGCGCGCGCATGTTGAAGATGGTGGTGATGAGGTTGATGGCGCCCAGCAGCGACGAGGCACCGGCGATGTGCAGCGAGAAGATCAGAAGGTCCATGGCCGGGCCGGGATGGCCGAGCTTGGACGACAGCGGGGGATAGATGGTCCAGCCGCCGCCGAAGCCGTTGGAGCCGGCCGCGCCTTCCACGAACAGCGACGACAGCGCCAGGATGAAGGACGGCGGCAGCAGCCAGAAGGCGATGTTGTTGATCCGCGGGAAGGCCGTGTCCGGCGCGCCGATCATCAGCGGGGCGAAATAGTTGCCGTAGCCGCCGATGAGGGCGGGCATCACCATGAAGAAGATCATGATGAGGCCGTGGCCCGTGGTGAAGACGTTGAAGGTCTGCGGATTGGAGAAGATCTGCAGGCCCGGATGCTGCAGCTCCATCCGGATGGCGATGGACAGGATGCCGCCCACGATCCCCGCCACGATGGCGAAGATCAGGTACATGATCCCGATGTCCTTGTGATTGGTCGAGAAGACCCAGCGCTTCCAGCCGGTGGGGATGTGCGCGTCGTGGTCGGCGTGGTCGTCGTGGGTGTGGGTGACTGCCTCGGTGGCCATTCCCGCTATCCTTGTCTGCCGGCACTGGCGCCCGTTCCGCCGCACCGTCGCTTGCCTGCTCCCGCCCCCGGCCGCGACCGGTGACGCAATTTCAAAGAGGCGCCGGCGCCATGCGCCGGCCGAAGTCTCAGCGCGCCAGAGCGCCGGCGGGCTCGCCGGCGTCAGCCAGCTTGCCGGCGGCATCGGCCGCGGATGCGAACTTCGCCTTGGCCTGGGCAGCCCACGCCGCGAAGTCCGCCTCGCTCACCGCGCGAATCGCGATCGGCATGAAGGCATGGTCACGGCCGCACAGCTCGGAGCACTGGCCGTAATAGATGCCCTCACGGGTCACCTTGAACCAGCTCTCGTTCAGGCGGCCGGGATTGGCGTCGATCTTCACGCCGAACGCGGGCATCGCGAACGAGTGGATCACGTCGGACGAGGTGACCTGGATGCGCACGATCTTGTTGACCGGCACCACCACCTCATTGTCCACCGCCAGCAGGCGCGGCTGGCCCGGCTTCAGGTCCTTCTCGGCCACCAGGTAGGAATCGAAGGAGAAGCCGCCGTTGTCGGGATAGTCGTAGGACCAGTACCACTGGTGCCCCGTCACCTTCACCGTCATGTCCGGCTTGGGAATGTTCAGCTCAAGATGGAGCAGGCGGAAGGACGGGATGGCGATGAGCACGAGGATCATCACCGGGATCACGGTCCAGGCCACCTCGATGAGGGTGTTGTGGCTGGTCTTGGACGGCACCGGATTGGCGCGCTCGTTGAAGCGCACCACCACGATGGCGAGCAGCACCAGCACGAACAGCACGATGGAGGTGATGATGATGAGCATCATCGTGTTGAAGCTGTGGATCTGCTCCATCACCGGCGTAGCGGCACCCTGGAGATTGATCTGCCACGGCGAGGGCTGGCCGGTCTCGGCAAAGGCGGCGCTCGCGAACAGGCTCGCGGCGCACGTGCCCATGGCAAGGGCAGCGGAGCGGAGGAACGACTTCATCTTCAACGGCTCTCCCTGGCCCGGCGGATTGAACCACCGTACGTGCTGCGCCCGCCCTGCACGCTCAGCGGCGCGCCGTCCGGACCACTTGTTCAAGTGAGCTACCCATCCGGCGGAAACCGCTGGCAAGTGCACTGATTTTTAAGGCAGCCACTCTCCCTAGAGTTCATCAAACATAATTGGGTGCGCCTTGCAATCGCCCAAGCTTCGCCCTCGGTGCGACAATAAGTCGGCGGATTGGGGGACGATCCGGGAGACCCGCAGCCGGGTGCCGCACAGCCCCTTGCGCCGCCTTGCCCCGCACCTGCGCGTCCGCTGCCGCGCTTGCGGTCGGCACCTGGGTATGCCGCAACGGCATGGAGACAAAATGGCGCGCGCCTTCAGTGCCCAAATACCTTCCGCATGACGCACCGTCCGGGGTTGAAACGCCCCCTTGGGAGAATCCCCACGGCATACATCTGCGCCACGCTGCCGCCGCATTGTTGACAGGATGGCTAGGCCATTAAGGCATTGGTTCACTAAATCAGATAAGGCAGGTTTGCCTGGCGCCCGCCGGGTCCCTGCCGGAGCTTGCGATGGTCCTGTCGTTCCCTGCCCGCCGCCTCTTCCTTTCGGGCCATGCCGCGAGGGCCCGGTCCGGGACGAGAGCCAGCGCGCTGCTTTCCCTGTTCGGCGCGCTGCTCGCGGCGGCCCTGGCCACTGCACAGCCCGCCGCCGCGCAGGGCGTGGTGAAGTCGGTGCATGGCGAGTGGCAGATTCGCTGCGACACGCCCCCCGGCGCCCAGAGCGAGCAGTGCGTGCTGCTCCAGTCGGTTCAGGCCGAGGACCGGCCGAACGTGGGCCTCACCGTCATCGTGCTGAAGACGGCGGACCAGAAGAGCCGCCTGCTGCGCGTGCTCGCGCCCCTCGGCGTGCTGCTGCCGGCTGGCCTCGGACTCAAGATCGACGACCAGGATGTGGGCCGCGCCGGATTCGTCCGCTGCCTGCCCAATGGCTGCGTCGCCGAGGTGGTGATGGACGACGCCCTCGTCGCCCGCCTCAAGGCCGGCAAGCAGGCCACCTTCATCATCTTCCAGACCCCGGAAGAAGGCATCGGCGTCCCTCTCAGCCTCAACGGCTTCGGCCCGGGCTTCGACACGCTGCGCTGAACGGCGCCGGCCGGGTGGCCGGTGCACGGGAGCCTTTCAACGCACGCGCGACGCCAACACGCGGGGCAGATATGCCAGACTGCGCGCGGCGGCCATGGGCGCAGACGACGGGCGCGGAATCATTCCGTGACAGATGTCTTGCGCAGAGCCATCGCTGCGCCGCAGCATTGGCACGGTTTGGACATGCTTGCTGCGCACAAAGCTGGAGCGGAGCGGAGTAGCGGCGGCCGGGCGGCGCCGGGGCGGTGGCTTCGGGGACCGGCAGGGAGAGCTGGATGCACGGAGATGAACACGCACTTTTCGGCGCGGCGCTCGCATTCCTAGCCGCAGCGGTCGTCTCTGTTCCCATCGCCAAGCGCCTCGGCTTTTCCCCGGTCGTCGGTTATCTGCTGGTGGGCATCGCCATCGGCCCGGTGGGCTTCAACGTGGCCGATCCGGGGGTGGTCTCCACCGTCGCCGAGCTCGGCGTGGTCATGCTGCTGTTCCTGGTGGGGCTGGAGCTGAAGCCGTCCAGCCTGCTGTCCATGGGCCATTTCATCTTCGGACTGGGCACCGCGCAGCTCATGCTGACGGCGCTGGCGTTCGCGCTGCTGGCCTATTTCGGCCTCGGCTTCGGCGCGGCGGCGGCGGTGGTGAGCGGCCTCGCCCTGTCGATCTCGGGCACCGCCATCGCGCTCCAGCTGCTCGGCGAGCGCGGCGACCTTGCCTCCCCCTATGGCCAGCGCACCTTCTCCATCCTGCTGTTCCAGGACATCGCGGTGGTGCCGCTGCTCGCCCTGGTGCCCCTGCTGGCGCCGGGCGGCGAGGCCGAGGTAGCGCGCGATCCCAAGGCGACCCTGCTCGCCGCCGCCATCGCGGTGGCAGCCATCGCCGTCATCGTGGTGTCGGGGCGCTATTTGCTCAATCCGCTGTTCCGCGTGCTGGCCCGCTCCGGCGCGCGCGAGGCCATGACCGCCGCCGCCCTGCTGGTGGTGATGGGAGCCGCCGGCCTCATGGAGGCGGCGGGCCTTTCGGCGGCGCTCGGGGCCTTCCTCGCCGGCCTGCTGCTGTCGGAGAGCACCTTCCGCCACGAGCTGGAAGCCAATGTGGACGCCTTCCGCGGCCTGCTGCTCGCCGTGTTCTTCATGAGCATCGGCATGTCGCTCAACATCACCGTGGTGCTGGGCCATATCCCGAGCCTGCTGGTGGGGACGCTGGCGGTGGCGGTGGTCAAGTCGGTGATCGTCTATCTGGTGTTCCGGGCCGACAACATCGCTCCCCAGGATTCCATGCGCGCCGCGGTAGCGCTCATGTCCGCCGGCGAATTCGCCTTCGTGCTGTTCCCGCTGGGCCTCGACAACAGGATCCTGAAATCCGAGCAGGCCGACCTTTTGATCGCCCTGGCCGCCCTCACCATGATCCTCGGCCCGCTGCTGTTCGCCGCCCTGTCGCGGCTGCTGCCGCGCTTCGCCCGACCGGCGGCCGAGCCGCCGGCGGATGATTTCGCCGATGCGGACGGCTCGGTGCTGGTGATCGGCTTCGGCCGATTCGGCCAGATCGTCTCCCAGTGCCTGCTGGCCCAGGAGGTGACCGTCACCATCATCGACAAGGACGTGGAGATGATCCAGTCCGCCGGGCGCTTCGGCGTGCACATCTATTATGGCGACGGCACCCGGCTCGACGTGCTGCGGGCCGCCGGCGCCGAGACGGTGGAAGTCATCTGCGTGTGCGTGGACAACAAGGAGGACGCCAACCGCATCGTCGAGATCGTGCGCGCCTCCATTCCCAACGCGCGGCTGTTCGTGCGCAGCTTCGACCGGGTGCATTCCATGGAGCTGGCGCGCCTTGGCGTGGATTTCGAGCTGCGCGAGACCCTCGAATCGGCCCTGTCCTTCGGCGCCCGCACCCTGGAGGCGCTGGGCGTGCCGCAGAACGCCGCTGCCGCCCGCATCGCCGACGTGCGCGTGCGCGACCGCGCCCGCCTGGAGCGCCAGCTGGAGGAAGGCATTTTCGCGGGTGGCGAGGTGTTCAGCGGCCACAAGGTGGAGCCCGAGCCCCTGACCCAGCCCGAGAAGCCGGCCCGCCCGCTGAACCCGGAGGCGCAGGACATCCTGTCCCACGAAACCGAATTCTCCGGCTGAGCCTTGGCCGTCCGGACGCTTCTGCGGCCGGGCCGGCAGAGTCTTTGGATAGCCCCGAGGCTGTTGCAACCATTTCGTGATTTCGCTGCGACGATGGCGTAAGGTCGCAGCACCGGGTTCGCGATCGGGCAACGGCAAATGGGACAGGCTCGCCAGATCGCACATCTGGACGCCGCGCTCCTGCGGAGTTGGGCGTATGGATCAATTCTTGGAGATGCTCCGGGCGGCACAGGGCGGCCACGGGCTCGAGAATATCGGGCAGATGTACGGCCTGTCGCCCCAGCAGGCCCAGGCGATGGCCGAGGCGGTCATGCCGGCCTTCACCGAGGCCTTCAAGCAGGCCACCCAGTCTCCTGAAGCCCTCGCCTCGCTGATGGCGCTGATGACCAGCGGGCCCTACGGCGCCTTCTATACCCAGCAGCCCGCCGCGCCGGCGGAGCTGTCGCGTGCCGGCAGCGAAGCCCTTGATACGGTGTTTGGCTCGTCGGACGTGAGCCGGGCCGTGGCGGCGCACGTGGCATCGACCACCGGCCTCGGCGTGACCCTGGTTCGGCAGATGATGCCGAGCTTCGCCACCCTCGTGGTCGGCGGCCTGGCAAAGTCGCTGGCCGCCTCCGGCGCGCTCCAGCAGATGCTCGCAGCCATGCTGAGCCGGATGCCCGGCCAGACCACGCAGCGCATCGCGCCCATCTCCTCCGGCAATCCCTTCATCGACGCTTTCCTGGCCTTCACCAGCACCGCGACGGAGCAGAGCCCCAAGGCGTTCGCCACCGGCAATCCCTGGGCCGATGCCTATGCCCAGATGATGTTCCAGCGCGCGCCCCAGCCGGCGCCGCAGCAGCGCAGCACCAATCCGATCGACGCCTGGCAGGACGTGGTCAACGCCATGACCAAGACCATGACCCAGGCCGGCGTCCCGCCCGCGCGCACGCCGCCGCCGGAACCCCCGCCCCCGCCGCTGGCGCCGTTCCAGAACTTCTTCGCCCAATTGTTCGCGCAGGGCTTCCCGCCGGCTTTCCCGGGGACGGAGGGGCAGCAGCGGGCCTATTCCATCCCGGACTTCTGGCTCGACATCATGCGCGCCGCCGCGCAGCCGGTGAAGGACGCCGAGACCCAGCCGCCCGAGCGGCCTCGCCTCGTCAGCCCATCTCCCCAGAGCCGCACCGGCGGACGCGACACGAAATAGGGCCGCGCCCGGGCGGCGTTGCGGTACCCGCAGACACAAAACGACCCGCGCCGGTTGCGGTCGGCGCGGGTCGAGTTTCGGCGGAATCGAGGGGCGTTCCCGCCGGATCTTTCGGGACGACCCGGACGGCCTGAAACCGCCCGGCCGGGTCGCGCTCCACTCATGTGCTCTGGCCCGTGCGGGTCACACCCACCGGCTTCCATTTCCTTTAACCTGCGCGAAAACCTCAGTGCTGCTGTGCGCGGGCTGCAAGCCTTGCGGCGGTACGGCGCTCGGTGGCGCGCAGGATGAGCACGCGAGTCGGGTCATCGAGCAGCGGACCGGAGGTGGCGTCGCGCAGGTCGGCGCGGGTCACGCCGATGTCGCGAAGCATGCGATCGTCGAGGCCGGCAAGCTCGGCCATGACGCTGCGACGTTCGATGGCGCGGCCGATGGCGCCCGCCGTCTTTGCCACGTTGCCGGCCAGGGAGACGGCCGCCAGGCACAGGGCCGCCAGCATCTCGCCCGCGGGGGCAAAGGCAATCTTCCGGGTTTCACCATGAACGCTCATCTTCATCTCCATTGCCGGGGTGGGGATCGCGGACAGTCCTTTCGTGGGTCCCAGGGGCTCCTCGAGCCACCCGATTTCGTATCCCGCCGCTTCGGCGCGCCCTTTGTGACCCCCCGGCATGAATCAAGCTAGCGAATGTTTTTCATCTCACGTATCATTCTGCGTGATGAATGCTCCGGAACCGCACCCCATGACGGTGATGCTCGACCCCGACCAGCTGCGCACATTCGTGGCCATTGCCGAGACCGGCAGCTTCACCCGTGCGGCGGAGGTGGTGCACAAGACGCAGTCCGCCGTCTCCATGCAGATGAAGCGCCTGGAGGAGCGCGTGGGCCGCCCGGTGTTCATGCGCGACGGCCGCGCCTCGCGCCTGACCGAGGACGGCGAGCGCCTGCTCGATTATGCCCGGCGCATCGTCAAGCTGAACGTGGAAGCGGTGCTCAGCTTCGCCGATGCCGCCCTGTCGGGGCGGGTCTGCCTGGGGGTGCCGGACGATTACGCCGACCGCTACCTGCCGGACATCATGGCCCGCTTCTCGCGGACCCATCCCTCGGTGGAGCTGACCGTGCTGTGCGAGCCGTCGAGCGAACTGGTGCAGCACATCGCCGGCGGCACCATCGACCTCGCCATCATCACCGCGACCGAGATCACCGCCCGGAACGCCCACGTCATCCGCCGCGAGCGGCTTTTGTGGGTGTCCTCGGCGCGGCACAGCGTGCATCTGGAGACGCCGGTGCCGCTGGCGCTGGGCCGAACCACCTGCCAGTGGCGCGATATCGCCGTCTCCCGGCTGGTCGGGGCGGGGCGCAGCCACCGCATCCTCTACACCAGCCCCAACAGCGGCGCGGTGGCGGCGGCGGTGCTGGCTGGTCTCGCGGTCTCGGTGCTGCCGGAATCGGCGCTGCGCACCGGCATGCGCGTGCTCGGCAGCGCCGACGGCTATCCGCCCCTACCCCCGTGCGACATCGGCCTGCTGCGCAATCGCCACGAGCCGTCGCTGCTGGCGGACGCGCTGGCCCAGCACATCGTGCAGGGCCTCGACAACCTCACGGATGCTGAAGCGGCGCAGTGACGCCACTCACGCCGCGCCGCCCTCACACACTCTCGGCGTAACGCTCGTAGGCAACCTCGACGGTGAGGATGTGGGCGCGCATGGCGGCGGCGGCCTCGGCCTTGTCGCCACGCAGGATGGCGGTAACCACCCGGTCGTGCTCCTCATAGGAGCGCGCCAGCCGCCCCAGGGTGCGGAACTGGGCGCGGCGGAACGGCTGCAGCCGGGCGCGAGTCGCCAGCGTCAGCTCGGCCAGGTAATCATTGTGGGAGCCGGCATAGAGCGTGGTGTGGAAGCGCTCGTTGAGCACCGTATAGCCGCCCTCGTCGCCGCGCCGGGTCAGGTCGGCAAGCTCGGCGTGGGTGGCTTCCAGCCCGGCCCGCTCGGCCGCCGTCATATGGACCGCGCACAAGCCGGCGCACAGGGCCTCCAGTTCCGCCATCACGTCGAACATGCCGCGCAGCCGCTCCAGCGAGGGCTGGGCCACAAGGGCGCTGCGATGGGGCCGCGCCTCGACCAGGCCAGAGGCGGCAAGGTCGCGCA
Source organism: Xanthobacter autotrophicus Py2 (assembly GCA_000017645.1). Classification (NCBI taxonomy): domain Bacteria; kingdom Pseudomonadati; phylum Pseudomonadota; class Alphaproteobacteria; order Hyphomicrobiales; family Xanthobacteraceae; genus Xanthobacter; species Xanthobacter versatilis. Next base: position 5,144,350 of record CP000781.1, read on the forward strand.
GCGCCTCGCGCACCGGGGTGCGGGACACGCCGTAGCGCTTGGCGATCTCCACCTCCTCCAGCGGCGTGCCCGGGGCAAGGCGGCCGCGCACGATGTCGTCGGCGATCTGGAGGCGCAGCTCTTCGGTCCGCGTGACCGGCCGGCCGGCGGCACGACGCCTGCGGGGGCGCGAAGCGGATGCGGGAGCCTTGAGCGGCTGCGGCGGATGCAGGGTCATGGCATATTAAACTACCTGGATTCGACGGCGGCGCGAATTCCGGTGAAGTCCTGACGGGGAAGGAACCGGAGCATGCCCCGTCCCCTCCCCCGCCGTGAGCGCCGCGCCCCTGCCCCGGCGCGGGGGAACCGGGAAAGAGGCGTGGCTTAGAGCCGGATCCGCCGGGATTGAAGCAATCCAGGCGGTGAAGCCGTCTCTAAACTGGCAAATGGGGCACGCGCACGAACGAGCGTTTCATGCCGCGCCCTCCTCCGCGATCACCGACACATGGGCGGCCACGACGCGCCAGCCCTGCGGAAAACGCACCCAGCTCTGCTGCTGCCGCCCGATGCGCCCCGGCGCGTTCTCGCGGCGGAACAGGGTCGAGGCCACCGCGAAATCGTGCCCGTAGGTGGTGATGACGGTGTGCGCCAGCGTGCGCGCGAGCCCCACCGGCGAGCGGGCGCGGCGGAATTCGCGGATGGCGTCCATGCCGTAGAGGTTCTCACCACCGCCGTAGCGGATGGTGCGGCCATCGTCGTGGAACAGCGCTTCGAGGGTGGCCACATCATTGTTCACCAGCGCCGCCTCGTAGCGGGCGAAGGCGTCCTCCACCTCGGCCTTCACCTGCGGAATATCGATCTCCACCAAGCTCTCCCGCTCAAAGTGAGGCCACGGGCGCGGCGGCGACGCCGGCCCGTTCCAACGTCGCCGCAACGCGCAACGCCAGATCCTCCCGCCACGGCGGGGCGATGACCTGGACCGCCAGCGGCAGCTCCGGCGCGTCGCCCGCATCCACCCGCACCGGCACCGCCACCACCGGCAGGCCGATGAAGGAGATGGGCTGGGTGAACAGGCCCATGTTGGGCCGCACCAGCATCTCCTCGCCGTCGAGCACGAAGGTCTTCTGCCCCAGCTTCGGCGCCCGGCTGGGGGTGGTGGGGGCGAGCAGCACGTCGTGGGTCTGGAACAGCTTCATCATCTCGCCATGGAAATGGCGGCGGAAGCGCTGGGCCGCATCCACCCAGGAGGCGGGAATGGCAAGGCCGGCGAACAGGCGGTCGCGCACGGCCGGATCGAAATCTTCGGCGCGGGCGGCAAGGCGCCGGGCATGAAGGCTTGCCCCCTCCGCCGCCGTTATGATGAAGGCCGAGGCGCGGGCACGGGCGGCGTCGGGAATGTCCACCACTTGGGTGACGCCGAGGCTGGCGGCAACGTGGTCTACCGCCGCAAATGCCTCCGGCAGCGCCCGCGAGCGGAACCAGCCGCCGGCGATGGCTATGCGCAGGCCGTCAGCCCCCTGCCCAATGAGCCCGGAGACCGGCTCGAACGGGCGCGGCGTCTGGCCCGGGTCGCGCGCATCCTCGCCCTGCATGGCGTCATAGAAGGCGGCAAGGTCCGCCACCGAGCGGCCCAGCGGACCGAGATGGTCCAGCGCCGTCACGAAGGGAAAGCTGCCGCCGCGCGTCAGGCGGCCATAGGTGGGCTTCAGCCCGAACGTACCACACAGGGAGGACGGCACGCGGATGGAGCCGTTGGTGTCGGAGCCAAGCGCGATGGGCACCAGCCCCGCCGCCACCGCCGCGCCCGAGCCGCCGGACGAACCACCCGTCATGCGGGTGAGGTCGTGGGGGTTGCGCGAGGCGCCGTCATGGACATTCTCGCCGGTGAAGTCATAGGCGTATTCGCCCATGTTGAGGGCGCCCACCAGCACCGCGTCGGCGGCTTCCAGCTTCGCGATCAGGGTGGCGTCGCCATCCGCCGGGCTGAGGTCGCGGTTGATCTTCGAGCCAGCGCGGGTGGGCAAGCCCTTCACGTCGAACAGGTTCTTCACCGCGAAGGGCGCGCCAGCGAGGGGCCCCAGCGGGGCGCCGGCGGCGCGGCGGGCATCGATGCGGTCGGCGCTTGCGCGGGCGCGCTCGGCGGTCAGGTCGGTGAAGGCGTTCACCTTGGGATCGACAGCGGCGATGCGCGCCAGCGTCGCCTCGATCATCGCGCGTGCGGTGACGGCGCCGGAGGCGACGGCCGTCGCGATCTCGGCGGCGGAGGCGGTGGCAAGGCTGGCGGCGTCGGCGGTTGCATTTATCGGGGCGTTGATCGGGGCGTTCATGGACACGGCCTCAGGGGCGATAGACGGGGGCCGGCTCCTCGGCATCGCCGAGGTCGAGGCTGCGCACCAGGGTCGCCGCATCGGCGATGGCGCGCAGGTAGGACAGCGCCTCGGCGCGCCATTCCGGGCGCGGGGCGATGGCATGGGCGCTGAGCGCGCCGTCGAGCAGATGCTCCAGCGCCGCGTCCTCCACCCGTGGGAGTTCGAGTTCGTTGCTCATGGGGGCCTCAGACCGGAGGATGGGGAATGGCGGCGATCAGCTCGCGGGTATAGGCGTCCTTGGGGGCGTCGAGCACCTGCTGGGAACTGCCCTCCTCCACGATGCGCCCCTGCCGCATGACGATGACCCGATCGCATAGCAGCCCCACCACATGCAAATCGTGGGACACGAACAGGTAGCTCATGCCGAGGCGCTGCTTCAGCTCTTCCAGCAGGTTGAGCACCACCGCCTGGACCGACACGTCGAGGGCGGCGGTGGGCTCGTCGAGGATGACGAGGTCGGGGTCGAGCGCGATGGCCCGGGCGATGCCGATGCGCGCCTTCTGCCCGCCCGACAGCTGGTGGGGGAAGCGCTCCAGGAGGTTCTGCGGCAGGCCGACCATCTCGGCCAGCTCCGCCACGCGGGCGCGCAGCTTGGCCCCGCCGGACATGCCGCCCATGCGCAGCAGCGGATCGGCGATGGCGCGCTCCGCCGTGTAGCGGGGATTGAGGCTCTCGGTGGGGTCCTGGAACACCATCTGGATGCGCCCGCGCAGGGGATGGTGGGCGAAATCCTTCGCCGGGACGGCGCTGATGTCCTCGCCATCGAAGGTGATCTTCCCCGCCGTGGGATCGATGAGGCGCATGACGATGGTGGAGGTGGTGGACTTGCCGCAGCCGCTCTCGCCCACGAGGCCGACGCTCTCGCCCTTCTTCACCTCGAAGGAGATGCCGTCCACCGCGCGGAAGATGCGCTCCTCCGGCGGCGCCTTCTTGCCCAGGAGGCCGGACAGGAACGCCGAGGGCGCGCCCTGGCGGGGATATTCCTTCAGCAGGTTTTCCACCTTGAGGAGGGGGACGGCGGATGCTCCGTGTCCCGCATGCGGGAGGGGGCTGGCGCCCGGGCCGGATACCGTGGCCGGAGTGGAGACATGCGCCGCCACCCTGCCCTCCCCCGCAGGCGGGAGAGGGTCCGGCTCTTCCGGCAGAAGATCCTTCAGCGTGATACCGGGGCGGGGCGTCGCGCGCATCAGCTTGCGGGTGTAGGGGTGCTGGGGATCGCGGAAGATGCGCTCGGCCGGCGCGGTCTCCACCACCCTGCCCTTCTCCATCACCATCACCGTGTCGCAATAGGCGGCGGCAAGGCCCAGGTCGTGGGTGATGAGGAGGGTGGACATGCCGCGCTCGCGCGTCAGCTCGGTGACGAGGTCCATCACCGCCTTCTGGGTGGTCACGTCAAGGCCGGTGGTGGGCTCGTCGGCGATCATCAACTGCGGCCGGCAGGCCAGCGCCAGCGCGATGACGATGCGCTGGCACATGCCGCCCGACAGCTCGAACGGATAGGCGTGGTAGCGCTCCTCGGGCCGGGCGATGCGCACCTGCTTGAGGATGTCGATCACCTTTTCCTTCACGTTGCGGGCGTCGGCCTGCACGTGCTGGAGCAGCACGTCGCCGATCTGCCGGCCCACCGTGCGGATGGGGTTCAGCGCCGCGCGCGGGTTCTGGAAGATCATGGACATCTCGCGCCCGCGCAGGTCGCGCATGGCGCTTTCCGGGGCGTGGGCCACGTCCATCCCCGAGAAGGTGATGGAGCCTTCCGCGATGCGCCCGGCCCGGTCGAGGATGCGCATGACCGTGTAGGAGGTCACCGACTTGCCCGAGCCGCTCTCGCCCACGATGCCGAGGGTCTCGCCCTTGGCGAGGGTGAGGTTCACCTGGCTCACCGCCGTCACCACACCCCGGCGGGTGGCGAATTCCACGGTGAGGTCGCGCACCTCCAGCAGCGGGCCGCTGGGGGCTTCGGAAGTCTTGGCTGCCTGCGCCGTCACGTCCACGACTCCATGCATGTTCGCCTCCCTCAGGTGCGGCGCTGGGGGTCGACGATGTCGCGCAGACCGTCACCCAGCAGGTTGAAGCAGAACACCGCGAACATGAGCGCGAGGCCGGGGAACAGGGCGATCCACCATTCGCCGGAGACGATGTAGGCCGCGCCTTCCGCCACCATGATCCCCCATTCCGGGGTGGGCGGGCGCACGCCGAGGCCGATGAAGCTGAGGCCCGCCGCATTGAGGATGGCGTAGCCCATGGTGAGCGACATCTGCACCATCATGATGGGCATGATGTTGGGCAGGATGGTCGTGAGCAGGATGCGCCATTCCGAATTGCCGGTGAGGCGCGCCGCCTGTACGAACCCCGCCTGCCGGCGGATGGCCGCTTCCGAGCGGGCCACGCGCACATAGAGCGGGAAGTTGATGATGGCGGTGGCGATGACGATGTTGGTCACCGTGTTGCCCAGCGCCGCCACGATGCCCATGGCCAGCACGAACAGCGGGAAGGCCATGATGGTATCGGAGATGCGGCCGATGATGCGGTCGGTCCAGCCGCCGAAGAAGCCCGAGGCGATGCCGGCGATGCCGCCCGCCGCGAACACCAGCGCCACCGAGAACACCGCGATGGCCATGTCGAGCCGGGTCGCGACGATGACGCGGGAGAAGATGTCCCGCCCCAGATTGTCGGTGCCGAACCAGTGGGCGGCAGACGGCGCCTGGAGCGCGGCCGCCGTGTCGCTGGCGAGCGGATCGTAGGGCACGATGAACGGCCCCAGCAGCGCGCACACCACCAGCACCAGGAACATGCCGAAGGCGATGCCGGTGACCGGGTTGTCGGAGATGACGTAGCGCGCGTGGGCAAGGGTCGCGGCAAGGCCGCGGGGGGCGGGGGTGTCGGCCGTGGCGAGGGTCATGCTTCGCTCCGCGCGCGGGGGTCGATGATGCCGTAGGCGATATCGATCAGGAGGTTGAGGACCACGTAGAGGATCGCCATGGCGAGCACGAAGCCCTGCACCGGCGCGTAGTCGGAGGTGATCAGCGCCTCCACCGCGTAGGAGCCGATGCCGGGCCAGGCGAACACCTTCTCCACCAGCACGTTGGCGCCGAGCAGGAAGGAAAACACCATGCCCAGCGTGGTCACCACCGGCAGCATGGCGTTGCGGAATGCGTAGGTGATGATCACCGTGGTATCGGTCAGCCCCGCCGCCCGCGCCGTGCGCACGAACTCTGAAGACAAGACCGACAGCATGGAGGCGCGCGTCATGCGGGCGATGGGCGCCAGCGCGAAGATGGCGAGCGTGATGGCCGGCACCGCAAGCTGCGCCAGCGCGGCGCGGAAGGTCTCGAAGTCCCGCGCGATCAGGCTGTCGATGAGATAGAAGCCGGTGACGGTCTCGGGCGCCGAGAAGAACACGTCGAGCCGCCCCAGCGGCGCCGGGGCCCAGCCGAGCTTGAAGTAGAACACATAGACCAGCAGCAAGCCGGTGAAGAACACCGGCAGCGACACGCCCGCCGTGGTGATGAGCCGGCAGGCATGATCCACCCAGGACCCCTGCTTCACCGCCGCCATGATGCCGAACGGCACCGCGATGGCCAGCGCCAGCACCAGCCCCGCCAGCGTCAGCTCGGCGGAGGCCGGAAGCCGCGCGGAAATCTCCGCCGCCACCGGCTGTCCGGTGGAAAGCGAGCTTCCCAGATCCCCCTTCGCCAGCGCCGAGACATAGTCCACGAACTGCGCCGGCAGCGGCTTGTCGAGGCCGAGCTTAGTGCGGATCTCGGCGATGGATTCGGCCGTAGCGGCGGGGCCGGCGAAATAGGCCGCGGTGTCACCCGGCAGCACCCGCGTGAGCATGAAGGTGACGATCACCACGCCGATGAGGCTCGGCACGGCGGTGGCAAGACGACTGCCTATGAGCTTCAGCATGGTGTCTCCTGTTGTCCGAAGGCCGGGGCCGCCTGTTGTCCCAGGGCGAGAACCGCCCATGGCCCCGCCGGCCTTTCTCCCAAAACGTCTCACCCCGTCATGCCCCGGCTTGACCGGGGCATTCACGCCGGGCCGAAAAAGCACCCGGCGTCAAAGCACACCCGGTTTCCGGCGGCCGGCCCGGCCGCTCCGTGGATCCCCCGGTCGAGCCGGGGGATGACGGCGGTTGAAAACCCGACCACACGCACCGGTCCGGTCGCGCCGGCCCGGGGTGCGTGGAACCCTCACCCCTTCTGGAAAGCGCGATAGTCGAGACGGCGGTGGAACCAGTATTCGTAGCCGGTGATGTTCTTCTGCATCGCCACGTTCACATAGGGCTGGTAGAGCGGGATACGCGGCACGTCGGCGAAGGCGAGGTCCACCATGCCCTTCACGTCCGCATCATAGGCCGCCTTGTCGCCGTTGGCGGCGGCGGCACGGGCGCCGTCGATGAAGGCATCCATGGCCGCCGACTGGTAGCTCATGGTGTTGAAGATCGAATTGTTGCCGTGGTAGCACCAGAAGAAGAAGTATTCGGGATAGTCCAGCCAACCCGAGAACACGTTGGTGAACAGCGGCAGCACCTTCTTCGTCAGCTCGGTGCGCCAGTTGGCGCCGGGGATCTTGTTGATGGTGGTCTTGATGCCGATCTGCGCCAGGTTTTCCTGCAGCAGCACGCACAGCGGCTCGTTCACGCCGGCAAAGCCGAGGTCGAAGGACAGCGTCGTCTCCAGCCCGTCGGGATAGCCCGCCTCCGCCAGCAATTGCTTGGCCTTGGCGAGGTCGGTGACGAACTTGGTGGGCTGCGGCCACTTGACCTGGGTCTGCGCATCCGCCGGGGCGCCGAACATGGGCTTGGCGAGGCCGAACAGGGCGGCGTCCATGATCTTCTGGTAGGGGATGGCGTAAGCGATGGCCTGGCGCACCTTCAGATTGTCGAAGGGCGGGTTCTTCACGTTCATGCCGATGTACTGGACACCGTTGGAATAGGGCACCGACGTGATGTTCAGCTTGCCGGCCTGCTTCAGCTCCACGAAATCCTTGTTGGGCAGGTCGTAGGAGATGTCGGCGTCGCCGCGCTCCAGCAGCGCCCGGCGGTTGCCGGCGGAGGGCACCATGCGCCAGATCACGCGCTTGATCTTGGGCAGCGGGCCGCCCTTCCAGTCCTCGAAGCGCTCGAAGATCACCTCGGTGCCGGGGGTCCACTTGGTGACGCGATAGGCGCCGGAGCCGGCGGTGTTCTGCTTGGTGTATTCGAGGCCCCAGGGGTCCTTTTCGGTGGCGTTCTTCTGCACCAGCCCGGAATTGATGACGCAGGGCACGATCACGGCGAGATCGGGGATGGTGAGGCGGTCCTTGCGGATGAAGTCCACGCGCACCGTGTGGTCATCCACCACCACGAACTGCTCGGGCTTCTCCAGCGAGCCGGCCTTCATCTGGAAGGTGGGGAAGCCGCCCACGGAGACGGCGCGGTCCAGCGACCACTTCACGTCCTTGGCGGTGACCGGGGTGCCGTCCTGGAAGGTGGCGTTCTTCTTCAGCTTGAAGGTCACCGACATGTCGCCGATGTTCATGTCCTCGGCGAGCTCGCCCTTCAGCTTGTCGCGGTCGTAGTAGCGGACCCCGTCCTTCTCGGTCATCTCGTGGGTGATGAGGCGGTCGTAGGTGTTCCAGCTCGCCTCATAGCCCGGCACGTTGGTGCCGACACCATGGATGTCGAGGTTGTTGGGGCCGCTCTCGGAGACGATCAGCAGCGTCTCGTTGCGCGCCTGCGCCTGTGCCGAGGAGAAGACCGCCGGGGCGGCGACACCGGTTCCGGTGGCAACGGCGGTGGCAGACGCAGACTTCACGAATTCGCGGCGGTTCATCGGACGGCATCCCCAATGGTGACTGTCGCCCATTCCCATTCAAGCTGCATGCCAATTGCATACAAAAATATGATTTACATTTAATATCAATAATATGGTCCAGTTCACGAATGGGTTCAGACCCGTCGCAAACGCGCTTATATGCACAATAATTACGCATTATTGCGCCAATTGCATGCAATCTGACTGCTGACAGTTCCGCCCCGTCTCCCCGCCTTCAGGCGGCGGGGAGGTCCTCGGGGCGCGCGGCGCGCCATGCGGCCATCTGCCGACGGTATCTCAGGGTGGAGACGGGCAGCAAAGCGAGGTAGATGATCGAGCACACCGAGAGCACGATCCAGGGATAGCTCGCCAGCAGCGCAAAAAAGATCGCCACCGCCACGAAAAGCGGCAGCACCATGTCCCGCCGCACCCGCCGCCCCAGGGTCTTGCCCGACCAGGCCGGCACGGTGGAGATCATGAGGAAGCCGATGGCCAGGCAATAGAGCAGCGCGATGGGCGCGCTCACCCCGCCATGGGGCACGCCGATCAGCTCCAGATAGATGGGCAGCAGCACTGTGATGGCCCCCGCCGGCGCCGGGATGCCGGTGAAGAAGTCACCGGCGAACGGCGGCTTGTGGGGATCATCCAGCATCACGTTGAAGCGGGCGAGGCGCAGCGCAGCGCAGATGGCATAGGCGAGCGCGGCGATCCAGCCCACGGAGCCGGTCTCCTTCAGCCCCCAGAAATAGAGCATCAGCGCCGGCACGCAGCCGAAATTCACGAAGTCGGCGAGGCTGTCCAGTTCGGCGCCGAAGCGCGACGTGCCCTTCAGCGCCCGGGCGAGGCGACCGTCGATGCCATCAAGCAAGGCCGCGAAGACGATGGCGGCCAGCGCCAGCTCGATCCGCTCCTCGATGGCGAGGCGCACCGCCGTCAGGCCGGAGCACAGGGCCAGCAGCGTCACCAGATTGGGCAACAGCACCCGCAGCGGCACCCGGCCGAGGCGGCCGAAGCGGGGGCGCGGCCGGCCTTCCGGATCGAACGGGGGAAAGGGCGTTTCCATCAGCTCACCCGGTAGGCCGTCTCGCGCGGCTGCTGGGCGGAGAGATCGCACAGAACCGTCTCGCCGGCCACCGTCAGCTGGCCTTCGGACACCAGAACCCGCGTGCCCACCGGCAGATAGACATCCACCCGCGAGCCGAAGCGGATCAGGCCGAAGCGCTCGCCGACGCCGATCGATTCGCCCTCCCGCACGAAGGAGACGATGCGGCGGGCGATGAGGCCGGCGATCTGCACCACGCCCACGCGGCACAGGGGCGTGGAGATCACGAGGCCGTTGCGCTCATTGTCCTCGCTCGCCTTGTCCAGGTCGGCGTTGAGGAACAGGCCCGGCTTGTAGGCGAGGCGCTCGATGCGGCCGGTCACCGGGGCCCGGTTCACGTGCACGTTGAACACGTTCATGAAGATGGAGACGCGCAGCAGCGGCTCGTCGGACAGGTCCAGCTCGCGCGGCGGCCGGGCGAGGCCCACCTGGGAGATGCGCCCGTCTGCCGGCGCCACCACCAGCCCGTCGCGCACCGGCGTCACCCGCGGCGGATCGCGGAAGAACAGGGCGGTCCAGATGGCCAGCCCCACCCCGATCATGCCGAGGAAGGTGGAGAAGACCATGAGCCCGAGCGCGATCACCACCGCGATGGCGATGAAGGGGTAGCCTTCCCGATGGATGGGAACCAGCGACTTGCGGATGGATGTGACGACGGACAACACGGCCTCCAGAGCGCCGCACCGGCGCCGAACCGGGCAAGAGGTAGTGAGGGCGCGGCCAGCCGTCAAATGCGGCCCGCCGCCACCTCGTCGTGGCCCGCCGCCCCGCTGACCCGCCGGAAGGCGCCGGGGCTTTGCGCCGTCCATTTGCGGAAGGCGCGATGGAAGGCGCTGGGCTCGGAGAAGCCCAGCTCCGCCGCGATCTCGCCCACCGGCTTCGCCCCCTCCCGCAGCAGCGCCTCGGCCAGCACCCGGCGCAGTTCGTCCTTGATGTCGCGATAGGTCTGGCCCTCGTCGGCAAGGCGCCGGCGCAGGGTGGAGGCGGGAAGCCGCAGTTGCCGGGCGAGGTCTTCAAAGCCGGGCCAGGCGGTGGCCGGCACAGCGCGCAGGCGGGCTTTCACGCGCGCGGCGAGGCCCTGGTCGTGCCGGTAGCGCACCAGAATGTTGGCCGGCGCCCCGCGCAGGAACTCCTTCAACGCCCGTTCGCCGCGGGTCGTCGGCAAGGTGAGGAAGGCGGCATCGAAGGCGAGCCGGCTGTGCGGCTGGTCGAACCGCACCGGCGCGCCGAAGAACAGGCGATAGTCGGCGCCATGCTCCGGCGGGCCGCAGCGGAAATCCACCTGCCGCAGCGGGATGCGCCGACCCACCAGCCAGCAGGTGATGCCGTGGACGATGATCCAGTAGGTGCGATAGGCGAAGGCCGAGCGCGCGGCACCGGTATCCTTCAGCACGATGGCGGCGAGCCCCTCCGCCACCTGAAGCTCGCCTTCGGGATCGTCCAGCACCACCTTCAGGAAGCGCAGCGCGCGGCGCAGGGCCTGCTCCAGCGTCGCGGCGCCCATCAGCGCGTGACACAACAGCGTGAAGCTGCCCGGCCGCATGGGCCGGCCACCGAGGCCGAAGAACTCGTCGTCCAGCGCCTGCGAAACGGCCAGCCACAGGGCGCCATACTGCTCGGCGGAGACCGCGTCCCCGAACGGCACGGCAAGCCCCGCCTGCGCCAGCACCGGCGCGGGATCGATGCCGCGCCGGACAAGACAGTCCAGCGCGTCGTCCACGAAGCCGGCGGAAATCATGCGCCGTTCCAGGGCGAGGCTCCTACATGGCAAAACCGCTCATCAATTTAGATCGATTGCGCCATCGAATGCCACTTCGCCATTCGCTAGATGAGACGACAACCGGCCTTGCGAACCGGAACGGCCGCAAGAGCCCATAGAAGCCATCACGGGGAGGACCTCATGAAGATCGACGGTCGCGTCTTTATCGTCACCGGCGCGGGCTCCGGCCTTGGCGCGGCGGTGTCGCGCATGCTGGTGGGCGAAGGCGCGCGGGTGGTGATCGTGGACATCAATGCCGAGGCCGGCAGCGCCGTCGCCGCCGAGCTGGGCGACAGCGCCCGGTTCCAGCGCGCGGACGTGACCAGCGAAGCCGACGGCCTCGCCGCCGTGGCGCTGGCCCGCGAGGCCTTCGGCCATGTTCATGGGCTGGTGAATTGCGCCGGCGTCGCCCCCGGCGAGAAGGTGGTGGGCCGCGAGGGTCCTCACCGGCTCGACAGCTTCGCTCGGGCCGTGGGCATCAACCTCATCGGCACCTTCAACATGCTGCGCCTTGCCGCCGACGCCATCGTGAAGGAAGAGCCCGACGCCGACGGCGAGCGCGGCGTCATCATCAACACCGCCTCCATCGCCGCATTCGATGGCCAGATCGGCCAGGCCGCCTATGCGGCCTCCAAGGGCGGTGTCGCGGCGCTCACCCTGCCGGTGGCGCGGGAGCTGGCGCGCTTCGGGGTGCGGGTCGTCACCATCGCGCCGGGCATCTTCGAGACGCCCATGATGGCGGGCCTGCCGCAGGATGTGCAGGATTCCCTGGGCAAGACCGTGCCCTTCCCGCCCCGGCTCGGCCGGCCGCCGGAATATGCCGCCCTCGTCAGACACATCTGCGAGAACACCATGCTCAACGGCGAGGTCATCCGCCTCGACGGCGCCCTGCGCATGCCGCCCCGCTGACCCACAAGGAGGATCCCATGACCAACCGCACGGAAGATCCCATCGTCATCGTTGGCGCCGCCCGCACCCCCATGGGCGGGTTCCAGGGCGACTTCAAGGATGTGGCCGCCCCCGTCCTCGGCTCAACCGCCATCGCGGCGGCGCTGGCCCGCGCCGGCCTCGCGCCGGAAGCGGTGGACGAGGTGGTGTTCGGCTGCGTTCTGCCCGCCGGACAGGGCCAGGCCCCCGCCCGCCAGGCGGCGCTGGGCGCCGGCCTGCCGCTCTCCACCGGCGCCACCACCGTCAACAAGATGTGCGGCTCCGGCATGAAGGCGGCCATGTTTGCCCATGACCTGCTGCTGGCCGGCTCCGCCGAGGTGGCGGTGGCCGGCGGCATGGAGAGCATGAGCAACGCCCCCTACCTGCTTGACCGCGCCCGCGCCGGCTATCGCATGGGCCACGGCCGGGTACTCGACCACATGTTCCTCGACGGGCTGGAGGACGCCTACGAGAAGGGCCGCCTCATGGGCACCTTCGCCGAGGATTGCGCCGAGGCCTACCAGTTCACCCGCGAGGCGCAGGACGCCTTCGCCATCGCCTCCCTGAGCAAGGCGCAGAAGGCCATGGCGGACGGCGCCTTCGACGCCGAGATCACCCCGGTCACGGTGAAGGCCGGTAAGGCCGAGCGCGTGGTCAACGCCGACGAGCAGCCGCCCAAGGCCAAGCTCGACAAGATCCCCACCCTCAAGCCCGCCTTCCGCGACGGCGGCACGGTGACGGCGGCCAACTCCTCCTCCATCTCGGACGGCGCGGCGGCGCTCGTGCTGATGCGTCGGTCGCAGGCGGAAGCGCGCGGGCTCACCCCCCTCGCCACCATCGTCGGCCACGCCACCCACGCCCAGGCGCCGAACCTGTTCGCCACTGCGCCCGTCGGCGCGGTGCGCAAGCTCTCCGAGCGCACCGGCTGGGCGTTGACGGACGTGGACTTGTTCGAGATCAACGAGGCGTTCGCCGTGGTGCCCATGGCCGCCATCCACGACCTCGGCCTGCCGGCGGACAAGGTGAACATCCACGGCGGCGCCTGCGCGCTGGGCCACCCCATCGGCGCCTCGGGTGCGCGGGTGATGGTGACGCTGCTGGCCGCGCTGCAGAGACACGGCCTGAAGCGCGGCATCGCCTCCCTGTGCATCGGCGGCGGTGAGGCTACGGCGGTGGCACTGGAACTGGCGCACTGAGGCTGGCGCGGGAAGGCATCT